>DATBLC010000055.1:0-71729 GCA_036555515.1 Binatia bacterium
ATGCGCGATCCCTGGGCGGTTACATGCCGCCATGAGATCGGCGTGGAAATTTTAATCTGGGGCAGTGACTTTGCTCACGCCACCGGCGATTGGCCGAACTCGCAGAAGATCATCGGCGAGACTTTCGCCGGCGTTGACGCCAAGGAGCGCCACAAGATGGTAATGGGTAACGTCGTAAGATTTTTCAAACTCGACGGCGCCGCGGATTTGGACGCCTACGGCCGCGCCATGCCGGCCCGGGCAATGGGGCAATCACCCGACGGTCGCGAGTTGCAGGATTAGACCCTCGCGTTGAATACGCAACCTGGAAGCTGAAACCAGAAACTTTATGAACATGGAGGTGAACCGATGAATCGACCTACAGTAACCGCCATTGCTCTCGCATTGCTCTTTTTCACAAGCGCATCTTCAGTCCACGCCGCGCAGGCCAGCGCGCCGAGTCCGATATCATTCAAAGACCTGGTGGCCAAAGCCAAAGCTTCCAACCGAACCGTGACCAAAACATTGGAAGCCACTGCGCCTGAAATTATCAGAGCGCAAGAACAGGCTTTCGTCAAACGCTTCGGTTTTCCGGTAAGAATCGAATCCCAGCCTGGCCACCATCGCGACGCGCCGATGAAGGTCATTGAGTCCGCCAAAAGCGGCCGAGGCGTCGTGGATATGTGGGACGGGGGAACACCGCTTATTCTAGGCATGTTCCGCGCCGGCAATACGCGCCGCCCGCCGTGGGAAGCGATTTACGAGGGATTTCCGCTGGCGAAAAAACTGCGCGCTGCAGTTCCGAACATCGGCGGTGCTCCCGATGGGAGTGTCCTCAGCGATCACTGTATGTTTATGCAAAACACCAGCTGGACTCTCGCCTACAATACCAAGAGAGTGAAGGCCGCCGAACTCAAAGGCATCAAGCTCGAAGACTTGACTGCCGACAAATGGCGCAATCGAGTCGTATGGGACGCAAAAGCGCTGGGAATTTATGCCCTGCCATTCGCTCCCGGTTGGGACGTCGAACGGATGCGCGTGTTTGCCCACAACCTGGGTGCCAACGGCGTGAAACTCGCCGCCGGCGGAAGTATGCAGATTATTGAATCGCTGGCGCAAGGCGAAGGCGATATCAGCATGGCCACCATGAACTGGGTAACGCAGCACAAGTCGCTCGGCGCCCCCATCGACATCGCTTTTGCCGAATTCGTGCTCGGCAACATCACGGTCAATTGTCTTATGAATCCGGGCGTCAACGATCCGAATATGGCCGCCCTATATTGGGCGTGGGAAACCTTCGACGGCGCGTACGTCGAAGCCAAAATCACCGGCGGAGGAATCTTCAGGCTTTTCCAAGAAGAGGAAAAGTATCTGCCGTTGACCAAACTGGCGCGACAGCATGGGATAACCTCGCCGGAACAAGTCGTCGGCCCGAAAACGGAAGAAGACGCGGAGAAGTCCGCCGAATATCGTAAAATAGCCATCGAGGCGTTGAAGGCCGGAATTACGAGCAAAAAGAAACTTTCGCGGTGACTCGGGATACCGGCGTTCAAACCTGGCAAATCGTTCAAACGGTTCGAGTCGTTGAAGGTACAATGCGCAACCAACGACTTGAGTCGGTGTAAGAATGGAAGGATCTGAAGGCATAGCCACCTCGCGGGCCTTTGCGCGCCTCACGGCGCCTTCGCTCTCCCGGTTTCTCGAGTTTCATCAGTTCGGCTCTATCGTCGTCCTGGTGATCCTCGCGATTCTCGTTATCGTGCCGTTGATGTTCATGCTGCTCGCCAGCGTGCGCCCGGCGGGCGTCCTGCCGTTCGCGCCGGGCGTCTATACTCTCGCGCAATACACCCAGGCTTTCTCCGCTGCCGACTCTTGGCCGGTGATCCGCAACACATTGCTTTATGCCGGCCTCGGTGTTTTCTTCGCATTGCCGATTTCCTTTGGCTTTGCGTTTCTTACCGAGCGCACCGATATGCCGCTGCGCAACGCCATGTACGTGCTCATGTTTTTGCCCATGA
Source organism: Binatia bacterium (assembly GCA_036555515.1). GTDB lineage: Bacteria > Desulfobacterota > Binatia > UBA9968 > UBA9968 > DATACQ01. The sequence goes on from DATBLC010000055.1 coordinate 1,998, forward strand.
GCACGCCGATTTTCGCCACCGCCCTCGGTTGGGTACTGCTGCTCGGGCCGCGCGGCGGCACGGCCAACGTGTATTTCCGCTGGCTCGCCGGCAGCGACGCCGCCGAAGGGCCTTTTAATATATACAGCATCGAAGGACTCATCTTCGTCCACGTTTTGGGAATCATACCAACCATGTGGCTGTTTCTCACCGCCGTGCTGCGCCAGATGGATCCATTGCTCGAAGAGGCCGCGCTCGCGTCGGGAGCGAACCGCTATCAAGTGCTTCGATCCGTCACAGCACCGCTCATGCGGCCCGGAGTTGCGGCCGTGGGCATCTACTTTTTTCTCACGGGATTGGAGTCTTTGGAGTTGCCGTTGGCATTGGGTCCCACGGCAGGCATCGACACGCTGTCGACCAAGATTTACTTCGGTCTCATTCCCACCTCTGACCTTGGCGCGAACTACGGCATCCCTGCGGTTTTCGGCATGTTCGGCCTCGCCATGGGCGTCATGGGGACGATGCTCTATCTGCACCTGGTGCGCCAGGCGTCCCACTACGCGGTGATCACGGGCAAAGGCTATCGCCCGAAGTTGATCCAACTAGGCGGATGGAAGTATGTTGCGGTGACCGTGATTCTGCTTTTTGTGCTAATCAAGGTTGTCCTTCCGTTCAGCGTGCTTTTCTACGCGAGCTTCCTGCGTTTCTACCTGCCGCCGACTGCGGAAAATTGGTCCGACTTGAAGTGGACGCTACTCAATTATCAGCGGCTCTTCGATTACCGATTCTTCGGCAGCTATTTCGTCAACACGCTGGTCGTGGCCTTGCTAGCGGCGACGCTGACCATGGCGGTAGTGAGCTTCGTGGGCTGGCTCGCCGTGCGTCGACCCGGTCGCCTCACGCAATTCATCAATACGGTTGCCTTTATGCCCTTGGCCATTCCGGGAATTATTTCCAGCCTCGCCCTGTTTCTGATGTTTGTCGGCACGCCGCTGCACGGCACCTTGGCGATTTTGGTGCTGGCGTTTCTTGCCCGTTTTTTGGCGTTCGGCACGCGCCTCATGCATTCGGCGATGTTGCAGCTCCATCAGGAGCTCGAAGAGGTCTCGCAAACCAGCGGCGCCAGCAATTTTCAGACTTTCTTTCGGATAACACTAAGGCTTTTGACGCCGGCGTTTATTAACGGCTGGCTCTGGGTCCTCGTCCACGCGGCAAAGGATTTTTCCGTCGCATTGTTATTGGCATCGGCAGGCAGCGTGGTGGTCGCCAACGTTATATATGAATCATTTGTCGGCGGCCATTTCACTTCTTCGGCAGCCATGCTGGTTGTCCTCATCGTTTTCAATCTCATCTTCGTTGCCGCAGGACGAAAGTGGATCACGCGGGCGCTGGGACACTAGACGACCAAGCCGTTCAAATTCCACTGAAAGATACGCGGAATCAGTCATTTTCCTCCCGATCGAGCCCTGTCATCTTGAGCAGCGGCCGGTCGCTGACCGAAAATAGAACAGTGGGTTCTGTTTGGGAAAGATTCTTGTGCGCATGCCAGCGCCAGGAGGGTAGACTAAAGCTGTCGTGCTCATTCCACTGCATCTCGTTAGCGTCTTTCTTGTCGATCATGGTTGCGCCGCGGCCCTGCACCGTGTGGTAGAGAACGGTACCCGTGTGGCGGTGAAAGCGTGTTTCCTGTCCCGGCTGCAGCATTTGCAGATAACAGGTCATAGTGAGAAATGTGTGGCCGCCATCAATTGGGTTCTTGTATTCGAGATACAATCCATCATACGGGTCGTAGCGTCCCTGGTCGGCCAGCTCCTGCAAAGCTTCCAGCGCCTCCCCCCACTTGTAGTGGTAAGGGACGCCGGCGGCGCCGTCGGATTCGACTTTGGGCTGGCGTGCGGGCCCGTAAAGTCGGCGTGATGCACCGTTGGATTTGGTCAGCGGCTGCTGCTTTCCTTCGGCCCATTCCTCGCGGAATCCTGAAGCGTCGAGGAAGCTCACGACTCCCGCATCCAGAGCGTCGATCCAGATGATTGGCTCTCTGGAATCGTTCACGTGATCGTGCCAAACCCAATTAGGCTGGATGAGCAAATCGCCCGGCTCCATGACCATGGGCTCGCCGTTGGAGGTCGTGTACGCTCCGCCGCCTTTTACGACAAAGCGTAACGCCGTGTTGGTGTGCCGATGGGCCGCAGCAGTTTCGCCGGGAAGCACGATCTGAAACCCCATGGACAATGTTTTGCTGCCCGTCTGCAAGCTGACGTTGCGGCGAAAGGCGTCGGGGCCGATCCTAATCACTTCCGTTGTTTCCATCAAAACCGGATAGATTTCTCGCCAACGCCATAGCTTGGGCTCCATGGGCTGGTTACTGCGACGGTCCTGCCAATACCCGCGCAACCCCAGTTCGGCGAATTTTTCATGGAGCCGCTCGCGGCTGCTCTGGTCGTTGCTCGCCGGTGTGCTCATAAACCCCCCCTGAAAATCGTTTTGTACCTTCATACAACGAACTGCCCGCCGATGACAATTCATTTCGGTATCGCCTCGATAACGCCCGCTGTTGACTGGGCGCGCCGGCTGATGCTAAGGCGGGTCTTAAAGGAGCGATGCATGGCACGCCATTACCGCTACATATCTGCCGATAGCCACTTCGAGTCGCCGCCGGAGCAATGGACTCACCGTGTTCCGAAACAGTATCGCGACCGCGCGCCGCGCCGGATCAAGCTCGCCAATGGCCACGATGGCCTATTGCTCGAGGGTTCTCGTCTGGTTTACGGCGGAACCAGCCTTTACGGCGGTCGACCTCCCGAAACGTTCGATCCAACATTCATGGATTTTGATCAGACACCCGGCTGTGGCTCGGCCGAGCAGCGTCTGCGCGAACAGGATCAAGATGGGATCGACGCGGAGGTGCTATTTGCCCTCGACGTCCGTAATCCAGCGATCAGAGATAAGGCTGCGCTTGCCGCCATCGTGCACGGGTTTAACCAATACATGGCCGAAGAATACTGCGCCGTGGATCCCGATCGCCTGATCGCGGTGGCGGTGCTGCCGAACATCGGCGCGGACGAAGACATCGCGGAAATGGAATCCTGCAAACGGATGGGGCTGAAAGCCGCATGGTTGCGCACCTACCCAAGCGGCAAGGGCTATCCTACTGCGGAAGACGATCGGTTCTGGGCCGCGGCGCTGGATTTGGATATGCCCCTCGTCGTGCATACGTCGTTTCCGGCCCACGTTGGTTCACGGGAATCGCCGCTGTTTAAGTACCCAAGAGAACCCGAGGGCGAGCGGCGGCCGCCGACGGACTTTGTGCAACGCTTCGCGCGCCAGGGCCCGTTCCACTCGGGGTCCGTTGAGGCGAGCCAAATGGTTATTGCCGGCGTTTTCGAGCGTTTTCCCAAGCTTGCCATCTATTGGGCGGAAAACAACGTCGGCTGGCTGCCGTATTTCTACGAACAGATCGATCACGAGTATAGCGTCAATCGATTCTGGGCCGATCGCCATCTCGGTCTGCCTAAACTGAAACGGCTGCCCAGCGAATATCTCAAGGAGCACGCCTACTGGGGCTTTTTCGAAGATCACGTCGGGGTGCGCCTGCGCCATGAAGTGGGGCTCGATCGGATGTTGTGGTCCACGGATTTTCCCCATATCGTAACCCGTTGGCCGAATTCGCTGAAAGTTTTGGACTCGCAGATGAAGGACGTCCCGGACGGCGAGCGTCGAAAAATGGCGGCGGAGAACGCCATTAGGTTCTTCCATTTGGAGCACGCGGACAACTAATGACGAGGGTGGTGACGTCTGAAAGTATGAAAGAATGTCATTCCGAGATTTCTGCTCCCTCATCTTCAAGTCTCTTTGCGGCACCCTCGATGCGGCAACCCATTCCAGTTCTCCATGACTGCAACCGTCCGCCGTCAGGTTGACCCTGCGGGCTTCCTGATGGTAAGCCCGTGTTAATCCATTTGACTTTTTAAGGAGGTGCCCGATGATAACAGCGAAAGATGTCCAAGGCGTGATGGCCATGATGCCATCGTTCTCGACCAAAAATGCCGGCGATCTGAATGCCAGCTCGACGATTGACGTTGACGCACTACAATCCGGCGTCGACCGCATGATTAGCGACGGTATCGACCTCATCACGACCACGGGCAGCTTCGGCGAGTGTTACAATCTCTTTTTCGACGAGTACAAAATTCTGGCCAGCGCCACGGTGGAAGCGGTCAAGAAACGCGTGCCGGTGTTCATCGGCAGCACGAGCCCGAACGCCCGCGAAGTGGTCCAGAGACTCAAGTTCGTCCAAGACCTCGGCGCCGATGGCACGCTGCTTGGAGTGCCGTACTACGACGCCCAATCACCGGAATACATGGCCGACTTTTACACTCAGATCGCCGCCATGTTTCCCAAACTCGCTTTTCTCATCTACCATAATCCGGTCAACCACAAGGTGAAAATTCCTGTTTCGGTATTTCCGGCGCTGGTGAAATGCCCGAACATCGTGGGCATGAAAGACAGCCATCGTGACACGCGGGAGTTCATCCGCTTGATGGATATCATTCACGGTAAAATCAGCGTGCTCACCAATCAGTCGCAAATGTTTCCGTACTACAAGATGGGATCGGCCGGCTGCTGGTCCATCGACGCCTGGATGGGTCCGTGGCCGGTACTGCATCTCAGAGATCTGGTTAGAGCGGGCAAGGATCAAGAATCGCTGCAAGTCATCGGCGAGATCATGGCGGTAGCGGGAGGAGAACGGCCCGGCGGCAACGAAGGAGCCACGGCAAAACTGCCCATCGAATTTGCCGGTTACGTCAATCCGGGGCCGGCGCGCACGCCGATCGTGAAGTTTTCCGACACCACCATCGAGCGCGCCAAGAAAAAGGCGGAAGGCTGGAAAGCGTTATGCGCGAAGTATCGGCCGCTGGTGGAAGCGGAGCGGAATAAAGTCAAAGCGGCGTCCTAGCCCATTTGCATTGAGTTCGAAATTCAACGGCTTCGCCTGTTCAACGTTCAAAGATCAAAGTTCAATGTCCCCACCCCCAACCTTGAACCTTGAACTTGAAACCTTGAACCGCGCCGAAGGCGCCACGTTGAACCTTGAACATTGAACGTTCACAACTACCGGAGGCAACCGTGAGTGCCATGCCACTTATTCCCAAACAAGCGGCCATAGCCGTTGCCGACTTGGTCGACAACTGCGCCAAAGTCAAGCCAGGCATGAACGTGCTGATCGTCGCGGCCAACGATGGGCTTCACGGCGGGGTAAATATCGTCGACCAGGAAGCCGTCGCCTGGGTTCAATCCGTGGTCGTGCAGCGCGGCGCCGCCGCGACGGTGGTGTGGTGCGATATCCCGCGGCGCCCGATGGTTCTTTGGGGCGAAGGGGCCGATCCAAGCAAGGCCTGGCGCGTGCCGCCGGTTGTCGCCGGGGCAATGCGCGCGGCGGACGTGATCATCAGTCACGCCGTGGATCTAACATTCGAAGAAGAGCTCCGCGAAGTTCCCGACATCCTCGAAGAACGAAATATCCGCTACGCACGGAACATGGCGACCACGGCATCGCTTTTAACGAGCAATTGGGGACTCACGCCGTATGAACTGGTTTCCGAGATACGCCTACAGGCATGCGCATTGGCCAGGCCGGGCGCCAAGTGGGTCATGACCCATCCCAATGGCTCTCATGTCGAAGGCTACGTCGTAAAGCCGGAAGATATGGATGACTATGCGCATTACCGCGACATCGGCGTCTATTGCCCATTTCCTGAAGGCGTGTGGTCTTCTATCAGGGCCAGAGACGCCGAAGGCATCGGGATCATCAACGAAATTGGCGTAATCTGGGCGCGCCACATCGGCGTGCCTTGCCCGTTCAAGCAGCCGGTGAAGGTCTTCATCGAGAAAGGATACATCAAAAAATTCGAAGGCGGAGAAGAGGCTGAAACGCTGACCCGCTTTTATAAGTTTATTTCTAAATATTTGGGCGAAGCGGCTTATGAAGTTCGCGGTTTCCACGGCGGTGTCCATCCCTCTGCGATTCTTGAGCCGCACCAGTGTCCCAACGCCCCCTATCGGCATTTCATAGAGCATCACCACTGGAGCAGCTTTCACTTTCACATGGGAAATAGCCGGCGTTCTAAAGATTTTCCGTACCTGATGCATATTTCCGCAGAAATGCGCGGCGGTGAGTTAAAAATCGGCGACCAATACGTCTACAAAAACGGCCGCATCACTACCGCGGACCACCCCAAGGTGCGCGCCGTCGCCGAAAAATACCAAGACCGACCGGGATTGGAACCACAGCGGTGGCTGCAGACGCCGAGGTAACGCCTGTGACAGTCTCGTGCATGGCGACTCTGGATTCGAGGCAACGCGAGAGTTCCGCGTATGTTGCCATTCCACGTTTCAGCTAGCTTTTTGGTCCGCTCGAAGAGAGCAGAGGATAGTGTCATGTCAACTGAATATCGTCTTCTTTCCGCGGATTCACATTTGGAAATCTCCCCACAACGCTGGACCGAGCGCGTGCCCACGATCTATCGCGACCGCGCGCCGCGCTTGGTAAAACTTGCAAACGGCGGCGACGGCATTGTCGTTGAAGGCCGGCCATTGTACGTCGTCGGATTGGCTATTGCTGGGAAGCCCTACGAACGCCATCAGCTGACGGGTGTGATCTACAGCGGCTCGGAAGGCGCCGGCACTCCGGAACAGCGTTTAAAAGAGCAGCAGTACGATGGTGTCGATGGTGAGATTCTCTACACCTCGGCGAGCAACCTGACTTTCTGGCGCGGCATCAAGAACGATGAGGCTTACCTCGCGGTGGTGCGCGCTTACAACTCTTTCCTCGCCGAGGAGTATTGCGCGGTCGATCGCGATCGCCTGGTCGCGATGGGTGCGATCCCGACCCAATCCGTCGAGGCGGCAGTAGCAGAATTGGAATACTGCGCCAATGCGGGCCTCAAGGGCGTGATGTTAAATGCTTTCCCCAGCGGCAAATCCTTTCCGTCCCCGGAAGACGACCGGTTCTATGCCGCAGCACTGGATTTAAACATGCCGCTTACGGTTCACGTCGGGATGCAATTGCCCGACGGTCCGCTATTTCGCTATGACCGAGACCCGGGGGAAGTCGCTTTTGGCGGCGATCCGATCCGGGTGCTGACCCGTTTTGCGGGTAGCAGCGGATTGAACGCCGTGCAGCTGCTGTTGTCCGGGGTTTTCGATCGCTATCCGAGACTGCAAATTTACTGGGCTGAGACCCAAATGGGATGGATACCGTATTTCTACGAGCAGTTGGATGATGTCTACAAACGCAGCAAGCACTGGATGGATCGCTATTTCGGCTTTAAGCCGCTCAAACGCCAGCCGAGCGAGTATATCCGTGATCATTGCTATTGGGGTTTTATCTACGATCGCATCGGTTTGCGCCTGCGCTATGATATCGGGGTTGATCGAATCATGTGGGGAAACGATTTTCCCCACTCCGCGGGAGATTGGCCCCATTCAAAGCAGGTCATCGAAGATATTTTCTCCGGCGTGCCGGAAGATGAGAGACAAAAGATCCTGGTGGACAATGCCGTTAATTATTTTCACTTGCACTAACCGGCAGCGATTCTCGGTGAATAGGCGCCAGAACAGGTGAAGCGATGGAAGTCAAATTCGGGTTGTTCAGTTGCGACTCGCATGCGCAGTTGGAAAAAGACGCGTGGACCAAGAGAATGTCAACGGCTCAGTGGGGTGATCGTATTCCCCAGATCGTCGAAGTGGAAGAGAATGGCCGGCGGGTCGACCGCTGGATGATCAATGGTAAAGTCGGCAGCCAATGGGTGTGCAATTGTCCGGCGGCCATGGAAGGCGGCGTGGCGCGGGGCTATTACCCGCGGCATTGGGCGGAGGTTCCCAAGATCGTTTACGATCCGGCGGCGCGGCTTCGGGCGCTGGACGATGACCGCGTCGACGGTGAAGTGTTGTATCCCAATACGCCGGTGTCGAATTTCGCTTTTCTTCAGGCGGACGCCGCTTTCGAACTCGCCTGCGTTCAAGCGCATAACGACGCGCTAGCCGAGTGGCGCGACGTCAGCGAGCGTTATGTACCTCTGGCGATTATTCCGTATTTAAGCGACATCAAGGTCGTGGTCGCCGAAGTCGAGAGATCTGTAAAACAAGGTCACCGCGGCGTGATCATGCTGGCCGAGCCGGCGTTTACCAAGAAGGGGCTCAAGCGCATGAACGATCCCTTCTGGGAACCGCTGTGGGCCTGCTGCCAGGAACTGGGAGTTCCGATGCATTGGCATGGTTCTGCGGGGTTGGCCGAGCAGCTGTCGCTGCCGGATTGGAAGGGATTCAGTGAGAAAGAATCCCACACGGTTTCGACCTCGCGGCTGTGCGCGACTCCCGCGCAGCTGATTCCGAACTTGATTTTTTCGGGGATTCTCGATCGTTATCCCCGGCTAAACTGGGCGTGCGCCGAAACGGGATTCGGCTGGGTCAATTTCGTGCTCGAAGCCTGCGATCATGAATGGCAGCAGCGGCGCTTGTGGAAAGAAGGGATTAAAGGCAAACCGAGTGAGATTTTCCGGCGCCAGATCTACGTGGACTTCTGGTACGAAAAGGCGGGCATCGAAGTGCGCGAGCTGATCGGCGTGGACAATATCATGTGGGAGTCCGATTACCCGCATATCGCGGCGACCTATCCGCGGTCATGGAGTTTCGTAGAAGAGTCGCTCGTCGGTGTTCCGGAAGCCGAGCGCAAAAAAATGTGCTACGGCAACGCTCTCAGACTTTACGGATTGGCATAGCGCTATGGCGTAAACCAAGCGCACTATGAAATCGACGGAACTCTTCATCAGCGCCGACGAGCATGTTCAAGAACAGCCGGCGGTATGGACCAAGCGGTTACCGCGGGCCAAGTGGGGAAGCCGGATTCCGCACATTGAGGAAACCTCGCACGGACAGGAGCGTTGGATCGTCGATGGGCGTGAAATCGATCTAAACGGCGTCGCTGATTGCGGCGCGGCGATGTCGGAGCGGACGAAGAATCCGCAACGCTGGTCTGATGTGCCCACCTCTGTCTACGATCCCAGGGAGCGCTTGACTGCAATGGACGCGGCCGGCATCGACTATGCCGTTCTGTATCCGACTGTCGCCGGATCAGGAGGGCAAACATTCGGGCGGATCGAGGATCCGGAGTTTGAACTTGCCTGTGTGCAAGCCTATAACGACTGGCTTATCGACGAGTGGGCCAGTGAGAGCGAGCGTTTCATTCCACAGTGCATCACGCCGCTTTTTCCCATCGACGCGGTGGTAAAAGAAGTCCGCAGAGCCGTTGCCAAAGGTCATAAAGGCGTCATCTATCCATCAAACCCGATGGAGCTGCGCCCTGTTCCTCATATAAACGACGAAGTCTACGATCCGCTGTGGGCGACCTGCCAAGAACTCGGCGTGCCGGTCTGCTTCCACGCCGGCGCCGCGGCAGCGATTCAGATTCCGGCCTACGAAGGATATTCGCCGGCGCTGGCCGGCGCGTTTCAGGCCATTACCCGGCCCGCGAGCTCGGTGTCGGTGCTCGTAAATTTATTGATCTCAAAAATTCTCATGCGTTTCCCTGATCTCAAGGTGGTGTTGGCCGAAAGCGGTCTCGGCTGGGGCGCGTACCTCTTGGAGTATACGGACTTTCAGGCGAAGGGCGATCAATTACCGCAGCATGGTTACGACCTAATGCCATCAGAGCTGTTTAGACGGCACTGCTATCTGGTCGGCTGGTATGATAAAGCCAGTATCAAAACGCGAAACTACATCGGTACGGATAATATTCTGTGGTCATCGCAGTTTCCGCTGGCGACATCGACATGGCCCGATACCAGGACCGCCGTCGCAAGAAGTTTCGACGGGATTGCTGAGAGCGACCGGCAAAAGATTCTTTTTGTCAATGCCGCGAAGCTCTATAAGATCCGCACGAATTCATGAGAAGCGGCGCAACAGAGAGCTGATAGACGCCGCGCGCATCCGATAGATTTGTCCTATCAAAGAGCGGCTTACAGTAACGAAGGAGTATATGCCCATGGCCAAACCAGCAGCGACCAATGAAGAAGAGGTCAACGAGAGAATTGGATACAAGTCTCCCTACGAGCAATGGAAGGATTGCGAAGGGCTCCCCACATACAGGGGCCTGTACATTAATAATCTGTACGATCTCAAACTGGAGTCTTGGCGTTCCAGCGGCAGCGGCTCCGCCGCGTTCATTAATCTCGAAGGAACGGGCGGCTTCAATGATGCCTATGTGGCGGAGATTCCGCCGGGCAAATCGCTCAACTCCCATCGGCACTTATTCGAAGAAACGATTTATATCCTCAAAGGCCGAGGGGCGACGTCGGTTTGGATTTACCCCGACAAAAAGCAAACCTTCGAATGGCAAGAGGGCAGTTATTATTCGCTCCCCATGAATGCGTGGCATGAGCACTTCAATGCATCAGGAACTGAACCCGTTCGGTACGTCGCCATGACAAGCGCCCCAAGGGTGATCGATAGTTTTAATAATTTGGAATTCGTTTTCGCCAATGACTTCGTTTTTCGCGATCGTTTTAACGGTGAGGACGGCTATTTTAAACAATCCGACCCGGCGCAACAGTGGTCGACCAATTTCGTCGCCGACGTGCGCGCGTGCCAGACTTTTTCAGGCGGCTTCAACCGCGGCGGCGGCGCCAAAAGCACGGTTTTTCGGATGGTGAATAACACGGTCAAATCTCATGTTTCGAGTTGGGAAATAGGGTCCTACAAAAAGGCGCACCGTCACGGTCCGGGCATTCATATCGTCATGATTCGCGGCACAGGTTATTCACTGATGTGGCAAGAGGAAAAGAGCATTGAGCGCATCGACTGGCAGCCGGGCAGCATGTTCGTGCCGCCGGAAATGTGGTTTCACCAACACTTCAATGGCGGAGCCGAGCCGGTGTTTTTTCTTGCCATAGGTTGGGGCAGCGACAAGCCCAAAGCCGGTGGCAAGGCCTATGTTTACAAGAGCGTAAAAGAAGGAGGAGATCAGATCGAGTATGAAGACGAGGCTCCGCGAATCCACGCTGATTTCGAGGCCTCGCTCGCAAAATACGGCGCAAGCTGCAAAATGGGCCGTTATCACCCGTTTTGCACGGCCAAGTAGCGTAATTTTCATTGGCGACGTTGATTTGGCCAGGATCCAGGAAACCGTCCGGGGGTCACCAGCGAGGGTTTCCGCCGAGGCGCACGCCCGAATGCTGTGGAAATGCGCCACCAGTCTCTTCCAGCCCTGAGGTTTCGTAATTCCGATTAATTGAAACCGGGCTGACAGAGGACTTAGGAAGCTCCGTTTAATACGCTCCGGTCGAGAAAAGCTCGAATCGCGCATCAGGTGCGGTCATTAAGCGAAGCCGCCGCGCATCGGGGAGCCGCTCCAACCAGCCGTGTATCTACGTAAACTCCAGGAAGAAATATCTTATTCGAACCTGCCGCCTTCGTAGTCTGGCAGGAGTTCTCGAGACCGATAATGTTTAGCTGCTGGAATTTGACGTTAAAATAACTCAGGCTTTTTGAGACAGCTAATCATGGTAGGTAGAAATATCGACGTCAGAGAGAGTCTTCGCGCTTCGTTTAAGGACGGAATTTTCGCTGCACTCATGGGCGGTGTCACCGAACATTACGCCACGCCGCTGGCGCTTTTTTTGGGGGCGACGGTTTTGGAAATCGGTCTAGTGAGCGCGCTGCCGAATCTTCTGTCGTCCCTGTCCCAGTTCTTTGCAGTGCGAGTCATCTACTGGGTGGGGGGGCGGCTCAAGCTATTGGTGCGTTTGGTCTTCTCCCAGGCGTCGTTGTTACTTGCAATCGCGGTAGTTGCGGCATCAGAGACGCCGAATCGAGTTAAATGGTTTCTTGTTCTACTGACGCTAGCGGCATTATGTGGCGGCTTGGCGGGGCCCGCGTGGGGCAGCTTGATGAGCGACTATATACCGGCGCGCAAACGAGGCCGGTATTTTGGGTGGCGCAACAGCGTCCTCGGCGCCGTCAGCGTCGGCAGTGTTTGCGCTGCGGGCGTGTTGCTCTATTTGTTCAAGCAGCTTGGCTGCGGCGGCGGATTCGTTGTGTTGTTCTGCCTGGCGGCGCTTGCTCGATACGGTTCGGCTTATTTTATCAAACACATGGATGAGCCCCCGCACAAGAAGGATCCGGCCAGCGATTTTACCTTTTTGATGTTCATCGCGCGTTTTCGCGAGAGCAATTATTTAAAATTCGTTACGTTCGCAGCGTCTCTGAACTTTGCCAGTTTTTTGGCGGCGCCTTTTTTCACGGTTTTCATGCTTCGCGACCTGCAATTCAATTATCTCACCTATATGGAGCTGCACGTCAGTTCCGCGCTGGTAACGCTCGTGGCATTGCCATTGTGGGGCAGGCACGCGGATCTCGTGGGAAACGTGAGAGTGCTGCGTCTCAGTTCGTTTTTCGCCGCGCTCATTCCTTTTTTTTGGTTGGTGTCGCATAATCCGATTTACCTGATGTTGGTTCAGATGTGCGCTGGATTCGCTTGGAGCGGGGTTACGCTCTCGACCAGCAATTTCATTTATGACGCCGTGACGCCGCAGAAGCGCGTGCGCTGCATTGCTTACTTCAATGTGATAAACGGCGTCGCAATTTTTCTCGGCGCGGCCACCGGAGGATGGCTCGCTTCCCGGCTGGCGCCGATCTTCGGTTACCAGCTTATCGGTCTGTTTGTAGTCTCCGGTCTGTGTCGATTTCTTGTTTACATTGCATTGTCGGCGCGCTTCCACGAGGTCAGGCAAGCCCGCGAGGTTTCCATTTGGGAGTTGTTTAATAGCGTAATCGGAATTCGCCCTCTGGCCGGCCCAGCGCCGGATTGATGCAACGAATGCCAGGGCTCGACCAGGGCCGTAATGATATTAGAAAGGAGGTTTCGTGGCGGGCGGAATTTCGCCGTCGTTTTCGAGAGCCCAGCCTGAAGAAATGCCCGCGATTGGGCTGTGCTGGGTGGATGATGTCTGCGCATTTTGCATGAAGCGGGCTATGTCGGGCGCGGATACAGGGCGGCTGAAATAATAACCCTGGGCCTCATCACAATCGAAGTCGGTGAGCATTTCTTTAGCTTCGAGCGTCTCAACACCTTCCGCCACCACCTTTAACCCCAGATTATGTCCCAGATCGATGATCGCGCGCACGATCACGGCGCTGTCATTGTCGCTTTCCATGTTTTGCGTGAAAGATTTGTCGATTTTTATGCTGCTGACAGGAAGTTTTTTTAGGTACGCCAGTGATGAGTAACCGGTTCCGAAATCGTCGATGGCGAATCGGACTCCCAGCTCTCTGATTGCTTTGAGGGTGCGCATTGCCCGGTGCGGGTCGTCCATGATCGCGCTTTCTGTGATTTCCAGTTCCAACTGGTCGGCCGAGACGCCCGTGCTGTTGAGCAGGGCGGCAAGTTGCTCAGGCAACTCGGGAGTGTCGAGGTTCCACATCGACAAATTGACGGCGATACCGGTGTGGATCCCCTGGTCGCGCCAGCGCCGGCATTGATTGATGGAAGCGTTGAGCACCCACAGGGTGAGGGGAACGATTAGCCCGGTTCGCTCCGCCAATGGAATGAACTCATCTGGCATGATCAGGCCGTATTCCGGGTGGCGCCAGCGAGTGAGCACCTCAAGGCCGACTATGCGATCGCTTTTGAGATCAATTTTTGGTTGATAGAGAGGAAAAAGTTGGTCCTGAACAATGGCTTGCCGCAACACGCTCAAGCGTAACGGTGGGCGCGCAGAGCGGCTAAACTCCTCGGAGTACAAGACACAGCGCTCGTTATTTCGGCGTGCGCTCTTAAGAGCGATATCGGCGCACTCCAACAGGGTAGTAGCGCTGCTCCCATGGTCGGGAAATAGGGCCACGCCGATTTTGGGCCGGAAATTGCCCCCCCCGCTCTTTTGTTCGAGCAATTGATCGAGTTTGCGAAGTATTTTCTCAGCCACAAGCAGTGCGTCTGCGGGGTTTCGCAGAGACGATAAAAGTACCGCAATCTCGGCCCCCGAAATACGGCTGAGAGCATCGGATTCCCGAAGCGTGCCGGTGACTAACGCGAAGGCCTTCTCTTTCGTGTCGTTTGACAGCCCGTCCCCGTTTCGAAAAGAGGGCTCGCCAGCCTCGATGTCAATCATGAGCAAGCCGACTTGCGTTGAGCTGTGCTGCGCGGCCCGGATCGCTTGCCGGACCTGTATTTGAAATTGCGCGTTATCGGCTATTTCGATGGGTATATAGGTCATTTTTGCAATTTCAGCGGTTGAAATTTCCCAAGCGACACTTGTTCGGAAAATTTGCGCCCTAAAAGGTTAAAATAATTCTTACGAGCAATGCTCATGCCATAAGAGTTCTTTCCGGCGCCATGGGACGTTGCGGTTGGATGGCTGCGCGCCTCAACCCAAAAGGACGCAAAGAGACACTTGATTTTGACTAGAGTATTGATCGGCGTTAATTGGATTTGTTTTACCTAGGTGAGCTAGTCATTCTGCGGTGGGAATCGTTTTAACGGTTGTAGACAACACCCTGGAGCTCCGAAAGGGAAGTCTAAGCCACCGTTTGGCAGTTAGCTGCGCTCTAGGATTGTCCGTGGAAGCCTAGGACATCGTCAGTGAATCTGCGAGGCGTCGAAGTGCGGTCTGAACGTCTCGGTAACTAAGCCGAGAGGTGCCCGCCCACTCGTTTGCGAGATCGCCTTTCTCTTACCCGTTAGGTCCAAACCGACAGGGAGAAATAAAAAGCTTGCCGGGAAAGTCTGACGATCAGTGTGCGGTGAGATGGCGTGCGCCGTGGGGTTTCCCAGGCCAGAACACTTCAATCCGGTCCTTGCCATTGTGTTTTGCGGTATACAGGGCGCGGTCTGCGTCCTCGATCATCTGGTTCGCGTTGGAATAGGGATGGATTGACGTGGAACTGATGCCGATGCTGACGGTGAGAGAAAAATAGCCATTGTTCGCAGTGAATACCGAAGAGCGAATTTCACCCAGAATTTTCTCCGCTGCCAGCAGCGCGCTCTCATGGTCTGTCTCGGGCAGTATGAGCACAAATTCCTCGCCGCCAAAACGCGACGGAAAATCGCTCTGGCGCGTAGTGGTGCGCAGAATTTCAGCAATCTTTACGAGGGCGGCATCACCGCCATGATGTCCATAGGTGTCGTTGATAACTTTGAAGTTATCAATATCGAGAATAAGCAACGATAACGGATGCCCATACCGGTTCGCTCGCTCGAATTCGTCCGTCATCTTTTTTTCGAACGCGCGACGGTTGTACAAGCTAGTCAGGGAATCTGTCTGCGTCTGATATTCCAGGTGCTGCTGGTATTGTATCACCCGGGAGCCGACTCGAATCCGCGCGAGTAACTCGGAAAAAGAAAACGGCTTGGTAATATAATCGTCCGCCCCGAGATCGAGTCCCCGAACCCGGTCACCTTCTTGTATCCTTGCGGTAATCAGGATCAAGTAAAGATTTTTCAGATCAGGATCGGTGCGAATTGTTTTTATCAGTTCAAAACCGTCCATCTTGGGCATCATGATATCGGACAAAGCAATGTGAACTTGTTCGCCGCGGAGTTTTTCCAATGCTTCGACGCCGTTTGCGGCGGTTATGACGCGATAGCCCTCGCGCCGTAAGACTATGGAAAGTAGATCGCGCTGATCAGGATGATCTTCGATCACCAGGATGCACAATTGATTTCCCGGTTGCTGCGTTTGTTCCATGATTTTTTTATTTCGTTGTGATTAGGCGATGCTTAATCGTTCCTCATGGGTTATCGGCAATCATCTGTCCTCGCTTACTTATTCCGCATTTTTGTGGCGAGGTCAGCATCAAATGACTGTAAGTTCTTCCAAGCAAAAAAGGCGCCATTCAAAATAAATCACGCCAGGTCAAAAACTTGTTCTTTCGGGAGAGTGGCGGTCCCGCCCGAGTTCCCAGGGATTGACAGCGTTTGCCAAGTAGTCTGTTTCTTCCACGAGATCCGCCTTCGTCTTGTGGCGCATCGACCAAAGCACTCACCGCACAGCGCATCGACCACCTTGTACCAAAAGTGACCGGTTTGTCAATTTCTGATTGCTTTGAAGTATTGCCGAGCGCTGACCGTCCCACGCCTGCATAACGGAAAGGATAGACAAAGGTAAAATTTTGGTGAATTTATTACGAGATTCCGGCATTGATGTAAATGGGAGAGCAATTTTGTCGCGCCCGTAACACCAAGGAAGTCTTGAGATAATAGAGATGTTCCAACGGTCCCTTGACCGATCTTGACGCTGCTTTGTTTTGGCGCTGCAAGTTTGAGCATTCCGTGACACCACATTGGCGGAAATTTGACAGCGGTTAGTGTCGGGGCGTGGAGTAAATTAATTCGACTCAATCGTTTTATCCGGATGCTTTCCAGGATTTAGGTTCAGAGCGGCGAGCTCGTGCCTTCCTGTAGAGGGTAACCTTGGTTGTACAGCTTTTTAATCAAGTAGGCTTGAAGGTTAGGGTTAAATTGCCGATTTAAATGACGTCCGAGTTCACCGAGGAACGGTAAAGACTATATGGGCTTGGCGGCCCGATTATTATAGATGGGGCGACGCGCACAGGACCAGTGCCCAAAGCTTGGCAAGACAATGCGGCAATGAAAATCTCCATTTTCCCGGTTGGCGACGAGAGTATCGCGTTTGCCTGCCTACGCCAACTACTTGCGGGCGTGCACGGATACCATGTCGAGGGGCGGGCATTTTCCTGTTCGGAAGCCGTTGAGCACTTAAAAAAAGCGAGGGGGAGCAGTGTTGCCGTTATCGATCTCCAAAGTGATCCGGTGAAATCCTGGCGTCTCGCCGTTGACCTTCGATCTAAGCTTCCAGAAGTGCGTTTGGTGCTGACATCACCACGAAACGATCCTGAAATCACGCAGCAAGCCAAGAGCGTAGGTGCGGACGAGTTCTTAGCCCAACCATTGGTCGGCGAGGAGGTGCTGAGGGTATTCGACGCAGTTCGAAAGAAAATTGACACGGGAATAGCTCCGGCTTGCAAAAAGGGCAAAGTTATCGCCATCACATCGAATAAGGGAGGAGCGGGAACGACCACGGCAGCAACCAATATTGCGGCAAATTTGGCGAGTCGAAGTAAGCGGATTTGCCTGTTCGATCTGGTTCTGCAGGTCGGTTCGGTTACTAGTTTTTTGAATGTAGAGCCGTCTTATACTATACTCGATCTAGTCAAGACTATTCGGCGCACCGAGCCAACGTTTCGCGAAGAGTTCCTTACTAAGCATGCCTCTGGGGTCCGAGTCTTGGCGGAGCCCTTTCGTGGTGAGGACTCGCGACGGATCACCCCCGCTGACATCGATGAGATTCTCGACATGCTGGCGCTTACCTTTGATTTTATCGTAATCGATACCCCTAAAGCATTTGACGATATGCAGACGACGGTGCTGGACAAGGCTGATGTCATTTTATTCCTCACGGAAATGGACGTTCCTTCCCTGAGAGGTGCCCGTCGGGCATTTGATCTATTTCAAGCGATGGGTGTCGACAACGGCAAGATTCGCCTGATGTTAAATCGTTACGTGGATAACCAAATCATCAATTTGGAAATGGTGGAAAAGGCACTGGGAATGAACGTGTTTTGGACGCTTCCTAACAATTATCCAGCGGCGGTCGCGGCGATCAACCAGGGTTTGCCCATCGAGGCGTGTGACTTCAGGTCCGACATCGCCAAGAGCTATGCCGGGCTGACCGACGCTATTCTTCGATCTAGCGGGTTTGCATGTACAACCGTGCCGCAATCGTCCGTGCCAGCTCGCCCCGGATTGCTTGAGCGTTGGCTAAACGCGGGTGGATTACGCAAGTAACTCAAATCAACAATTTAACGACGCCGCTCGTGGATTCGGCATTTAGTGGACTAATTGACTGGCAGGTGAATTGGCAGGGAGAATTATAAGTTTCACCCCGATATAGATGTATTGGGGATCTTTAACTGTTCCGACGCAGCCGCGCACGAGGGCGGCATCCTGCGGCGCGGATTTCCGCGTCACTGGATTCGGCTGAGTCGGCTGATAGCGGCTTTCAAACTTGCCCGCATCCGCTCAATGGACCGTGCCAACTCGCCAATTTCATCGTCACTGCGTACGGCGATTGGCACATCAAGTTGCCCGCGGCTCATGGCGTCGGCGGCCGCGGACAATTCGATAATAGGCTTGACCACTGTACCGGCAATGAAGACAGATAGTATGGCCGCCACACCGAGACAAATGGCCGTAACGAGAATTATGGGAAGCAGGGTCCTACGAACATCTTGTTGAATAGTATCATCCCATAGGCCCACACGAACCGCACCGAGCCGCCCCTCGAGCACCGGCGCTCGGGTTTCGTGAACCGGTCTACCCCTGAGCGTGAGCGACCTGGAGGTCGCGGTCCGATCTTGACGGGCGTCGTTCAAAGTATTCCCTAGTTCAGCGGGAAACGGCTGGGAACTGGACGCGATAATTTCTCCTTTGCCGTCCTGGACAAAGGCATATGCGACGCCCTCGAGGCGGCCATACTTGGCGACCAGCGCGTCCAGTTCGAGGACGCTACGCCGCGATATATAGGGGGCGGCCGCATCGCTTAGATTGGTGGCAATGGCCGAGGATCTAAAATCCACCTGTTTGCGCAGAGCGCTTTCGGTGAGAAAATAAACTATGCTCAGCACGATCACACCCATGACCAAGACTGTGCCACCCGAAGCTGCCCCTATTTTCCATTTTAAGCTCATCTTTCGCCGCGCCAGCGGCACCGCTTTGACGAGCTTGGTTTTGTCCATGGACACAGACTCATCAGCCATTGATCCTCCTGGTAGATCGGGCCTCGACAATGTCAAGATCTCTTGAAGTTGGCAATTTCTCGAACTACTGCTGCTTCGAACTCACTTCGGAGCTTGGCATCCGAGATTTCCCGGCTGAGCAGTCCGACGAGTTCTTCGAGTTTGGCTTGGGGAAATTTTTCCTGAGATTCGCCAAGCGCGCGAATTTGATCACGCACTACGAATGGGGCGATGGGACCCATAATATCGGTAAGGTGTGCTGTAAGCCGTGGAAGTAGTCCCGCGTAAACAATATTCCCTGGCGATTGAGCCGCTATCGGCGCCGCGGCAACGAGGCCCGACTTGCATAGATTGAAAATAATTTTAGCAGTTTGGGCGTACGGCGCTTTAAGCGCCGCGGCGATTTCCTGGACGCTACGTCGCCCGTCGATCTTGCACAGCACGCGCCATGCGGCGTGGGGAATCGTGATGGGACAGTTGGGCTCTGCGGCCAAATCGGCGAGCTGAAAAACACACTGGCCTGAAGGAATCACTTCGATGATACTTTCCCATTCCCGGCTCATGGCGCGCAGGTCGTCCAAAATTTGTCCCGACTTCTTCTGGACCGTTGTGGTGGGGGCTGGGCCATTGGCTTCTAGCGTGAAGGTACCGTCGCCCCAGGTGACTGGATAGTAGATGGCCTTTTCGCCTTCACCGATGGGACAGGTCGCGTGCACGATATCGCCGTCATTGATAAAGACCTCAACAGTTTCGTTGCCACGGCAGAGCGTGAGGACGCCGGTTTTCTTAGCTTCCGTGGCGAATGAGAGAATTTCGTCGAAGTTGATTTCCGAAAGGTTACCTTGCATGGATCGTCCCTATCGTCTAAATTTGCTTCCCTCTATGATTCGGAGTTCGATATATGGGCAAGCTTGTGCACGGCTTATTTGTCTTTACCCCCCGCTGGCCGATCGGCTCCACGACGCCGCCCATTTGGCGAATCCTAACGGCAACAGAAACGCTATGTCAACAGACACCAAAGAGTATATAATAGTACAGCGAAAATTGCCGGGTTGAAAGCGAAACGGGTAAATTCCGGGTCTAATGCTAGGAGGCGGTAAGCCTGCGCTTGAGAAGCTCATTGACCATATGTGGATTGGCCTTGCCGCGGGTTGCCTTCATGACTTGGCCCACCAAAAAACCGAAGACTTTTTCATTGCCGCCACGATATTCCGCGACCTGTTTGGCATTGGTGACTAGCACCGCGTCGACGGAGCTTTCAATGCTCGCCGTGTCAGAGACCTGTTCTAACCCCTTTTCGGCCACGACCTGCTGAGGCGAGCGGGACGAGTCGAGCAAGGCATCGAAGACGGTCTTGGCGATCTTGCCGCTGATCGTGCCTTGATCGATGAGTTTTACCAGTTCTGCCAACTGGGCAGGTTGAATGGGCCATTTGCCGATTGTGAGTTGTTCGTCGAGTTTTCGTTCCTTCAAAACCCGGAACAGATCGCCGACGATCCAATTGCTCAGAGCTTTGGCATTTTTTTCATACAACGCCAGCGCCAATTCGAAATAATCGGCGATATCTTTTCGGCTGCTGAGCAGCTCCGCGTCGTAGGCCGGAAGTTTGTAATTTGACATGAACCGTGCGCGGCGTTGGTCAGGCAACTCCGGCAGCGTCGCTTTGATCTGCGCAAGCCAATCATCGTTGATGACAACAGGCAGCAAATCGGGATCGGGAAAATATCGGTAGTCGTGGGCGGACTCTTTGGAACGCATGGAGCGGGTGACCTCGCGGTTTTCATCCCAGAGTCGAGTTTCTTGGAGCAGTTTTCCACCCTCTTCAAGGGTATCTTTCTGGCGTTGAATTTCGTAGAGGATCGCCTTCTCTACCGCCTTGAACGAGTTTAAATTCTTAATTTCGACTTTGGTCCCCAAAGCAGCGACGCCTTTGGGACGGACGGAGACGTTGGCATCGCAGCGGAAACTGCCTTCCTCCATGTTGCCGTCACAGATGGCCAAATACTGTAGAATCGCGCGCAAAGTTTTGAGATAAATGCCGGCCTCTCCGGCGCTGCGAAGGTCGGGCTCGCTGACGATCTCTAGGAGTGGTACGCCGGCCCGGTTGAGATCCACGAGGCTCGCGTCGCCACGCAGGTCGTGAATGCTCTTGCCTGCGTCTTCTTCGATATGGATGCGGGTGAGTCGCACGCGCTTGGGCAGGCCTGCCGATTCAATATCGATGTACCCATTGGCGCAGATCGGCAATTCGTACTGGCTGATTTGGTAGCCCTTGGGGAGATCAGGATAAAAATAATTTTTCCGCGCCAAGCGGCTGTAGCGAGCGATGTCGCAATGGGTAGCCAAGCCGGCGCGCATGGCGAATTCGACAACCCGCTCGTTCAACACCGGCAATACGCCGGGAAAGCCAGCGCATACCGGGCAAGTGTTGGCATTGGGTTCGCTGCCGTACCGAGTCGAGCAACCGCAAAAAATCTTCGACTCGGTGAGCATCTGAGCGTGAACTTCGAGCCCTATGACAGGTTCGTACTCCATAAAATTAAAACGAGATAGGGATAGAGACAGGAGGAGACGGCGCGGTTTCTCGCGCCAATCTCCGTATCGGATGATTGATCGCCATCATAGCACCGGTTTCTTATTATGCCACTCGGTGGATTGTTCGTAAGCGTAAGCAAGGTTGAGAATCGTTCCCTCGTCAAATGGTTTACCGATGATCTGCATGCCTATGGGCAGACGTTGAGCGTCGAAACCGCAGGGCACGGAAATCGCGGGCAGGCCGGCCAGATTGACCGAGATGGTATAGATATCCGACAAGTACATTTGTAACGGGTCTTGGGTTTTCTCGCCGATTTTGAACGCCGTCGTCGGTGCCGTCGGCGTGATGATAGCGTCGCAGCGCTGCAACGCACCGTCAAAGTCGTTCCTCACCAGCGCGCGAACCTGCTGCGCTTTATGATAATAGGCGTCATAGTAGCCCGCGGATAGCGCGTACGTACCAAGCATGACGCGACGTTTGACCTCGGCGCCGAAGCCTTCCGCGCGGCTTGCCATATACGTTTCAGTCAAGTCTTTTCCCGGGGCGCGATGGCCGAAACGGATACCGTCGTAGCGCGCCAGATTGGAGCTCGCCTCGGCGGTCGCAACGATATAGTAGACGGCGGTGGCGTATTCCGTGTGCGGCAGAGAAACGTCTTCGATGACCGCGCCGTTCTTTTCGAGCTGCCCGACGGCGGCGCGCACCGCGTCCTCGGTCTCCTTTTGTATGCCCGCAATGAAGTATTCTTTCGGTACGCCGATCCGAAGGCATCTGATATCGCCCGTAAGCGCCGCCGCGTAATTTGGAACGGGCCGGTCCACAGAAGTCGAGTCCGCGGGATCGTGGCCCGCAATGGCTTCGAGCAGAAGCGCCGCGTCGCGCGCGCCTTTGGTCATAGGGCCGACCTGATCCATCGATGAGGCGAAGGCGATGATGCCGAAGCGACTCACGCGGCCATAAGTCGGTTTGAGTCCGACAATGCCACAGAAAGCCGCCGGCTGGCGAATCGAGCCGCCGGTGTCGGTGCCCAACGCCGCGATGCACTGGTCCGCGGCTACCGCGGCGGCCGAGCCGCCAGACGAGCCGCCCGGGACCCGCTCCGGATCCCACGGGTTGCGCGTTGCAAAGAAAGCTGAATTTTCCGCGGAAGATCCCATGGCGAACTCGTCGAGATTGGTCTTGCCGATAATAACGGCGCCTTGAGCGCGTAGCCGCGCGATCGTGGTAGCGTCGTAGGGCGGCATGAAGTCGCCGAGAATCTTCGATGCGCAAGTAGTGCGGATGCCACGGGTGAGAAAATTATCCTTGACGGCGAGGGGAATGCCGGTGAGGGGCGACGTTGAGTTGCCTTGCCGCAGAAGTTGGTCCGCTTTCGTGGCCGCGCTCTCGGCACTCTCGCGGCAAAGCGTAATATAGGAACGAACACGCTCGTCGGTTTTGGTGATTTGGGCGAAAACCGCGGCGGTCAATTCTTGAGACGACAGCTCGCGTTTGCGCAGCTTTTCGCTCGCCTCATGAAGCGTAAGAGCGCATAGGTTCATTCGATGATCTTAGGAACCTGAAAGAACTTTCCGTCCGTCGCCGGCGCATTAGCCAAAAGCGCTTCGGTATCCGGTTCATTGGTCACACGGTCATCGCGCATGGCATTGACGACATCCAGCGCATGGGCCATAGGCTCGATGCCGGTGGTGTCCAGCCGCTGCAGGACGGTAATATATTCGAGAATCTTGCCCAGTTGTTCGGTGAGCAGGCTTTCTTCTTCGCCAGTCAAGCGCAGGCGGGCGAGTAACGCAATTCGTTGTACCTCTTCGCGTGTGATCGCCATTGAGATTTTTTAACATAGACATAAAGGCAATGCCAATCGGCTCTGCCTGTGATGTTTCTTGAACCCGGTTACGTAAGGGTGCGATCTTATTTGCAGTGGAGCATCCTTTTGGTTACAACTGTGGCACTATGGCGAGCGGGACGCGGCCTGATCGAAATTATGGCTTCACGCCCTTCGAGGACGAAGGTTATGCGCGCGGCTTTAATTACATAGCGGGAATCGACGAGACCGGCAGAGGACCTCTAGCGGGTCCGGTGGTAGCCGCGGCGGTAATCTTGCCGCGAGATTTCAAGGACGGTGCTATCAGGGATTCAAAGCTGTTGACAGCGATGCAACGCGAGCGGCTAGTGCCAATCATTAAGGCCAACGCGATCAGTTGGGGTTTGGGTATCGTGGATGTACAAGAAATTGACCGGTTTAACATTCTCAAGGCAACGCTCATGGCGATGGCGCAGGCGTGCCGGGCCCTTGCGCCCGTGCCGGATCACTTGCTGATCGACGGCAATCAGACCATCCCGATTGAATATTTCAGCTTGGCGCGTGCATTTTACCTGCCTCCACTCCGACAGTCGGCGATCGTCAAGGGGGACCTAAGCTGCCAGTCCATCGCGGCGGCGTCGATTATCGCGAAAGTGGCTCGGGACCAAATTATGATCGAGTTGGATGCGAGCTATCCGCAATATGGTTTCGCCGACCACAAAGGATACGGCAGCGCGGCCCATCTGGAGGCGCTGCGCCGTAATGGCCCCTCGCCGGTGCACCGGCGCAGCTTCGCGCCGGTGCGCGAGTTGTGCGAGGCCGACGATTGCCCGTGGAAACGATGACCGCGGAGAGTTCAAAACAAGCGCTCGGCAGGGAGGGTGAAAGGGTCGCGGAGCGGTATTTAAAGAAAAAGGGTTATACGCTCGTAGAACGTAATTATCGCTGCCGGGGCGGCGAGGTCGATTTGATCGTGCTCGACCGCCGCGTTGTCGTCTTTGTCGAGGTGAAGACCCGAACCGATCATGGCTTCGGTAATCCATTGGAGGCCGTGGAACCAAAAAAGCAGCGGCGCATGATTCTCGCCGCTCGACTTTTTTTGCACCAGAAAAAACTCCATGAGCGAGATGCCCGCTTCGACGTTGTCGGGATTTCTTGGCCCGGCGCTGAGCCCGTGGTGGAGCATGTGCAGAATGCATTCGAGATTCCCTAGAGGAACGCCATGTTGGACATAAAACTGTTAAGGGAAAACCTGAACGAGGTTAAGGCGCGGATGGCGACTCGGGGCGCTGCGATTAACTGGGACGAGTTCCTCGCCGTGGACCGGGAGCGGCGCGATGCCCTGGCGAACATTGAGCGTCTCAAGGAAAAAAAGAATCGGCTGTCGGGAGAGATTGGCAAGCTTAAAAAGTCCGGCGCCGATGCCCGGGCGCTGATGGACGAGGTGGAAGAGGTCAACGAATCGATTAGGAACGGGGAGAAGCCGTTGGCAGAGATCGAGGCCCGTTTTGAGACTTTCATGTTGAGTCTGCCGAATTTGCCCAACCAAAGCGTTGCCATTGGGAAAAGCGCCGAAGACAACAAAGAGATTCGCCGGTGGGGCGAACTCCCCAAGTTCGAATTTGAACCTAAGAACCATTGGGACATCGGTGAAGAATTGGGCATTTTGGATTTTGCCCGTGCGGCGAAAATTGCCGGCGCGCGCTTTGCCGTTTACCGTGACGCAGGCGCGAGACTCGAGCGGGCGCTGATCAATTTCATGCTCGATTTGCACACCAGGGAACACGGCTACAAGGAGATATTGCCGCCGGCGCTTGTCAACCGGGCGTCGCTGATCGGCACTGGACAGCTTCCTAAGTTCGAAGAAGATCTGTTCCGTCTTGCCCAGGGAGAATACTTTCTTATTCCCACCGCGGAGGTTCCGCTCACCAACCTGCACCGGGATGAGATGATCGAGCGGGAGGAATTGCCGATCAAATATGTCGCCTACACGCCGTGCTTTCGTAGCGAAGCGGGTTCTTACGGCAAAGACGTTCGAGGTTTGATCCGACAGCATCAGTTCAATAAAGTTGAAATGGTGAAATTCACAGAGCCGGAAACCTCCTACCAGGAGTTGGAGAGCATGGTGCAAAACGCCGAAGCAGTCCTCAGGTGGCTGAAACTGCCGTATCGCGTAGTCGAGCTTTGCACCGGCGATATGGGCCCTGCTGCCGCGAAAACCTATGACCTGGAAGTGTGGGTCCCGGGGCAAAACGCCTACCGTGAAATCAGTTCCTGTTCCAACTGCGAAGATTTCCAAGCGCGCCGAGCCCAGATTCGCTACCGCAAGGAAAAGAAGGGAAGACCTATATTCGTCCACACGCTTAACGGCTCCGGCCTTGCCGTGGGGAGAACGCTGGTGGCGGTTCTCGAAAACTATCAACAGAAGGACGGCAGCGTTCTGATTCCTGATGCTCTGCGACCATACATGGGCGGGATGGAACGAATCGAATAACGACGCCCGTGCTGGACGATCCTTGGAGCTATGAAATCCATATTCGCACCTGGCGAGCCGACCTGAAGCATGATGCAGCAATGAATAATCCGTCTTGGGGATTTTCCACCGAGGCTCCGCTTGAGCCGGAATTGCCGATTTGCGACGCGCACCATCATTTGTGGGAGCGCGGTGGGGAGCGCTATCTGCTGACTGATTTTCTGGAAGACACCGGCAGCGGCCACAACATCGTCGCGACGGTCGCCGTCGAGTGCAAGGCGAAGTATCACGGGTTTGGGCCGGAGGAATTGAAACCGCTTGGTGAGACAGAATTCCTCGAATCGGTCGCAAAGTGCGTCTCGGCGGACCCCGGTATCGCCACGGCGGTTGCTGCCGCGATCGTCGGCTTTGCCGATCTGAGTCTAGGCGATGGGGTGGCAGCGGTACTGGAAGCGCATATGGCCGCGAGCCCTGGCCGCTTCCGCGGTATTCGCCATTCTACGACCTGGGACGCGAGCGAGTCGCTGCGCAGCGAAGCGCCCCGCGGCCTGATGTCGGAAGGCTCGTTTCATCGGGGTTTTGCTTGCCTCAAGCGCTACAATTTGAGCTACGACGCCTGGCTTTATCATCCACAGCTTTCGGAACTGGGCGATTTAGCGCGCGCCTTCCCCGACGTCAACATTATCCTCGACCACATAGGAGCGCCTCTCGGCGTCGGCCCGTACGCCGCAAAGCGAGATGAGGGGTTCGATTTATGGCGCAAGGGCATCGCCCAAGTAGCGGCATGTCCCAACGTGGCGGTGAAATTGGGCGGGCTCGGATCGGACCGTTCCGGCTTCGGATGGCACGAACGCGTGGAAAAGCCCTCCTCGAAGGAGTTGGCGGCCGCGATGAAGCCTTATTTTGAATTTTGCATCGAAAAATTCGGCGTTCACCGTTGTATGTTCGAGAGCAATTTCCCGGTGGAGAAGCGGGCCAATTCCTACGTCTTGGTGTGGAATGCCTTCAAACGGATTACGATGAACTACTCTGAAAGCGAACGCGCGGCGCTGTTTTATCTCACCGCCGCCCGCATTTATCGATTCGCGGCTCAGGACTATCCGCCAACAGCAGTTCGGTGAGCTGTGTGTCTCAACTGCCCTACAATGCTGGCTGATTCTGATTGTCGGGCGCGGACTCGAACTCTTCCTTCGCGCCCGGAAGCTCTTGGATCAGCTAGTTGATTTCCCCGCGGAGGATCTTTCGGGCTCATTCTGAGTTTAGTGTGCAGTAAGCAATGAATAACGCTGCGGCATTGGGATCGGGAATTCTTCGGCACTACAGCATAACGCGTTTGCGAGATGGTGGCGTCGTCCATGATCGCGTAACCGAGGGGAATGCCCTGTCTCTGAGCAATGTCTACTTCTTGGTCACCACGGGCCAAGACGAGCATGAGAAATTCACCGCTGGTAATCTTATTCATTTCTCCGCAGCGCATCACCCCGCTAATATGTTTGGACAGCTCAGGTCTTGGATGGTGATCATGGCGACTTCCCGCGGACGCGGCAAGTTAAGCCAAACCCTAAGCGTAATAGGCGGCTTGGACACGGGCATGGCGAGCGCGGCGAGCCGCGATTTTTGACTACCATGGCCATTGAGGGCAGCTACCGTGCCGCCAACAGTTCACTAACAATGTCGGAAAAGGTGAATTTAGTTTGAATACTGTGATGACTTGAATGTGAGCGTCCGGAACCCAGATGGTCTTGGCGGTGGGAGCCGGTGAACGAGATGGTCGACAATGAGGGGAAAACTATTCAATGTCCGTATTGCCGGGATAGCCGCAGAATCCGGCGCTCACACCGGAAAAATCTTTTTGAACGGATCCTGAGCCTGTTCGGCATTCTACCTTATCGCTGCGGTGAATGCGGTCATCGTTTCATGCTTCGGGCCCGCGCCTGACGCCCCGAATAAGCGCGAAATCGCGCGGCGTTGCTATTTCAAAATCTCCTTCAGTTTTTCCACCAAAGAGCGATCGAGGTTGAACAGCCCTTTGACTTCATTGGCAATGGCCTCGCCGTCGATGGGATCGATGTCGAGTCTAGCTTTCTTGGCGTCGGCCAGGAACTCCGGGTCCTTGAGCGTCGCCGAGAACGCTTTGCGCAGGCTCTGTACCGTCGGCTTGGGCGTACCTGGCGGCAGGGCATACAAACGATTGGTGACGCCGTTGATCGTAGCTTGCGCGCGAATCAATTTTTTCCCTTCATCGGTCTTGGCCAAATCGAGTGCCATCGGCACGTTGGGAAGTGAGGGATGCGGTTTGACCGTCTCCTGCAAAATGATCACGACTTCACCTTTTTCCATCTCGCTGGTCCAGGTCGCATTAAAGGACTCAATAGAATTGGAAACACCTTGTACTTCGCCCGAATTGAACGCGAGCCGGATGGGACCCGTGCCTTTGTAACCCGTAACGAGTTGGAGCGGCAGACCGAGCACGGCCTTGACGACCTTGGGCAGATCATCGGTGCCACCGCCCGGTGACACGCCGCCGAACTTGAGCATGGTTCCGGATGCGATCCATTTCTCCACGCTAGTAATGCCGGTCGATTTCGCCACGCCGAGCATGAAATTATCCTGGGCCGGGACGCCGAGATACTCGAAATTCCTGGCTTGAAACTCGATCCCCGGTTTGCCAAAAAGCTCGTGCATGGCGATGCCACCGACGAAATTGCCGATGGTCAGGCCGTCGGGCCTGGGGACTTTGTAGAGGTAATTGGCAGAGACCAGACTGGCTGCGCCAGGCATGTTGTCTACCACGATGGCGGGATTACCGGGGATGTGCCTCCCCATGTGGCGGGCGATGGCGCGTGAATAGGTATCGAAGCCGCCGCCTGGCGCCAATCCGACGATAAGCCGAATCGTCTTACCTTTAAAGATTTGCTGCTGCCCAAACGCGGCGCCTGCCGCCCCGCCAGAGTAGGTCATTGTTACGAAGTACAACAATACTCGCCATGCGTTCCGTTTCATGGATCGTTGTTCACTGTTCACAGTTCATGCACCCCCGACTACCATTTTTCGAGCCACTCCGGATCGTTAAACCCATTCGCCAACGCGTCATTCCGATCGTATCATTGAGCGCCAACCCAGCCAGTAGAGGAAATATCGATCACCTGCGCGTCCGGGCCCAGGCACTTGACTTCAAAATAGGATTGCGGCTCGGCGGCGTTTGTCGCGGGGGCGTCCATTCGATCGGCCAACGATCTCCCGCCCAGCCGTTCAATGTGTGCTACCGTCGCCTCGACATCGTCCACTTGAAAGCCGACATGATCGACGCCGAGCTTCAACGGCTCACCCTCCATGGCGGTCCGGAGCTTCAAAATCGCGATATTCAGATGACCGTCGGACAGGTAAACTCCGCTCTGGCCCGCGCCGACTTGCGTCAGGCCGAAGGCCTCCCGATAAAAGGCTGCGGTCTTTTCCACGTCGTGAGTGCGAATGGCGATGTGTTTGATACGGGCCATAATTTAATCTCCTCAGCCAAAGTCGTTCGGCTATTTTATGGTTGCAAGGGCCTTGTTATAAAATCGCTCGTCCACATACTTCTCCGCGTTGTTCTCCCCGGGTTTCATCAAGCCGGCGATCTCGCGCAGCTGCAACACCTGGCGTATGCCTTCGTAGTCGATCCGGCTGCGCGGTGTAATGCCTAGGGTCGGACTCAAAGTCTGCTCATACATTGCTTCGGCTCGGGCTTTGTTATTTTTGTTTTCGGCGAGCAAGACCTGAACGACTTCTTGTTTGTTCTTCGGCTCCTGAACCCAGTCGGTGGCCCGGATCATTGCTCGGTTAAAACGAATTACCAAATCTTCGTTGGCGTTGGCCCACTGCCGGCGCGTGGCGCCCAGGCCCCGGGCGTAGTGTTTGACATAGTCTTTTGCTTGGGCGAGCGCTTTGAAACCGCGCTTCTGGATCTCCTCGTCGCGCAAGTTCATCATCGCTCCCGATGCTTCGCCCCGGCTCATGGCATTGGCTCGCCCGGCGGTGTTGCCGAACGACTTGAACGTATAATCGCGGTTCCATTCGAGGCCGTGCTTTTTCAAGATGTAAACGCCGACGACAGCGTAGCCGGTAGTGGGCGCATCGACCGCGAAAATTTTTCCTTTTAGATCGGCGAAATCATTGATGCCTGGAGCGACGATCAGTTTTTGATCTACCCCTCGGCTGCCGCCAAGAAAGATGATGAAGTCGTTTTTTTGCGGGTCCTTACCCTGGCCTTCCGCCCAGGCAATCACGTTGTCGGCATTATTTAAGATCAAATCGTAATTGCCGTTGATCAGATTGCGCAACAGGGTGGGGGAGTCAGTCACAGTGTTGATTTCGACCCGAATGTTCTCTGACTTGAGAAATCCCTTGGCTTCGGCAGCGATGATCACTGCATCCTTGTTGAAAAGTCCGATCTTGATCAGGTCTTCCGCCATAGTCGTTGCTGGCAGCAGTGCAATTAGAGCGGCCGCCAAACCTCCCTTCCCTTTCATATGTGCGTTCCTCCGCGGCTACTTTTCATCGAAAGCGGTGGTTTGTCAACGCAAAAAATGAGATTACGGAAAAGAGATTAGGCGCTAAGAACGCAAAGGTCGCAAAATAAAATTTCGAGCTTACCGTTTCGAAATGTCTCGACGCGGCGTTCTTGGCGTCTTGGCGCGAGGATGATCCTAAGATGTTTTCTTAAAGAGCAGCAGGGAAAACCAATCGTTGGCGTCCGTATAGTGAGCCAGCGGTGACAGACCGAAAAAATGGAGTTGCTGTTGCAGTCTCTCAGGCTCGAATTTGCGGCTGATTTCGACCAGAATGCGTTCGTCTTTGGACCAATAAAAGGACGCGCCAAAGGAGGGAAAATAAATCTCCTGAGGCGCTGTGGCAATCGCGTACATTTCGATCTGCGCCCACTCCCGGTTGTACCAGGAGTGGTAGCGCATCTTGGCGGTGTCGAAATTGCCGCCGGTCAGACGATTGATGTTGTAAAAGACGTTGAGAATGAATTCGGCCGTTATGCCGAGGGAGTCGTTGTAAGCCGGTTCGAGCACGCCGGCGTCCTTGATTCGATCGGCGCCGAGCAGCAGATAATCATTCGGCCCCATCGCCCGGGCAAGCTGGGTGAAGAAGCGAATGAAAGTCGGTGGCGTAAAATTGCCGATGGTGCTACCGAGGAAGATAAACAGTGTCGGGATATCCTTGGCGACGCTGGAAAAGCCGTCTTCGTAGAGTGCATGCAAACCGTTGAAGCGCAGCTCGGGAAAATTAGCGGTGGTGAAGTCTCGTGCCGCAACCAGGCCCGGTAGGCTCACATCGATGGGCGCGAATATTCCCGTGCCCCGCTGGCGCGCCTGTTCGTTCAAGAGATGAATGGTCTTCTTCGAGTAACCGGCGCCCAGTTCGACCAAGGCCTGCGCCGGCGCGCTGGCGATGATGCGGTTCGCATACCGCTCGAGTATCGAGTTTTCCGTGCGGGTTAGATAGTACTCCGGCAGTTCGGTGATGCGCTCGAAAAGCGCCGAACCTTGCTCGTCGTAAAGGTGATAGGCTTCGAGCCAGCGCGGCTGATCGAAGAGCGTTCTCATGACCGAACGCGCGGGATCTTCACGGGGCGCGCCGTCGGCGAGCGACCAGACGAACGGTTGAACCTGGCGCCAATGGTGCTGATTTTCCGGCGCGATCAGCGAGAATGCGGGATTGAAGGACATGAGTAGCGAGACTATAAAAGGAAACTTGGTGGAATGTCCAGTCCGAGCCATGCTAATCGTGAAATGATGAACCGCCAAAACAGCATTGAATTTCACGGCGTGAGTTTTCGTCTGGCCAACGGCAAGACGCTGCTTTACGATTTGAATCTCGAAATCAGCCCAGGCGAGACTTTGGTTTTGCTCGGGCGCAGCGGATCGGGCAAGACCACCACGATGAAGCTCGTCAACCGCCTGCTCGACCCCACGGAGGGGGAGGTGCGCGTCGAAGGGCGGTCGACCAAGGATTGGGACCCGATTCAATTGCGCCGGCGCATTGGCTACGTGATCCAGGAGATCGGTCTTTTTCCCCATCTCACCGTGGAGGAAAATATCGGCGTCGTGCCGCGTCTTGAAGGCTGGGAAAAAGATCGCATCAAAGCTCGCGCCCGCGAACTGCTGAGCATGCTGGGATTGGAACCGGACCGCTTCAGCGCGCGTTATCCGCGGGAGTTATCCGGCGGGCAACGCCAGCGGGTGGGCGTGGCGCGCGCCCTTGCCGCCGACCCGCCTGTCATCCTGCTCGACGAACCCTTCGGCGCGCTGGACCCGATTACACGCCGGGAAATTCAGTTGGAATTTAAACGTCTCCAGGAACGCCTTAAAAAGACCATGATATTCGTGACCCATGACGTGCGCGAGGCCTTCGTGCTCGGCACGCGGATCGGTCTGGTCAAAGACGGGAGAATGATTTTCCTCGGGCCCCCGGCGTTGCTCCTTGAGTCCGACGATCCCGAGGCGCGCGCCTTCGCGCAGTGCTTTCACGAGGCCCATTCTCCGGAGAACGCGTGAGTTTCTTCGAGTTTCTGCTGCGTAATCGCCAGGAAGTCTTGGCGTTGGTCGGCGAGCATTTGTTTTTAGTGGCGATCTCCACCGGCATGGCGGTATTGATCGGCGTGCCATTGGGCATCCTGTTGACGCGCAAGCCCGCGCTCAGCAAACCCGTGCTCGGCTTCGCCAATATCATGCAGACAGTGCCGAGCCTGGCGCTGTTCGGTTTTCTAATTCCCCTCAACGTCTATCTCTTTGAGTTCAAAATTCTTGGTGGCATCGGCCCGCACACGGCCATCGTTGCACTGGTCTTGTATTCGTTGCTGCCGATCATTCAAAATACCTTCACCGGTATCAGCGGCGTCGATCCGGCTATTCGCGAGGCCGGCCGCGGCATGGGCATGACCGACCGACAACTGCTTTTTCAAGTGGAGTTGCCGCTCGCCCTCGGCGTCATCATTGCCGGCGTGCGCGTCGCCACCGTCATCTGCGTCGGCACGGCGACCATCGCTGCCGCCATCGACGCCGGCGGATTGGGCCGCTATATTTTTCGCGGCCTGCGCGCCAACGACAATGTTTTGATTCTCGCCGGCGCGGTCCCGGCGGCGTCGATCGCCCTCGTAGCCGATCTGCTGTTGGGCTACCTCGAGCGAATCATTCAATTCGGCGGCGCGGTCAAGGCAAAATCGAGAAGGCTTCTCTGGTCCGGCGCTGCCGTCGTCTTGCTGTTTTTCGCCGGGTCGTACTTTTTCATGGGCGAGACTTCGGGCCGAATCGCGGTCGGGTCGAAAGATTTCACCGAACAGGTCATACTCGGCGAAATTCTCGGGCAAGCCATCGAAGGGAAGACGGGTTCCCAAGTCGTTCGCCGTTTCGATCTGGGCGGCAACCTTGCGCATGACGCGCTCATCGCCGGCGAGATCGACGTCTATATCGAATACACCGGCACCGGTCTGCTGGCGATTCTCAAAAGCAAGCCGTTGAAAGACCCCGGCGCAGTCTACCGTTACGTCAAAGACGAATATGCCAAGCGTTTCAATCTCGAGTGGACCGAGCCGTTAGGCTTCAACAACACCTTTGCGATTTTGGTGCGCGGCGAGGATGCCAAGAAGTTGGGTTTAAAAACCGTAAGCGACGCGGTCAAAGTGTCCGCGCAGTGGCGCGCCGGGTTCGGGCAGGACTTTATGTCACGGGCCGACGGTTATCCTGGTTTCGCCCAGACCTATGGTGTTCATTTTCAGGAAATACGAGAGATGGACCTATCGCTGACTTACCGCGCGTTGGCGGAAAAGCAGATCGACCTCATCGCCGGCAACTCCACCGATGGCCTTATCAGCCGCTACGGGTTGGTGCAGCTCGACGATGATAAAAATTATTTTCCGCCCTATGACGCTGTGCCCGTGGTGCGCCAAGCGGCGTTGGAAAAACATCCTAAATTGCGCGGCCTGCTCAAGGAGTTAGGCGGCATTCTCAGCGTTGAAGAGATGCGCAAGCTCAACTACGCCGTGGACGGTGAGAAGCGCCAGGCGAAAGACGTCGCACGCGAGTTTTTGATTCAGAAGAAGTTTATTACCGGCAGTGTTCCGACGAACTGAATGGGCTCGAGGACGACAGGTTTATCAAAGCCCTCCAGACAAGCAGGCGGCAGTTCGTCACTGCTGGCTGTTGCGGATGAGCTGGCTGTAAAAACGCACGCAACGTTCGTAGTCTTGCACCGAAACGCGCTCGTCAACGCCGTGGAACCGGTCGGCATCCTGCGGGCGAACCGTGAATGGCGCGAAGCGATAGATATTATTCGAAAGTTTATTGTAGTGCCGGGCGTCGGTGGTCGCAATCGACAAAATGGGCGCGACGATAACCTTGGGATAGATCTGGCGAATTGTCCGGTGTAACAATTTGAAGCTGTCGGAGTCGCTCCTTGAAATCGGCGATGCTTCCATTGCCGGCGCCAGCCGCGCTACTTTCACCCGGGCATCAGCGATGATCTCCCGCGTGCGCCCTTGGACCTGGTCGATGGTATCGCCGTCGAGAAGGCGAAAATTCACAACGGCGCGGGCTTGCGCCGGCAGTATATTTTCGCGCATGCCGGCATGAAACATTGTGGCGGCCTGGGTGGTCCGAATCAGCGTTGCCGTGAGCGGGGACTTTGCCAGTTCGCGCTTGAGCCAAGGTTCAAACAACCAGCGGTTGGCGAGTAAGATGCGCTGGAACCAGTGCATCTCCGGTCCGACGAAAGCGAAAAACTCTTTCACAGCGCCGCCGATGCGCGCCGGAAACGGCGTCCTTTCGAGCTTATCGATGGCCCGGCTGAGAATCCCGATGGCGGTGCTGACGGGCGGCATCGACGAGTGCCCGCCTGGATCATCTACCGTCAACTGCAGGCTGACGTAGCCTTTTTCGGCGACGCCGACGGCGGCGACCGGAGCGGCAACCCCGGGAACAATCCCTTCGGTGATGGCGCTGCCCTCGTCCAGGACGAACTCGAGCGCCACGTTGCGCGCGCCGAGCAGAGCCGCAATTTGCGCCGCCCCTGTTGCCCGCCGCTTTCTTCGTCATGCCCGAAGGCCAGATAAGTGGTACGCTGTGGCCGGAATCCTTGAGCAAGTAAGAGTTCTACGGCTTCGAGGAGACCGAAAACATTGAGCTTGGCGTCGATTGTGCCGCGGCCCCAGATATAGCCATCGGCGATGCGACCGCCAAAGGGCGGGTGGTGCCACTTCGTGTCGTTGTCGGATTCGACCGGGACGACGTCCAAATGTCCCATGAGCAGTATCGGTTTGAGATTGGCGTCCCGGCCTGGCCAACTATAGAGCAGGCTGTGGCCACCGATGTTTCTTTGGCCAGGGTTGCGTGAACGCGCGGAAAACTACGCTGCAAGAATTCCCGGAAGCGCGGGAATTCCTCATCCGCAGCTGGGTCTCCGGAGATGGTCTTGAAGCGAATCGCGGCGGCAAACCGCTCGATCACCTGAGCCGGTAGCGGAAGGTCGGCGGCTCCCACAGCCGGCGTGATTTGGCGCGAACGGAATAGCAGCGTGCGTACGGCCACCAGCGCTGCAACCGCAACGACTACCAGGGCCAGTGCAAAGACGAGTTTTCTTTTGGCTTTTGCCATATCCCTAGCGCGAGCAGGCGGCGATTTGACAAGCGTGCGACCCTTAGTTAGGAAAATGATGTATATTACCAATGAATTTGCGTAAAGAGGAGGAAGCATGAGCGATTTCTATACGGCGTGGCTAGAGCGTTCCAAGGCCAATGAAAAAAAAGTCGCCGCATCGCCACGTGTAACGCGGGCGAAGGATCTTAAGTGGGTGCGAACACCGCAGGATTACAAGGCCGCTTTGATGATCGCCCCGGAGTTGGGCTTTACAACGGGCGGCAGTTGCCTGATGCGGGCCGAGATACCCGTCGGCTGGCATACTGGCAAGCATCTGCACGGGGAAGAAGCGATCTACGTGGAAAGCGGCGAAGGCTTCATGATTCTCGACGATAAGCGCTATGAATTCCACCCGGGAACGATTCTGCACATTCCGTATCGCTCCACCCATCAGCTTTTCAATACCGGCGCAGTCGCGGTGGGCTACATTTCCGGTCTCGCTTGGCACCTCGAAGCCGATGTGTACATGGGCAAGATGGAGCAGCTGGAAGAATGCAGCGAAAACGATGCCAAAGCGCTCGCGGCTTTGCCAAAAGAAGAGTCGCAATACTGGCCCGAAGACGGCCGGCGCATCTCGATGCACCAAAACCAGCATGTGAAGTCGGACGAGTCGAAGCATGGCGCGACCTACTTCTTAATGGGCCGCAGCGGCAAGGACAACGGCTTTAAGGCCACCGGGGTAGCGATCAGCTCAATCTTCGTCGACCTGCCGCACACCAAAAGCCACAGCCATGCCCACCCGGAAGCGTACTTGTACGCCCTTGAAGGCGATGGCTACTCCGAGATCGGCGGACAACGGTACGACTGGAACCAGGGCGACGCCATCCATGTGCCTCCCGGCATGCTGCACCATCAGCACTTCAATCCCTTTGATCGGGATATGAAGGAACTCCGCTTCGAGTTCGGCATCCGGTACTGGCTCGTCGATCAGTGGAAAGGATACACCACCGTTGATAAGCACTTGAAGGCGACGACCCATATGATCGACTAAGCGGTGGGCATTAGGTGCGACGCAGTAGTAAAACGATTAAGAATATACGAGTGTTCTCGGGTTCGCCGGAAGGCGGGTGGTTGGACAAACCTCCCGCCTTTTCTTTGCTCTTAAACGTCAAAGCCCAGAAATCGTAGAAACGCCGGGCCCGTCTTGCGCGTTGCCTTAAGCTTATTCCATGCCTTGATTTTCTCAACGTAGGCTTCCTGCTGCTGTTCGTTCCAGTTGTTGATGCGGCGCAGCTCGCTTCGGTGAATGTTGCCGTCCCAGTCATGGGGGCACTTGACGATGCGGCTCAGGGATATTTTTTCTACCGCGCCGCTGTCAGAAAGCGTAACATTGAAGGGATGATCCCGGCAGGTCACCGGTCGGTGTTCGTAGATAGTGCAGCGGTTCGTGGTGTTTTCCAAAAAAACACAGCGGTCGTGCGTGCTCCTGAGGCCCATGACCATTTTTTTCTTGCCGAACTTAACCCACAGTGGATCATCTTCCGACATGGCGATATGGTCGTGGTTATAGAAGCGTACGAACTCCAACGGCGACTTGCCCGTGCCTTCGATGATCCGCCAGATATCAGCATCGGTGAGACATACGAGGGTATTGCGACAGCAGTTGCCGCAACCCGTGCAACGAAACCTTAAATAGCGGCGCCAGTCTGGAGCGGTCATGTCAGTCAGAGGCTAGCAGCAATTTTTAAGTTTGAGAAGCAGCAGCAAATTCGTTGCAAGCAAGATAAAGATTGCTTAAAAAGATAGTAATGAAAGACGCGCGGGCCGCGAAAAATCAGCCGCCGAATAAGATGATGCTCGGATTCATTGTGCGCCGGTGCGCCGCGGATTTGGGGCATACCCCCACGCCGGATGAATTCGCCGAGTGGGCCAACGGCCACGGGCGCAACGGTTACTCGCACTGTCTCTTCGGCAAGGAAATTTCTCCGGCCGCCGCAAAGATAATGTTTAGCCAGCCAAGCCGCATGGTGACCGTCAGTCCTGAAGGTTTGGCGAGAATCTGGAAAACCCGCCGCTGAATTTGGTCTTGCCTCATTCCAGCTTGCTGACAAGGCCTCACGCTAACAATGGAGGAAGGAACAGTGGCGGTTTTATCGACCGTCTCTACGCCGACGCCAGAGCCGGATAGTCCAGTCTTGTTCCGCTGAGCCGGCGCTGGTATCTTTTTTCTCGATGATTCAGGATCGAGACCAGGGGCAGTTTCGACTTACTTCCGGATTTAAGCCGCAGGGAGACCAACCGCAGGCCATCGAAAAGCTGGTTCAGGGAATCGAGAACAATCGCCGCCAGCAAGTCTTACTCGGCGTTACGGGGTCCGGCAAGACCTTTACGATGGCCAACGTCATCGCCCGGGTCAACAAGCCAACCTTGGTCATCGCGCCGAACAAGACGCTGGCGGCCCAGCTCTATAACGAATTCAGCGAGCTGTTTCCGGGAAACGCGGTTCGCTACTTTGTCAGTTACTACGATTACTACCAGCCGGAAGCCTACGTTCCCTCGACGGATACTTATATCGAGAAAGACGCGTCGATCAACGACGAGATCGACAAGCTGCGCCATTCAGCCACCAAGGCGCTGCTCGAACGGCGCGATACCCTGATCGTTGCCAGCGTGTCGTGCATCTACGGTCTCGGCTCTCCCGAAGCCTATTTCGAACTAATGGTTTATCTGGAAGAGGGGACGGTTATCAATCGCGACCAGATGCTGCGCAAACTGGTGGATATTCAATACCAGCGCAGCGACTACGACTTTCACCGCGGCACTTTCAGGGTGCGCGGTGACATCGTTGAAATCTTTCCCGCCTATGAAGACAGCTCGGCTTTGCGCGTCGAATTTTTCGACGACACCGTCGAGGCGATTCGGGAAATCGATCCGATCCGCGGCAAAATTCAGCGGCGCGTGCATAAAGCGTGCATCTATCCGGCGAGCCACTACGTTACCAGCGAGGAGCACATGAAGCAGGCGGTTCGCGAGATTCGCAAAGAGCTGGGCGAACGGCTGCGAGAGCTGCGCGCGGAAGCGAAGTTACTGGAAGCGCAGCGACTGGAACAGCGGACCCTATATGATCTTGAGTTACTCGAAGAAATGGGTTTTTGTCCCGGCATCGAAAATTACTCCAGGCATCTAACCGGCCGCAAGCCCGGTGTGCCCCCGCCGACGCTTTTGAGCTACTTTCCCAGCGACTTTCTGCTGATCATCGATGAGAGCCATGTGACCGTACCGCAGATCGGCGGCATGTACCGCGGCGACCGCTCGCGCAAAGAAACGCTGGTCGAATACGGATTTCGTTTACCCTCGGCACTCGATAATCGCCCGCTGAATTTTGAGGAATTCGAAGCAAGCGTAGGCCAGGTGATCTATGTCTCCGCCACTCCCGCACAGTATGAAATGCAGCAGAGCTGGGGCGCCGTCGTGGAGCAGGTGATACGGCCCACGGGCCTCATGGACCCCGAAGTGGTGGTGCGTCCCGCGCGTAATCAGGTAGACGACTTGCTGGAAGAGATTCGCCAGCGGGTCGAGCTTAAGGAGCGCGTGCTCGTGACCACGCTGACTAAGCGCATGGCCGAGGATTTGACCGACTATTATAGGGACTTGAACCTCAAAGTCCGCTATCTTCATTCCGACATCGAAACGTTGGAGCGGGTCGAGATCATCCGCCAACTACGGACGGGGGACTTCGACGTGTTGGTGGGAATCAATTTGCTGCGCGAGGGACTCGATTTGCCGGAGGTCTCTCTGGTGGCGATTCTCGACGCAGACAAAGAGGGATTTCTGCGCTCGGACCGATCGCTGATACAAACTATCGGCCGCGCGGCGCGCAACGTGCGCGGCATGGTAATTCTCTACGCCGACGGCATGACGGAGTCCATGAAACGCGCCATGGACGAAACCAACCGTCGGCGCAAGCTGCAAGCGGCGTTTAATAAGAAACACGGTATTACGCCCCAGACGGTGGTGAAGTCCCTGGGTTCGCCGCTGGTGAAGATTTACGAGGCGGACTATGTGGACGTGCCGCTGGCCGCGGAGCAAGGCGCCAAGTACGGATCGACAGAACTGGCGCGCATGATCCGCCAGCTAAGGAAGGAGATGAAGCAGGCCGCCGAGCAGCTCGAATTTGAAAAGGCGGCGGAGCTGCGCGACCGCGTCCGCGATCTGGAACAACGGGAACTGAGGCTTCGCGACGCGAGGCCGGAGCCGGACGGTTGAGAAAACGCTCGATGTTCAACGTTCAAGGTTCAATGGCTCGGACTCAAGATCGCAACCTTGAATCCGCACCCAAGGCGCGCAATCATGGCTGAGATCGGCGAAAAACTCACTAACCTACCATCCCGTCCCGGCGTTTATTTGATGCGGGACAATAACGGCAAGGTCATCTACGTCGGCAAGGCGAAGGACCTGCGCGCCCGTGTGCGCGCTTACTTCAACCGTGCCGATGAGCGCTCGCAGATCGAATTTCTGGTGCGGCGGATTGAAGACATCGATACGCTGGTCACCGCCAATGACAAAGAAGCGCTGATCCTCGAAAATAATTTAATCAAGCAATACAAGCCGCGTTACAACATCCGGCTCAAGGATGACAAAAGTTATCTCAGCATCAAAGTCACCACCCAGCATGCCTGGCCGAGAATTCTTGCAACGCGCAAGATCGTTAAGGACGGCAGCCGCTATTTCGGCCCCTTTTCCTCGGCGCTGGCCGCTAGGGAGACCATCGACATCATCGAGAAGCACTTTCTGTTGCGCAACTGCACGGATCACAACTTCAAAAACCGCAGCCGTCCTTGCTTGCAATATCAGATCAAGCGCTGTATGGCGCCCTGCGTCCTGCCCGTCGCCGCGGACGTCTATCGCGAGCAAGTACGCCAGGCGATGCTATTTATCGAGGGCCGGCAGCAGGAGCTGATCCACGATCTGAAGCAGCGGATGCAAGAAAAATCCGCCGCCCTGGAGTTCGAAGCCGCAGCCCGGATTCGCGACCAGATTCAGGCGGTGGAAAAAACCCTGGAAAAGCAGCGCATGGTGTCCCATTGGGGAGTGGATCAAGATGTTTTCGGCCTATATCGCGAAGGCGGCTTCATTGAAGTCCAAGTGCTGTTCGTCCGGCAGGGCAAGTTGACGGGCAACCAGTCATATTCGCTTGAGGACCTGGAGTTTCCGGATGAAGAAATCATGGGCGCGTTACTGACGCAGTTCTATCAAGGCCACCGTTTTATCCCGGATGAAATTTTAATGCCAGTCTCTTTGGACGACGGCGAAGTTCGCGAAGAATATCTTGGCGAGCGCAAGGGCAAGAAAGTCAGCGTCTTGACTCCCCAGCGCGGCGACAAGCGCCAACTCGTGGAGATGGCCGCGGAGAACGCCCGCCAGAGTTTCTCGGAACGGCATGACCAGGAGAAAGCGCGGGAAATGATGCTCGGCGGTCTGCAGGCGCAGTTGCGCCTCAAGCAGTATCCCTACCGCATCGAATGTTTCGATATTTCGACAATTCATGGCACCCATGCCGTGGGCTCCCAGGTCACGTTCATCAACGGCGAGCCGGATAAAGCGAAATACCGGCACTACCGCATTCGCACCATCGATCCAACCAGCGGCGGCGACGATTTCGGCATGATGCTGGAAGTTCTCAAGCGGCGCTTCGCCCGCGGCAAAGAGGAGGCAAGCCTGCCGGACCTGATAGTTGTCGACGGCGGCAGAGGGCAACTCTCTATGGCGCTCGCGGCGATGATCGAAGTCGGCGTTAGCGGGGTGGACGTAATTGGCCTGGCCAAGATGCGCGTCCAGGCCGCGCCGCGGCGGGCCGAAATCGAGCGTTCCGAAGAACGCATTTTTCTGCCGAACCAGAGCAATCCCGTGATTCTCAAGCGCAACTCCAACGCGCTTTTCCTGCTCCAACGAGTGCGCGACGAGGCACACCGCTTCGCGATCACGCACCACCGAAAGCTGCGTTCACGCCAGACCCTTTTCTCCGCCCTGGACCGCGTACCGGGCATCGGCGGCTCGCGCAAGCGGGCGCTTTTGCGCGCCTTCGGCAGCATCAAAAGAATCGAAGCGGCGACGCTGGAAGAACTGCTCAAGGTTCCCTCCATCAATGAAAAGCTCGCCCGGGAAATTCTCGATGGGCTGCGAGCGGCTTCCCAGTGAGCATCCATGGTCGCCTCGCACCCCGAACCCAAAGGCTTAAATAGACGGATTCAGCATCCCTCAGTCTGGCTCGTCGTACCGACAGCGTTGCTTTTGCTCGGCCAGGCAACGGCGCCGTTCGCGCCGGCTGATACCTCCGCGGCGAGGTTTCTGCTTGTCGCGCCGCTGTTTCTTTGCCCGCTGGCAAAGAGTCGGCGTTGGGGCATGCTGCTGTTTCTTGGTGCCCTTGCCTTTGGCGTAGGTCATGTCAGGCACCGTGAGCTTCTTGAGCCGGTATTTCCGCCGAATCATCTGCGCTCGGCGATGAACCGCGCCGAGCCGCTTTACATTGAAGGTTCTTTATTGCAAGAGCCCGAAAAGCTGCCGAACCGAAGCCGCTGGATTATTCGGACCCAACGCATCTGGCATCCCACCGGGGCGGAGGAGATTACCGGAAACTTGCTTGTCACCGTACGAACTGTGCGGCGCGAGTGGCGCTTCGGCGACGGAGTACGCTTTAAGGTGCGGCCGGTAGTGCCCCGTGATAGCGGCAACCCCGGTGGCTTCAATTACGCGAGCTATTTGGCGCGGCGCGAGATTTACGCTTCTGCGTTTCTAGACAACGACCAAGACGTCGAGTTGGTGAAGCGCCAACCGGACAAGGTGCGGGGTTCCATCGAGGATTTGCGCAGAGCGATTCGCCGCCATATTCAGGAAAACTTCTCCGCGGCCAATGGCGCTTTGCTCAAAGCCCTGGTCATCGGCGACATGGGCGAAATCAACAAAGAGACGCGCGGCGCTTTCACAGCCGCCGGTGTGAACCATGTGCTGTCGATCTCGGGGTTGCACGTGGCGATGCTGGGCTTGGTGGTCTTCGCGCTGATCCGCTTTGGCCTTGCCTGGAGCACGTATTGTTTGCTGCGTTGGAACTTGATCA
Organism: Binatia bacterium; assembly: GCA_036555515.1. GTDB lineage: Bacteria > Desulfobacterota > Binatia > UBA9968 > UBA9968 > DATACQ01. The sequence continues at coordinate 44,331 of DATBLC010000055.1, forward strand.
AAGTAGCGGCGTTTTTTTCTTTCGTCGCGGTCGTATTCTACACCGCGCTGGCCGGCGCGATGGTGCCGACTGTGCGCTCGGCGATCATGATCGGTGCCTACCAACTGGCGGTGTTGCTCGACCGGGAGGAAGAGGTATTCACCAGTCTCGCGTTGGCGGCCCTGCTGATCGCGCTGGTCTGGCCGGGAGTCATCGCGGACATTTCGTTTCAACTGTCGTTTTTGGCTGTCTTGTTCATCGTCTGGGGCGCGCGCAAAATGCAAGCGCGGCGGGCGCCGAAAAGACGGGATGAATTGCCGCAGGAGCGAAGCTGGCTGCGGGAAAAGTTGCGCCAGGCTGCGCCGCATTTTATGGTGCCGCTAATCGCTACCATCGGCACTGGCCCCTTGATAGCGCACTACTTCGGTCATCTTTCCCTGGCCGGCTTTGTAGCAAACCCGCTGATCGTGCCATTGATCGGGTTTATCGTGGTGCCCATCGGATTGATGGTGGGTTTTTTGGCGGTAATCGCGCCGCACGCGGCGCCGCCTCTCGTCTGGCTGGCGGAAAATTTACTCTCTTTGGCCCTTTGGCTGGTGGACTGGTTTGCCAGACTGCCTCTGGCCAATATCGGTGTGCCCGCGCCCAATGCCTGGGAAGTTATTGCGCTGTACTCGTTAATCCTTTTGCTGTTTGCACTCAAGCGCAATCGCTATGTCTTCGCCGCATTCGTCGTAATCGTAACAGGGCTGTGCGCGGACACCTATTATTGGTGGCATGAGCGCTGGCGGCGCGTTGAGTTGCGCGTCACCCATCTCAACGTTGGCCAGGGCGACGCCGCCGTGGTGGAGTTGCCCGGCTCGAAGGTTTTGTTGCTTGATGCCGGGGGTACGGCGTTCGGCGACTTCGATCCCGGCGAATCCATTGTCGCGCCATTTTTGCGCGCCCGGAAAATTCTCAAAGTTGATTATCTGGCAGTTACACATCCGCGCATCGACCACTACGGTGGCATGCGCGCCATTGTGAGCGAGTTCGCTCCGTCGGAATTCTGGTCGGTAGGAGCGCGGGGCAAGACTCCTCGATTCGAGGATTTGGAGGACATGCTGAATCGCCGCAAGATAACCCGTGTAGCGCTGAGCGAAACCAACGCCTGCCGGGTCGTTGATGGGGTCAAAATCTGCGTGCTTTTTTCGCCGGACGGCGGGGACGGCGGATCCGTGATCCTGCGCCTCGAGTACGGCAGGCTGCGCTATTTATTCGCCGGTGATATCGGCAAACGAGAGGAAGCAGTGTCGCTGCGAGATCGAGAGGCACTGCGCAGCGTTGTGTTGAAAGTTCCCCGCCATGGGAGCACGACGGCGAGCGGCCCGGCATTTATTGCGGCAGTACGGCCCAGGCTTGCAATAATTTCCGCCGGCGCGCGCGGTCGCTTCGAGACCCAGCGCGACGAAGTGAGCGCGCGCTATCGGGACAGCGGCGCTGAAGTATTGCGCACGGATCACGACGGCGCCATCGTCGTCGAATCCGACGGCGCCAGCATTCGTTATCGAGGATACAAGAGTGAGAGGAAAGGCGTAATCAGATTTTGATGCGATGGATGCCGATTACGTCAAAATAATCAAATCGTTCAAGGCACCCGACAATCCAGGAGAGTTTGCAACGATGTGACCGATTCGAACGGCTTGAACCCGTGGCTCCAGGGGTTATTTCCGGTCAAATTACCCAAGCGCTTTTAGTTCCTCGATGTAATCCTTGAAGCCCGCCTCGATGTCGAAATCCGGCTGCCAGCCGAGCACTTCCTTGGCTTTCTTGATGACCATCGGCTGCTTCGCCGAGCGCGGTTTGGTTCCCGGAATGATTTCGACTTGCAGTTTGGGCAGTAGCTTTTCTGCGGTGGCGACGAGGTTATCGAATGAAATCACCACGCCGGTGCCGATGTTGAGTGTCACGGGCTCTTTGAGCGGAGTCGTAGCCGCCTTGTCGAGGGCGCGGCCCAGATCTTTATAGTAGACGTACTCAAAATCGCGCGCCACCTCCTGAGCTATCTTGACGACACCGCCTTTAATCCCTGTTTGGAGCATGTTCTGCACCATCTCGCCGCCGCCGGAACCGCCAGCGAAATGACCGACTCCGTAAACGTTGGCAAGGCGCAAGACGATCAACTCGAAACCGAACATACGCTGATAGGCTTCGACCATCAGCTCTTTGGCCACCTTCGAGTTGCCATAGGGCTCCCCCGGTCCGCGGCGGAAATCTTCGTCGATGGGGTTGGGTTCGCCTTGGCGCCGGTCGTAGACACCGAAGGTGCTGATCTGCACGAGACGTTTGACGCCGGTCAAGCGCACGGCTTCGGCGACGTTGATCGTGCCCATGACGTTGATTTGTAGGCCGGTATAAACGGGTTGGGCCACTTTGCCGCCGATCAGACCGGCGGTGTGCAGGACGGTGTCGCATTTGTGTTTCTGAAGCGTCTCGATCAGCGACGGCAAATCACGAATATCCCGCTGCACGACGGTAACATCGGCGCCGCCAAGTTTGTGCGCGAGAAAATCTTTTCGTGGCGCGACGTCGTAGAAAACCACTTTTTCGCCCCGCTTTAACGCGTTTTGCGCATAAGAAGTGCCGACTAAACCCAAACCCGTAATCAGCGTCGTGCCCATATTCACTCCTTTCTCCGCTGGTGCATTTCGCTTCTCGTTTACTTCAAGTAATGCAAAATGTCCAGGCCCGGAACGCGATTGAATTGGCGCTTGGACAGGGTGTTCGGCGCCCTATAGTATGAGGGATTGAATGTAAAATGTTCGACAAAGAAATAGCGCGATGCGCTTGAAAAAGTAAACTTGCTCGCCATGGGCTTACCAATTTCCGACCACGGGCCGGTCGCCGGCTTTGCCGAAGGCAGCGACACAGATGTCGATCGTACAGCTGTCCATTCGACCATTGCCGTTCTTATCCAAGAACCATTCACCGGTGCCAGGGCGAAAGACGCCAATTCTTGCTTTGCCCGTGCCGTCCCAGTCACCTGCCACCGGTAAATCAGTCGTTCGGCCAAAACCCGAAAGGCATTTGTCCACGTTACAGCCGTCCCAAACTCCATTGCCGTTATAGTCTAACTGCCAGGTGGGTCCATCCGCATCGAAAACGCCAAGTTTGTCTTCACCGCTTCCGTTCCAATCGCCGAGAACCGCAAAGTCCCCGGGATTGCCAAACTTTGAGACGCAAGCATCGACGCCGCAACCGTCGTAGACCCAGTTTTTGTTCGTATCGAACTGCCAAACACCCCTATCAGTGACGGTGTTTTTGCCGTTCACATTAGTGATCACCGCGGAGCGAAAAATTCCAATGACGGGGTTATCCGAATCCTTTTGATAACCCACCAAGGGGATGTCTCCCGGCGAGCCGAGAGACGTAACACAGACGTCAACCGAGCAGCCATCCCACTGGCCGTTGCCGTTACGGTCCAAGTACCATCTGCCGTTGGCCGCAGTGAATGTTCCGATTTGAGCTGTCTCGCCGCTATTCCAGTTTCCGACAACCGGTAAGCCGTCGCTCTGCGCCACCCATTTTAAACACATGTCAACCGAGCAACCATCCCAAAGGCCGTTACCGTTACGGTCGAGAAAAAACTCGCCTGTGGTCGGACGATAAACGCCGATTTTAGCCGTGGCCGGCACAGCGGCACCAAAGACTGCCGTAACCGAAGTACTCCCGCTCACGGTCACGGTGCAGCTACTGGCTTGGCCGCATTCACCGCCGCTCCAACCTCTAAAAACCGACCCGGCAGCAGGTGTAGCCGTCAGTTTAACCGATGTGCCGGACGCGAAGGGCTCATTGCAGTCGCTTCCGCAATTGATCCCGGCGGGTGTTGATTTTACAGCGCCGGTTCCGCTTCCCGATTTGCTTATGTTCAAACCGACGGACTGCGAGCTGAAAGTGGCGGTGCAGGCGATATCGGTGTTCATGGTGACCGCGCCGTCTTGGCAATCCGCGTTGCCGCTCCAGCCGCTGAAGATTGACCCGGACACGGGAGTGGCGGTCAGTTTGACAAGGGTGCCAACACCGTACGCCTGAGCGCAGACCGTGCCGCAATCGACACCGCTGGGTGAGCTGGTTACGGTTCCGTTACCGGATCCGTTGCTCGTGAGGGCTTTCACCACGCTGACGCTTAAGGTGGCGCTTGACGCGGCAGAGTCAGACGTAGAGAGCAATCCCGCGTCAGCCGCTAATGCAACCGTGGTTGTGGATGAAGTCGACGCGACAGAAGTCGACGTAGCGCCGGGAGTGAAATTTAAGTCCGTGGTCAAAATGATAGAATCCAGCTTCGTGCCGTCTTCTCGTTGTCTGAAAGCGATCTGAACACTCCCTGCCGCGAACGACAAAGTTGCAACCTTGTTCCACTTCCAAGCAGTGCTTAGGGGAACAGACCATTCCTTTACGAGAGTCCCGTTTCTGGTTACGTAAAAAGAATCGCTGCTCCCGTCGGGCGCAATCGTCCGAGCCCACAAAGCCCGGGTTCCGGCCTGAGGAATATTGATGGTAAATCTAACCTGTCCGGGGCCTCCATTAGTGCCATCCGTATAGTTACTGCCGCTTCCTTGGGGGACCACCACGTACTTTCCTCCAGAAGCTGCACTATCGGATCGAATTGCCATCGGCGCTGTGAGGGTACCCGCCTCGGCCTGCACGGTAATCGTGCTTCCGGAAGTCGTCGACGATGCGACGACCGCCAAAGTGAAAGCTGCAGTTCTGACAAGACCGCCGCCCGTTCCTGTGACGGTGATTAAGTAATTCCCGGTAGGGGTGGAGGACGAGGTCGTTATGTTCAATGTTCGCGAACAGGTTGGAGTGCACGAGTTTGACGTGGCATAGGAGGCCGTGGAGCCACTGGGAAGACCCGCGGTTGAAAAAGAAACCGCCTGAGAGGAACCAGAGGCGAGCGTGGCCGTAATGACATTGCTTACCGACTGTCCACGAGTCACTGATTTATTACCGCCGTGAGTGAGTGAGAAATTAAACGTCGACGAGCCACTAGGTGTAGTCTTGCACGCTTCGGGTGTATACGGCGAAAAGCCGGCTGAATTATAGGCGCGTATTCGGTAGCAAAAAGTAGTCGCCGCAGCGAGCCCGCTATTAACGTAGGACTTAACGTTTGCCCCGACTGTGGCAATCTGAGCGAATGTTCCGCCAGTGCCGGTTTTCCGTTCGATCAAGAACCCGGTTTCGTTGCTTGAGTTATCAGTCCACGACAATGTAATATCGGCGGCGACGATGGGACTAAGCCATCCTGCAGCAAGCGTCACCAGAAAAGTGGCGATTGCGATTAGGGTTAGGCTGCTGATCGGGTTCTGAATCATCGATGTCTCCTTTCTGCGAGCCGCAGTGGCCGACAAGTCGCCGAAGATTCGCACGGCGATCTAACATCGCTGCCACTTATCAGTTTCGTTCCATTGGAAGTCCGACCCAGCAGCGCGAACTACCACACATCAGCTCTGAGTCCAGAACTTAGGCTGAAACTTACTCTTCAAAAATGAGAAATATGAAAATTTTTTTTGCAACTTTGCAAATAATGTACCAGATTACCGACAGCTCGATTCTGTTGAATGTTAGAGCGGCCCGCACGGCCGCCAATCAAATCAATCGCGAGCCGGAGCAACTTAACAAACGAGCTTTAAATCAAAGGCTTATGGACGATCGGACAGCACAACGCGCTTCAGAGACTAATCGCGGAACAGTTTGCAATTCCACCGGGGCGGTCGATATAAAACAAAGTCTTGAAAATCTTGATGGGATGGTGTTTGGAATGTAACGCATAAAGTGGAGGGAAAAAGCAACAAGAGCCTGTTTGGAAAGCCTTCACCTTTTGTTTTATATTTGTGCAGCTCTTGGGATTGCTGGAGGTCGTAGAATGTGCCCCTCCGAATGATGATAGGCAATTGAGAACTTTGATCGAATCCGTTTGAAAAAACTCTGCCAACGTAGGCAAAATAGGAACACAGCAGATAGCGATTGCGAAAAGTTGCGAGAGGGGAGGAGTATTTTTTATAGTCTCTCGTTGGCGACTCTTGCCATAGGTGGAGAAAGTTGTGAGTCATGAGCTATAACGCGTGGTTTCAATGCATAAGTGATTGTCCGGGGCAATATAGTCTGCTGGAGATCATCTATCGATGTCCGAAATGTGCTGGTCTACTCGAAGTGCGTCACGATATGGATGCACTGGCGACCAGGGCCGCCGCGGCCTGGATCAAGCTGTTCGATGATCGCTTGGGCCAGAACGTGTATCCGTATGGATCGGGGGTCTGGGCCAAGAAGGAGTGGGTCGTTCCGTTTATAGATAACGCCAATATCGTCTCTATGTGCGAGGGCAATACCAATCTGTTTTGGGCGAACCGTTACGGCAAGCAACTTCACCTGGAAGATCTCTGGGTCAAACAGTGCGGCAATTCGCACACGGGATCCTTTAAGGATCTGGGCATGACCGTTTTGGTCTCCGTAGTTAACCAGATGATCGCCAACGGTGAGCCCATCGATGCAGTCGCCTGCGCGTCGACAGGGGACACGTCGGCGGCGCTGGCGGCTTACGGTGCGGCGGCAGGGATTCCGACCGTGGTATTCCTGCCGCGGGACAAAGTATCACCGGCGCAGTTGGTACAACCACTCGCCAACGGCGCATTGGTGTTGTCCCTCGACACTGATTTCGATGGTTGCATGGCCGCGGTCCAGGAGGTCACCCGGCACAAGCATATATACCTTGCTAATTCGATGAACAGCCTACGCATCGAGGGTCAGAAAACCATCGCCGTCGAAATCGTCCAACAGTTCGACTGGGAAGTGCCGGATTGGGTAATTTTGCCGGGCGGCAACCTGGGCAACGTGAGCGCTATAGGCAAGGGATTCTTGATGTTGCGCGACCTGGGTTTGATCTCAAAGCTGCCGCGCATCTGTGTGGCGCAGGCGGAGCATGCCAATCCCTTTTATCTCTCCTATTTGAAAAGCTTCGAGCAATTCGAGCCAATCACGGCGCGGAAAACTTTGGCCAGCGCGATTCAGATCGGCAATCCGGTGAGCATTCGCAAAGCGATATCGACATTGCAGCGCTTTAACGGAGTGGTGGAGCAGGCTTCTGAGCTGGAGCTGGCCGAAGAAGTGGCGCGAGCGGACCGCACCGGTATGTTCAATTGCCCGCACACCGGCGTAGCGCTGGCGGCGTTGCGCAAATTGGTGGCACGCAAAGTCATTCGCGGGCATGAGCGCGTCGTGGTCATCTCCACCGCCCATGGCCTAAAATTTGCGGACCAGAAAATCGCCTATCACGCCGGCGCTCTCGAAGGTATCCAGGGTACCCAAGCCAATCGCCCAGTGGAGTCGAGCGCTGACCCGAAGCACATCAGCGACGCGATCTCCCGCTACGTCGAGCGCTTGCGGCTATTGGACCGGCAATGAGTCAATCACAGAATAAGACGGCCATCCCTGCGAGCGGTTCCGGCGAAAGGTCGCCCGGCTTCAGCACCCTGGCCGTGCACGGCGGCGAACCGCGGCCAAAGCTGGGCAATTCCCTGGCAACGCCCATCATCCAGACCGCGACCTATACTTTCGCCGATACGCGGGAGCTTCATGACCATTTTCAGCGGCGCATCGAGCGCGAAGAATACGGCCGCTACGGCAATCCCACCCAGCGCATCGCCGAACAGAAGTTGGCGACGTTGGAAGGCGCCGAAGATTGCCTGCTCTTCGCCAGCGGCATGGCCGCGGTGACGACCACGCTCTACGCAGTGTTGGGCCATGGTTCTCACGTGGTCGTGACGGACGACTCATATCGGCGCACGCGTCAATTCTTGACGCAAATTCTACACCGCTACGGTATCGAAGTGTCGGTGGTTCCCGCCGACGACTATCAAGCGATGGAAGAAGCGATCCGGCCTACGACCCGCGTTCTCGTCAGCGAATCACCGACCAATCCGTATAATCGAATCGTCGACATGGAGCGCTTTGCCGGCATTGGCCTGAAGCACCGCGTCAAAACGATGATCGATGCGACCTTCGCGACGCCGTTCAACCAGCGGCCGCTGGCGTTCGGCGTCGATATCGTGATGCATTCGGCGACGAAATATCTCGGCGGCCATAACGATCTGCTGGCTGGCGCGGTGCTTGGCTCGGCCGAATTGGTGGACGGCATTCGCTCATTGCAAGCCGTCACCGGGGCGATTCTCGATCCGTTGGCCGCCTATCTGCTGGTGCGGGGCCTAAAAACCTTCGCGCTGCGCGTTGCGCGGCAAAATGCCAACGCCCAGGCGCTCGCCGAGTTTCTCGCCACCCATCCGAAAATCACCGCGGTGCATTATGCAGGGCTGCCTTCACATCCGCACCACGATGTTGCGCGGCGCCAGATGCGCGGTTTTGGCGGCGTGGTTTCTTTCGAAGTAGCGGGCGATTTGGCGGCAACCTCGCGAGTCGTGGACGCTTGCCGGATTCCGCAGATCGCTCCCTCCCTCGGAGGAGTCGAGAGCCTAATCGAACAACCCGCGCTAATGAGTTTCTACGAGCTGAGCACCGAAGAACGCCTCATGGTCGGCATCAAGGATAATTTGATCCGCTACTCCGTCGGCATCGAAGATGCAGACGATCTCATCGCCGACCTCGCTGGCGCTTTAGCGCAGGCGTAATCGAGCATAAGAGATTCTTACCGCGAAGACGCTAGGACGGGCCGACGCGGCAACCAAACGAAACGGAGATTTCACCACGAAGGAGATGAAGTTTAAGAGTATTTATCTCCCAACTGTTCGTGTCTTTCGTGAACTTCGTGGTGACCAGCCTTTTCGCGAATAAGCCGCTACTGCTAAGCAAAAATCTCGTAGGGTATATTGGTCGGACCTTCGATCCGGCAGACGGTATTGTTCTCTCTATCGTAGCTGCCCTGCAAAACCTTGCCGGCGACGCGTTCGGAACGGAGGATTACTGCAACGGAGCGCGTCGGGCCGCCTTGCTCAGCGTGGATATCGAAGGGCGGTACCAAATCTACTTTTCCGGCCGTTCCCTCGGTGACGCTGCTTAGTTCCAATCTTGCGTAGCCATCTTTGCTCCCGTCGTCGATGCGCCGGAAGCGCTCGAGGCTTTCCGTGCCATCAAGCACGCCGTACGCTGTCCAGGCATGGGCATGGTCGTGAATACTGCCTTTGCGACCGGCTACGCGCACGACGCCATTGATGGCGAAGCCATACTCGGGGTCTTCATAGAAGAGCAAGTTTTTTCTTCCTTCCGTGGATGGCCAACTTTTGGCGGCCTGGCGCATAGTCTCGTCGTTGACCAGAGCTTCCAATAGTGTGGCACCTTTCTTCATGCGGGCTTCCACGTCCGGCAATTCGGCCCACGCGGTGCGCAGGTCCCGAATGAATTTATCGAATACGGGCAGCGGTTTTTTTAAGCTCATAGAGCCTCCTAACCTGCCTGACTATTTGACCGTCTCCCGGCGGATTTCTTCAAGCAGGCGAAAATCGGCGATCTTGGTTGCCGGGACATCGCCTATGCCTTTTTCCGATCTTTGAATATGTTGCGCGTGAAATCTCAAGCCAGCCTCGCTCGACGTTCCATCCCGGCTGAGCGATTTGGCCAATGAGCCGTAGGATTCTCTCGCCACTATGGCATCGACTTTCCACTCCCGCCCGATGATTTGCATGGTGTCGGCCGGACGCTCGCGTGCGTAAATCAGCCCGCGGTAAAGTGCGCGGAGCAACCGTCTAGTCAACTCGCGCTTCTCCACAAGCTGGCGCTCCGAGGTGGCGAAGCCGTTGCTGGGAAACTCGACCACGTCACCGAGAAAAAGTAGTTCGCGAAAACCTTTCTGCCTAAGCAATACATTGTCGGGCGGAACCACGATGGTGGCGTCAATTGAACCTGCCGTAAGCGCGGTGACACGCGTCGTTGGCAAGCCTATCATCACTGGAATTGTATCTCGTTGCAGCTCGAGTCCATCCCGGCTCAGCGCGATGCGCGTGGCCAATTCGATGGTGTCGCCGAAGCGTACCATGCCGATGTATTTCCCCTTGAGCTCCGCAACGGATCTAATGGTTGGCTTTGCCATCAGAAAATAGTTGGGCCGGGTGGTGCCAAAAAACACCGCTTTGACAGGAGCACCTTTGGCGGCAAGGCGAAGAGCCGAATCCGCCGCGCCGTGAAAATCGATCTCGCCGCTGAACAGCGCGTGGTGCGCGATTTGCGGCAGCATCATGGAAAGGTCGAGGTCGATGTTTTCGTCTTTGACAAAGCCGAGCTGCACGGCAGCAAAAAGCGGCAAAAAACCCATCGACTTTGCCGGTAGTGCGAGCTTGATGCGCTCGGCGCCGAGCAGCGGCGGTTTTATGCCGGCCCCAAGCAGGCACCCCATCGTTAGGGGGAGCACTGCGCGCGCCAAGGGTTTCATCATTGCGGGCAACCGCGCGGTCACGATTCCACCCGCGCCTTGGTCTTCTTTTCTTCAGGCGCTTTGATTTTGTCGAGATTTCTTTTCGCAAAATCGCCATGGCCCACCTCGCGATCGCTTGCGCTGAAGCGCGGGTTGCCTGCCGGTTCTGCTCGGGCCCCGAGGAGAATCATGTACTCATCGCCGGTGTTGTCGAGTTGATACAGTTGCCCCGCCGGGATCGTCACCAGCATGCCCGGTTGAAGCGCGCGCGAAGTACCGTCAGGAAAATGAAACGTACACTCGCCTTTGACGCAGTAGAACTGCTGGTCGGCGGTATGCTTGTGCATGGGACCCTTGGTGCCCGGATAATCGCCGTGCACCCAAGTGTGAAATCGATCGGAGGTAAAAAGCACTTTTTTGCTATGTCCGATATCCAGTTCAGCCATCTTGAGAATATCGATGAACTCCGCGGCCATGGTTACATCCTCCTTGCCTTCTGTCTGGCTTTATTCCAAATGTATGAAAGCGCGCACCCAATTCTTCGGCAGTGCGGTATGTCCTTGGCCGGTAACATCTTCGGCAAGAAACACGTCTCCCGGTCCAAAGATTTTCACCGTGCCGTCGCCGATGCCGATTTCAACCGAGCCGGAAAGCGTAATGCACCACTGGCGGCGCGGCGCGTTATGCCAGCCATGCAGATCGTCGCGGTTGAAGTCGTTCTTGAAAACCAGAGTTTTCGCCGCAATGTTCGTCAGGAAGAATTGCCCGCCTGCATTCTGATCGAGTTCCTCGAAGTGGGAATTGCCATCCGCGCCGCTATATATTCGACAAAACTGCATGGATCCTCCCTGAGTAGATCTCTTAACGGCTTAGCAGCACTGCAACCCCGATTTCAAGCGGCGCTGCGCCGCCGGCGTTGACAGGCGCAACGGGGGGAGTTAGCTAAGAGAGAATCAAATCACGATTTGGAGGCCACTGTGGTGGAGAACACCTCACCTGGAGCAAGTTCCGACAGCGCATGGCGGGAAACCTGGGGCAATCGCGAATTCGTTGAGCGCTGGGCAACCAAGGGCGCTTGGCGGGCGCCAATTCGGGAGGCGCAGGTGGCGATGGTGCTGCGCATGATTCCGCAGCCCTTCGAGATGCCCATTCGCGTTCTCGATATTGGCGCCGGATATGGCGCTCTGGCGGTGGCTGTGCTCAAAGAGCGGCCCGGCGCTAATGCCGTATGTCTGGATGCATCCCAGGCGATGCTGAAGCTTGGAGAAGAACGCAATCGGGACCTCAAGCTTCGGATGAAATTTATTGAAGGATCGCTTGAGTCAGCAGATTGGCTGAAAGCCGTAGACGGTACCTTCGACGCGGTGATTTCATCCCGAGCGCTACACCATTTCACCGAGAACCAAAGGCGGCGCTCTATTTTCAAGGAAGTTTTTTCGTTGGTACGTGCCGGCGGCTGCTTCATTAACGCTGACAACGTGCGCAGCGCAACCAAGTCTCTGGGCGAGCGCTACCGCGTCGCCCGCGATACTTATCTCGATCGCTACGTGCGCGAATCCAGCGGCGGCAAGACCAATTTGGCGGAGGTTCGCGCGGCTTCGCCGAACACATTCCATGGGCGCCATAACAACGGCTATCTGGACGAAGAGCTGGCCTGGCTAAGAGAAGCTGGCTTCGTAGATGTGGACTGTTTTTGGAAGTTTGCCACGGCCGTGGTCTACGGCGGATACCGGCTCTAAGAAAAGTTCAAACCGTTTAAGCCGTTCAAATCGTTCAAACCGACAGGCTGGACCACCCAGCGCCGTTCGAGCTTCCGACTCGTTGGGGTACTTTTACGGCTTTGAAGCGCAATCGCACGTAGTCCGCGAACCAGCTGCCGTCTGACTGCAGCAGGCTCGCCGCCAGTTGACGCCGCACCTCGTTGAGAAAAAGCTGGCGATTCTCTTCGCTCACGGCTTTCGTGAATGGCTGAGCAAAGACTTCCAGCCAGCCAAGGATATCGCCCGGAAGCTTAGTCGGGCGCGGGATTAATTCGATATAGCCGACCCGAAACCCATGGTCCGTTAGAAGTTTAGAGTACTCTTCGGGCGAGGCGTAATACCAGGGATCCACTGTCCAGGCGTCGATGCCGAGCCGGTGCAAGCCCTGGTGCAACGCCGCGCGAATATTTTCGACGTTACCCTTGCCGCCAAACTCGCCGACGAAGCGCCCACCGGGTTTGAGGCAAGTCGCTACGCCCTCTACGACAATTTCCGGCCGTCTCATCCAGTGCAAAGCCGCGTTGCTGAAGACCGCGTCAAAGCGCGTTTTAAAAGAAAGCCGCTGGCCGTCCATGACGACCGCGTTCAATCCCCGCTCTTTTGCAGCCTGGATTTGCTCAAGGCTCGTATCGGCGCCAAGCACCGCGCAGCCGGCGGCGGCAATTTTCTCGGTCAAGGCGCCATCGCCGCAGCCCAGGTCCAAAATCACCTCGCCGGGTTTGGGATTTAGCAAGGCGAGCAACGGCTCGCCCAGGTCGGATACAAAACGGGCATTCTCAGCGTAGGTTTCTGGATCCCAGACCGTGGGCGAACTCATGATCCAAACTTAACATTTCGCCATCGTCTTGAAAAACGAGTGATTAACCGGCTTATTAAAAATTGACATGGAAAGCGGTGATACCGATCTGGCGTCGTTGCGCATCGATCGTTCATCGCCGGGCACGGGACTCGGCAGGACGCACCGCCGCTTCGGCAAATTATTCTTCTGGATTGCACTTCTGGTCGCCGTGGCTGGTGCGGTTATTTTTCTCAAGGATTTTCTCGATCCGGGCGTCGAAGTAAGGCTTGCTACGGCTGCTCTGACTTCACCGGCGCAGGCGCAATCGGTCTTGACCGCGAGCGGCTATGTGATCGCTCGGCGCAAAGCCGCGGTGGCGTCCAAAGGCACCGGCCGGTTGGTTTATCTCGGCGTTGAAGAGGGCGACCAAGTGAAGAGAGGCCAGGTGATCGCTCGCCTCGAAGATGATGATGTCGTGGCTACGTTGCGGCGCGCGCGGGCAGATTTGGCGGCGGCGGAGGCGGAATTGAAAGATGCGACGGAATCGCTCAAGCGCCAAAGGATGTTGCTTGAGAAAGATTTTGTCGCGCAGGCTGAATATGACGCGGCGGAGGCGCGCTACAAGCGGGTCCTGGCATCTATCGATTCGGCGCGCTTCGCGGTGCGCGAGGCCGAAGTAGCGGTGGATTACACTAAGATCGTCGCGCCCTTCGACGGCACGGTATTGCGCAAGAACGCCGATGTTGGCGAGATCATGGCGCCCCTGGCGGGCGCCGCCAGTTCCCGCGCCGCGGTGGTGACCATCGCCGATTTGTCATCGCTGGAAGTCGACGCCGACGTGGCTGAGGCAAACATCACGCGGGTGAAAATCGAGCAAGCCTGTGAAATTCGCCTGGACGCTTATCCGGAGCAGGCTTACCAGGGTTATGTCAGCAAGATCGTGCCGACGGCGGATCGTGCCAAAGCCACGGTGATGGTTAAGATTCGTTTCAAGTCCTATGACCGGAGCGTGCTGCCCGAGATGAGCGCCAAGGTAAACTTCCTCGCCCACGACGCGGCAACCCAGAAGGGTGACAAGGAGCCTTTGCTTACATTGCCGGCAGCGGCGGTGGCGGCACGCAATGGCCGGCAAGTTGTTTATCAGGTCGAGAAAAATCATGCCGTCGAGGTGCCGGTGGTCACGGGACGGACTTTGGGCAGCCTGGTGGAAATCAAGGAGGGACTCAAGGCTGGCGACAAGGTCATTAGTAAAGTCGATGGCCAGATTCGCGCCGGGGTCAAAGTGGCGGAAAAGGGTTCCTAGTTATTGCCCGGGGAATGATGGCCGCTCCGCTTATTGAAGTTCATGATCTGTTCAAATCTTACTGGCGAGACAGTCTCGAAATCCCCGTGTTGAAGAACATCTGCCTTGCCATCGAGCAAGGCGAATTTATCGCCTTCATGGGACCGTCGGGCTCCGGCAAGACGACATTGCTCAATCTCATCGCCGGCATCGATAAACCCACCGCGGGAAGCATCTTTGTTGCTGGCGCCAACATCTCGGAAATGGACGAAACCGAACTGGCTGCGTGGCGCTCGCGCAACGTCGGATTTATCTTTCAATTTTACAATTTGATTCCAGTGCTCACCGCGTTGGAAAACGTCGAGCTGCCGCTTATCCTGACGCCGCTTACCAAAAAGGAACGCCGCGCCCATGCCGAGACCGCATTGAAAGTGGTGGGGCTGGATGGTCGCTTGCACCATTATCCACGCCAGCTTTCCGGCGGCCAGGAACAGCGGGTCGCCATCGCCCGCGCGATCGTCACCGATCCGCTGATTCTGGTTGCCGACGAGCCCACCGGTGATTTGGACAAGACCTCGGCGGAAGAAGTCCTCGGGCTCATCGACCGTTTGAACCGTGAAATGAACAAGACCATTCTCATGGTCACCCATGATCCGCGCGCGGCGGAGCGCGCGCGAATCATTCGTCACTTGGAAAAGGGCGAGCTGGCCTAGATGGATGGGTTCAATGATCAAGGTTCAAGGTTATAGGAAGAAATCGTGCTTGCCGACATTGAACCTTGAACGAGATTAATTATGGAACTTGTCCGATTAATGTCGCGTAACATCTTACGTCATAAGCTGCGCAGCGTGTTGACCATCCTGGGCATCGGCGTGGCGGTGATGGCTTTCGCGCTGCTGCGCACCGTGGTGACGGCGTGGTACGCCGGCGTCGAGGCCTCCGCGGCTAACCGTTTGATCACGCGCCATGCGGTATCGTTCGTTTTTCCGCTGCCGCTTGCCTACCGCGACCGCATCGCCAAAGTGCCGGGCGTTAATAAAGTGACCTACGCCATCTGGTTCTCGGGCGTCTATATCGATAAGAATCAGTTTTTTGCCCGGCTCGGAGTTGACGCGGAGACGTTCTTCGACGTGTACCCCGAGTTTCTCGTCGACAAAGAACAGTTCGAAGCCTTCAAGCGTGAGCGCAACGCGGCGATCATCGGCATTGATATCGCCCAGCGCTACAATCTGAAGATCGGCGACATCATGCCCATGGAAGGCGACATCTTTCCCGGCCAATGGGAATTCGTCGTGCGCGGCGTCTACACTCCCAGGGATCAAAACACGGACCCGGCGACCATGATGTTTAATTACAAGTATGTTGAAGAACGCATCCGTCAGGAGATGCCCGAGCGCGCCGGCGAGATCGGCTGGTATATCGTGCGCATCGACGATCCGGAAAATTCCGCCGCCATTTCCGAGGAAATCGACAAGCTCTTTGCCAACTCGCGGGCCGAGACCAAGACCGAAACCGAACGGGCCTTTCAGCAGAGTTTTCTTTCCGCCGCCAGCGCGATCATCACAGCCATGAACATCATGTCTTTCGTCATTATCGGCATCATCCTTCTGGTGCTCGCCAACACGATGGTCATGTCCGCGCGCGAGCGCACCCATGAGTACGCGGTGCTGAAGGCGCTGGGCTTCTCCGCCGGGCAAATCTTTTTCGTGATCGCCGGCGAGTCGCTTATTCTATCCCTGCTCGGCAGCGCCCTAGGGCTGGGGGTCACGATGCCCGCGGTGGCGGGCTTCGAGAGGGCATTGCCGAAAGGATGGTTCCCGGTCTTCTACGTCAAACCGGAGACGGTGGTCGTGGCCTGCGCCGTCGGTTTGCTGGTCGGTATCGTAGCGTCCTTGATACCGATGCGCCGGGTGGTGACGACCCGCATCGTCGAAGGTTTGCGCTTCGTGGGATGAGGTTGATGCGTATTCCGCTCAAATATGCACTACGTAGTTCCGCGTCACGGCGCTTGACTGCTTTCATGACGCTCGCGGGTATCGCATTGGTGGTGTTCGTCTATACGGCGGTTTTGATGATGGCCAACGGCGTTCAGCGCACGCTGCGGTCAACGGGTTCTGATGATAACGTCATGGTCGCGCGTAAGGCGGCGATGAGCGAAGTCATGAGCATCATCGACCGCGAAGCCGCTGGCATCGTAAGCAATCTGCCGCAGGTGGCGCGTTTCGGCGACGGCCGACCCATGAGTTCCAAGGAAGTCGTCGTCATAATCAATCTTAACAAACTCGGCGCCGACGGCATCAGCAACGTCATTGTACGCGGCGTTGAGGCAGCTGGCCTGGCGCTTAGAACCCAAGTGCGCGTCGTCGAAGGGCGCATGTTCAAATGGGGTGCTCGCGAGGTGATCGCCGGGGCGGGCATCACCAAACGTTTCGACGGCGCGCAAATCGGCCGGCGTATAAAATTTGGCGGCGATCAGTGGACCGTCGTGGGTATTTTCGACGCCGAAGGGAGCGGTTTCGATTCGGAAATCTGGGGCGATCTCAACCAGGTGGCCGATGCCTTCAAGCGCTCGTCGGTGTCAACCGTTACTTTTCGGCTCAATAACCCCGACGATCTCGCGGCCCTGGAATCGAGCTTCAACGCCGATAACCGGTTGCAATATTTCATTGCCAAGCGCGAGAAAAAGTTTTTCGAGGAGCAGTCGGAAATGATGGCGACTTTCATCCGCATTCTCGGCCTGTTTGTCACGGTGATTTTCAGCGCCGGCGCCACCATCGGTGCCATGATCACCATGTACGGCGCGGTGGCCAACCGAACCACCGAAATCGGCACGCTCAGAGCGCTGGGATTCCAGCGTCGCAATATTCTTCTCGCGTTTCTCCTGGAAGCACTGGTGCTGTCTTTCGCCGGTGGTTTGGCCGGACTCGGACTCGCCTCGGTGCTTCAGTTCTTCACTATTTCAACGCTGAATTTCGGCTCGTTCTCAGAGCTCGCGTTTTCCTTCGCGCTGTCGCCCTCAATCATCGTGAATGCTCTTGGCTTCTCGTTGTTAATGGGTCTCATCGGCGGTTTCTTGCCCGCCGTGCGCGCGGCGCGCCTGAATATCATACAAGCGCTGCGGGCCATGTAGCCGAAGAGAGGTTTGCCACAAAGAGTTTAGCGCGGCAAAGCCGCAACCAAAAGAATCGCAAAATCTCGCGCAAAGCATGTCCTGAGCGGAGCTGAAGGGACGCATAGGCACGAAGAGAACATTGCCATTTCGAACCAAGAGAGAAATCTTTCTTAGATCCCTCGCATTAGCTCGGGATGACAGGCCTCTGGCCTTTCACTTGGCAACTTGGCGCGAGAAATCTCCTCTTCTTGGAGAGCGGAGGGCAGTGGAAAAATTTGCTCCCGCTGCGCAAACTTTGAACTATAGTAATAGAGAGAATCCTGCGCGCTCCGGGTTCAAATAGTTCAAGACGGTGAACCGCTTGGAGATGGTCTTGAACGACTTGAACGGTTTGCAATTTTTAAACGGCCCGCGAATCAGTAAGTGTCGAACATGCGCTGGATTTCGTCGGCGTCGGCCGTTTTCGTCAGCGCCAAAGATAGCAGTAAGCGCGCTTTCCAGGGCTGCAAATTATCGCTGGCGACGAAGCCGCGCTTGGCCAGACCCGGGCTACGCACCACGCGGCCGGAAGCGACGCGGCTGGACAAGCACATGAGCATGCCGGTTTCTTTGAAGCATTTGTCGAAGGCGGCGTCTTCCGCCGGTGTCGGGCGGCCGGCGCCGGTGCCGGCGCTGACGATACCCTTTGCGCCTGCCTTAGCCGCAGCCTCGATCATCGTGCCATCGGCGCCGACGTAAGAGACCACGACATCCACCCGTGGCAGGGACTCCAGATTGCGCACGTCGAACTCGGTTTGCACCGTGTGCGTGCGCACGGGCTGGTGATAAAAAACGATCTTGCCGTCGCCGTCGGCAAATCCCAGCGGGCCGAGGTCACGGGACTGGAAAGCCTCGACGCGATACGTCGCGTTCTTGGTTACATCGCGGCCATTGTAAATCGTATCGTTCATCACCAGCAAACAGCCGCGCGCTTTGGAGTTGGGATCAGCGGCGACCTTGACCGCGTTCACCAGATTCAAATAGCCGTCGGCGCTGATGGCCGACGATGGACGCATCGAACCGACCACCACTACCGGTTTGTCGGTTTTGAGTACGAGATTTAAAAAATACGCGGTCTCTTCGATGGTGTTGGTGCCATGGGTAATGACGATGCCCTCGGCTTTGTCTTCATCGACGATCTTGTGAATGGTGCGCACGAGATCGAGCCAGTCTTTGTCGACCAGCGCGTGGCTGGGCAACCGACGAAATGGAATTTCTGTCACCTCGGCGATTTGTTTCAACTCGGGCAGCATTTCAAGGATCTCGCCGTCTTTCAGGCGCTTGCCAGCCTCGATGTACCATGCGAGGTCGAGCCGGTCCTTGCCCACGGAATCGATGGTGCCGCCGGTGATGATCAATGCGACTCTGGGTAAATTGGTCATGTAACAACCCTTCCTTATAATTTGAGTTATGCGACTTGATTGATCTACCGATTTTTACCTACGTACTGCGTTTCGTTCAAGCCGTTCAAACCGCTTTCGGACGTTTCAGAAGTTCCAAAGGTTGCAAACGTTCCAATCGATCAACTCGTTCAAGAAGTTGTCGAACGGAAATTTTGTCATCGCCGCACACGATCCCATTTTAAGATTTAAACAACGGCAACGACTCCTTGGCAAATTTTTCGATCTGTTCGCGCCGCTCGGGATAGTGCGGGATCATGAATTGCAGCCCTATGTGCACGACGCCGATTTCCACGAACTGCTTGAGCCTATCAGCGACCTGTTCAACGCTACCCTTTAGATAGTCGGTTATCTGTGGGCCGGCGGTGGGAGTCAGCTCAACCGGAAGACAGCAGGCAAGTTCAACTTCGTCTGGATTGCGGCCTGCTTTCCTAGCCTCGGCGCGGACGTTGTCGAATCGGGCGGCCAATTCGTTGGGAGTGATGCGCACGAAGTAGGGGAACCAGGCGTCGCCAAAAACGCCGGCTCGCTTCTGCGCGTGCTTACCTTCGCCACCGATCCAAATGGGGATGCGCGGTTTTTGAAACGGTTTCGGATTGAAGGCAATGTCGTCGACGTTGTAATAGTTGCCGTGAAAGGTGATGTGCTCATCGGTCCAAAGGCGTTTAAGAAGAGTAAGCTGCTCGTCGGAGATCTTGCCGCGCTCCTTGAACGGCACGTTCATGGCGGCGAACTCTTCTTCCATCCAGCCGACGCCGACGCCCAGGATCAGCCGGCCGGTGGAGAGCTGGTCGAGAGTCGTGGCAATTCTGGCCCAGTGCAATGGATGGCGATAGGGCATAACCATGACGCTCATGCCGAGCGCGATTTTTTCAGTGCAACCGGCGAGGAAAGCCAAACAAGTCACGGTATCAAAGAACGGCCGATCGGGCGGCACGATGAAAGTCGCTTCCCTGCTATAGGGATAAAGGGTGTTGATCTTCCACGGGGTCACCAAACGGTCGGCAGCCCACACGGAATCGTAGCCCAGCGCTTCGGCCTGTTGGGCTGCCTCCATCAATGTCTTTCTCGTGGCGGCACGGCCCGAGACGGGAAGAAACACACCGAATTTCATTTTGCCTCCGAAGAAATCCAGACGCGCGCCAGGCGACGGCGCAACATTGTCATGAGGACACTTCGATTCGCATAACACAAGGGCGTTGAATTCGCTATTTACTCGGAGCGCTTTTCGTCATTCATCATAGCTGGCAGTTTGACAGTTTCCTGGGCCGGTTTGTATAAGCTTGAAGTATGCGTTTGGAACTGGCGGATTTTCCGGTTACTGAATTACGCTTTGGGCGCCTGTTTGGCTATCAGGCGGGCGTTCTTGAAATCGATCCTTCCGAGATGTCGGACCTGGTGCGGCAGGATTCTCGCATCGAAGACGTTGCCTTCGAGATCGTTCACCCGGGTGATCGAGTTCGAGTGACCGGAATCCGCGATATCGTTGAACCGAGAGTGAAGGTGTCCGGGCAAGGACAAGTTTTTCCCGGAACTCTAAGCGCCATTGAGCCGGTGGGCTCGGGAAGAACTCATCGTCTCTCCGGCATGGCCGTCGTAGCCACCGCGGCCTTCGAAGGATCGGCCCGTGCCGGTTTGGCGGTGCAGCGCAGTGCGATCCTCGACATGTGGGGGCCGGGGGCTGAGTCGTCGCGTTTCAGTAAGTTGGCCGGAATGGTATTAGTTTTGAAACTAAAAGGCGGCTTGTCGGATTGGGACGGGCATTGCGCGATTCAGTCGGCGGAATTTAAAGTGGCCAGAAAACTCGCCGGAGTTACCTTGGGGCTGGAACCGGCCACCGTGGAGTATTTCGACAACGGCGCGGCGGCGCCGGGCGTACCGAAGATCGTACTCATCCAAGGCTGTCTGACGAATAGCCAGGGCGTGCATACGAACGTGAGCTATTATGGCATGCCGGTCAGAGAATCTCTGGCAACTTTCATTCATCCCAACGAGCTGCTTGATGGTGCGCTCTGCGTGGTTGCGACCCGCGCCGTCGGCTACTTTCCGATAACATGGGACTGGCAGAGCCATCCGCTTTCGTTAGCGCTGTACCGCGATCACGGCAAGCGGTTGAACTTTATCGGCGTGATTCTCGAACGCATCCAGTTCGACACTTTTCACGGCAAGGAAGTCATCGCCCATAATACGGCTGTGCTGGCCCAGCGGCTTGGCGCCGACGGGGCGGTCATTGCCTGGACGGGATCGGGCAATGCTTTTGTCGATGTGATGCTCACCATCGAGGCTTGTGAAAAGCGCGGCATCCGTACGACCCTCGTGAGCTATGAGTTCGGCGGCAAGGACGGTGTCGATTCACCGCTGCTGTATTATGTGCCGGAAGCCGACGCGGTGGTGAGCACGGGCAGCCGCGACCGTTGGCTGGAGCTGCCGGCGCCCGAGCGCGTTGTCGGCCCCTATGATCAATTTTCGCTTTTGAGTTATCCTGGAGCGCCGCTTGCCGATGCCAAGGGGAAGTTGACCTTGGATGCGCGCGACATGGTTATCGGTGGCATCGACAACTGGGGCGGCGAGTCCTGGACCTGCGAGGAATATTAAAAACGTCTTGAGTCTCGCATCGAGAGGTTTAGGTTTACCCGAAGTTCAAAACTCTCGATCCGAGACTGCAGCAGCGCCTATGGCTGAAGGAGTGTCCGGTTATGATTAGCGTTGTCCATGTCGTCAATCAGTTCTTCGCCGGCGTCGGCGGCGAAGAACGGGCGGGCGTTCCCGTTGCCGTGTCCGACGGCGCAGTGGGCGCGGCGCGGGGTCTGCAAATTCAGCTGGGCGGCGAAGCGCGGATCATTTGCACGGTCTATTTCGGCGACAATTATTTTCACGAGTGCAATGAGGAGGCGATGAAGGCGGTGCTCGATACCGTACGCGCCAGGCATCCGCAAGTCGTGATCGCCGGACCAGCTTTCAATGCCGGGCGTTACGGCATCAGTTGCGTGGAGATTTGTCACGCAGTGGCGAACGAGCTGAAGATTCCCTGCGTTACCGCTATGCACGAGGAAAATCCCGCCATCGGCACCTACCGCGGTCGCGCCGATCTCAATGTTTTTTGTCTGCCGACCGCGGAGACCACCGTGGGAATGACGGACGCACTAAAAGCGTTGGCGAAGTTCGCGTTGCGGCTTGCCATGGCCGAGCCTATCGGTCCGGCAAAGCAAGAGGGTTATATCCCGCGCGGCATTCGCCGCCTGGTAAAAACCGCACGTCCAGGTTACCAGCGCGCCATCGATATGCTGCTCAAGAAGATCGCCAATGAACCGTTCGAGACGGAGATTCCCATGGAGAACTGGGAGGACATTTCTCCGGCGGCGCCACTAAAGAATGTGTCTGAGCGGAAGATCGCGGTGGTCACCACCAGCGGCGTTGTTCCGTGGGGCAACCCAGACCGGTTTAAAACCTTCCGCAATACTTTTTGGAAGAAATACAACATCGCCGAAGTCAAAGAATTGGAACCGGGCAAGTGGGAAGCGGTGCACGGTGGCTACAACGTCGCTTACATGAATGAAAATCCGCATTATGGCGTGCCGCTGGATGCGCTGCGTTTGTTGGAGGCTGAGGGCAAAATCGGTCCGGGGAAGCTTTATCCCGCGTACTACGTGATTCCCGGCAATCAGGGTTCGCCGGCGCTGATGCGCCGCATGGGCCAAGAAATTGCTGCTGATTTAAAACAGGACGGCGTTGAGGGCGTAGTTTTTGTCGCCACCTGAGGCACATGTAGTCGCAGCGGCGCTGTGATGAGCAAAGAACTCGAGAAGGCAGGCCTCCCAGTGGCGCTGGTAAGCGCAATGTTTCCAGTGGCGGCGCAGGTGCGCGCCACGCGTATCGTCAAGGGAGTAAGCATTCCTCACCCTTGCGGCGATCCCAGTTTGCCGCCGGAACTGGACCTGCGCCTGCGTAAAGAAATAGTTCAAACTGCGCTAAAGGCATTGGAAGCCGACGTTAAAGAGCCGACGCTGTTTTCGCCGAACAGGGCGTAAGGTTGGTACTTGAAATCTCCGATCGGCACGAAGGTCGGCGAAAATCATTTTCACTTAGAGTGTCACAGTATGAATTGAATAAGATTCGCCGGGTGAGGATTAAGTTATGGAAGCCGCCGCGGTAGATGCAGTGGTCGATGGATTGAAGAAGTCGGGGGTGGATTTTATTTCTCTCATGCCCGACTCGGATTTTTCGGTTTTGCAGGAGCGGGTCGCCAACGACAAGTATTTTACCTATGTTCCGGTGAGCAATGAAGCCATCGGTGTCGGCGTTTGTGCCGGGGCCTGGCTCAGTGGAAAACGGCCCGCGCTATTAGTTCCGACATCGGGACTCTTGGTGGCGGCATGGCCGCTCACCAGTATTTGCATGGCGTGGAGTTTGCCGCTGCTCCTGTTGATCCCTTATCGTGGCGACATCGGTGACGCTTTTTGGCTGATGGGACCCTACAAGGATACCACAGAGCCGCTGCTGAAGGTTCTCAATGCGCCCTACAGCGTCATCGCCAAGACTGAGGACATTTCGAAGTCAATTGTCGATGCCCAGGCGTCGACCATCAGTTGGCAGCGGCCGGTGGCGGTGCTGCTCACAGGAGAAACGATTAAATGAAACGTTACGACTGTCTCAAATTGTTGGCATCGATGCTGGGTCCGAAGGTCATCGTGGTGACCAATATCGGACCGATTTCGCGTGAATGGAACGCCCTAAGACCCAGCGATGCCAATCTCTTACAGGTAAACCTTGGCCTGTGCGCGGCCGTGGGAATGGGCGTGGCGGTTTCGTTGCCGCACCGGCAAGTCGTCGTGCTCGACGGCGACGGCAATTTATTGCTCAATCTCGCGAGCTTGGCGGACTTGGCGAACCAGGATCTCAGGAATCTCGTACATATTGTTCTCGATAACGAGTCCTATGAGGGCGGCGGGGGATTAAAGTCCGCCACCGCCGGCAGGGCTGATCTGGCCGCCATTGCACGCGGCGCCGGTGTTCCCAACGCAAGTGTCGCAACCACGCTGGAAGATTTCGAGAGCATAGCGCGGCGGAGTTTGAATGAGCCGGGACATCACTTCATCGTCGCCAAAGTCGAGAAAGGCAGTGTGGAGAGACTGCCGACCTTGACCCTCGACGGCAAGGAGGCGAAATATCGATTTGCCCGCTACATAGAAAGCACCGAGGGAGTGCAGATACTGCGCCCGAGATTTACGCATATCTAGGCTGAATGGTTCGAATCGTTGAAGCCGATCAAAGAGGTCAAAAACCTGGCTTTTGGTGGCGCAACGATGCCGCGCACTCCAGAGACGTTCGGAGGTTGTGTGATTAAAATCATCATCGGGTTGTTTGTACTGGCTGCCGGCCTTTTCGGCGAACCAAGATTGACCCAAAGCGCAGCTCCGGCACGTATCGGCATCCCCAGCCCGTCCGTGAGTTATTTTCCGCTCATCGTGGCGTGGAAAAAAGGCTTCTTTGCGCAGGAAGGGATTCAGGCAGAATTCATAACCATGCGGCCGTCCATCATCGCCGCAGCAATGTCCAATGGAGAAATTCAATTTACCACGGCCACCGGCACGGCGGCAGGCGCCATCCTGCGGGGCTTCCCGTTTAAAATCGTCACCTACTTTTCCACCAGACTGATGGATTCCCTCATGGTGAAACCGCAGATAAAAACGGTGACCGATTTACGCGGCAAAATCGTGGGCGTCGATGGGCCGGGGGCCAGCACCTATGTGATGACTGTTTTGATTTTGAAAAAATACAATGTCGATCCGGAGCGGGAAGTGAAGGTGTTGGCGGTTGGGGATGAGAATGTCCGCCTTGAACAACTGAAATTAGGGCAAATCGACGCGGGCATGCTAGGACCGCAGGGCGTGGTCCTCGCGAAGCGTGCTGGACTCAAGCTCCTTCTCGATGTGGCAGATGAGCTGGATCTTCCCTTTGTCGGAATGGCGACGACAAATCAAATGGTCGAGCGCCAGCGGGCCGATCTAAAAAAGTTTCTGCGGGCCAGCGTGCGGGGAAATCGGTATTCCACGGATCCACGCAATCGGACCGAAATGATAGGTATCTTGAGCGATTGGCTGAAACTGGATCAGGAAACGGCGGAACATACTTACGGCGTCTTCCTAAAGGCTACTTCTAGAGACGGTACGCTAGGTCGAAGCGGGATGGAGGCGCTGATCGACGAGCGCAAACGGCAGGTGAAGTTTTCCGGCGACGTTCCCCGTGAAAAGGTTTTTGATTTTTCTATTGTCGAAGAAATCAACCGCGAGTTGGGGAAATAAGCGGCGCCTACGTGGTTATCGGTGTTGCTATGGCCGCGCTTCTTCGCGATATAAGCCGAACGCTTTGAGGATCGGCTCATCATGCATGGAGAAAAGAATCGCATCTTCTGTTGACGAGGCGTTGGCGTGGTCGTGCCAGGCCCACAGCGGTACGATGAAGGTGTCGCCTTTCTGCCATTGGAAGGGTTGGCCGTTGATCGTCGTCGTGCCGCTGCCGCGGAAGGCATGATAGATGCTCGTGCTGGTGTGGCGATGGGCGCGGGTTTTTTCGGCGGCGCGCAGCATTTGGGCTCTGCACGACATCGTCGGCAGCGTTGGGCCACCGTTGGCCGGATTGACAAATTCAAGCGCCGCGCCGTCGAAAATATCGCCTGACGTGCGTCCTAAACGCTGCAGCGCTGGGTAAGTATCGCGCCAATGGTAGTGAAGGAACTGCGGCGCCTCGGAGCCGATGTCGCCGACAGGCCGGGTCGCTCCATAAAAGGTTGCCGGATCGACGCCTTCGTTGACCGGTAGTCGCCCTTGTTTGTAGGGATCGAACGATATCACTTGCAGCGCCTGAACGAAGGGCACGTCGAGGCCGTCGATCCAGACCATGTTTTCATCTCCTTCATGGGCATGCTCATGCCAGCAGCCCTGCGGCGTGAGGATCAGATCGCCGGATTCCATGACCATCTTGCGGCCGTCGACGTTGGTGTAGGCGCCATGGCCCTGCAGAATAAAGCGAAAGGCGCTCATCGTGTGGCGATGCCCGGGCGCGACCTCGCCGGGTTGAATAAGTTGGAACGAGAGCAAAATCGTATGGCTGGTCATCTCGCTGTCGGCCATGCCGGGATTGACCAGACGGATCACACGCCGCTCGACGCTGCCGCTAGCAACCGAGATTTTCTCTTTGGCTTGCAGTAGACTGTCGTAAATATCATGCCACTTCCAAAGATGTGGTTTGACTCGCGTCTTTGGGTCCGACGGGCGCTCGGCGTGGTCCAGATTCCATAGACCGGAAACCCAGCGGGGTTTTAATAGATCATTTAATTCTTGAATTTCTTTGGGCTGGCCCATAATCACCTCTGAATGCGTTTAAATCGTTCAAGCCGTTCAAGTAGTTCAAAACGTCAGATCCGAACGGTTAGGAATCACGGTTTGAACGATTTGAACGTTTTGAACCGCTTGAACGTGTTATTCGTTATACGTAGCGCCGGTAAACCCCATCGTAAAAATTGCCGATCATCTGCACGGCGATCTTACCGCAATATTCGAGCGGCCAGCCGGCCCGTTCGTTACCGTAGCCTTCCTGGAGTGCCACTTCGAGAATCGCCTGGTTGGTTCCGCCATGCTCTTCGTCGAGATCGGCTTCTTCGTGGACGCGAAAGTATTTCATGTCATCGTTAGTTACACCGTATTTGGGCAGGCTTTGACGAAAATCGCGGGAGATAAAGCCGAAAATTTCTTCTTCCATGTGCACCGCAAAGCATTCCGCCAGCGGAATGTCGATCCACGACCGCACGAAAAAATCGACCAGGCCGCGCGCTTCGGGTATCAGCTGGCACTCAATCATTTCATCGGCTCTAACGCCCAACGCATTGCCTAATATCGGCAGCATGCGCGCGTGGCCGCCAATGGCAGGAGTGGTGAATTCTTCGCCGATTTTCTGCGCGATGCGATTTTCAAGCTCGGGATGACGTTTGAAAAAGCCGACGAATTGATGGTACACGGTCGCCATGCCGGTGTTCACTTCCAGTGCGAACGAGTACCAGTTTTTGATCCAGCCTTGCAGCCGGTCGCGAGACAGGGTGCCGGCGCGCAAATCGGTGAAGAACGGTGAGGGCTTGACTTCCTTTTCATAGGTATCGAGGATAATTCTTCTGATCGCCTCGGATTTTTGCTTTGCTTCCTGCTCCGACATTTTGATATGTTCAGCCACGGTTCGCTTCCTTTCTCGACAATGTGGAACGTCCCACTAAAAGGACTTAGCCGAACCGCGAATGAATTGTCAACGGCGGCAGCCGTCGACCGGGCCGTGCCGGTACTGCCGGGTCTATTAGCGCGCTGCTGCAAGGCTGATTATCTTCGGCGGGCACAACTACGATGATGTCGGTAATCGGCAGTAATATTCGCCGCATCGACGGCGCGGAAAAGGTTTCAGGCCAGGCAATATACGCCGGCGATCTCCGTATGCCGGGAATGGCCTACGCCAAAGTCCTGCGCAGCCCGCTCGCGCATGCGCGGATTCGCCGCATCGACACGAGCAACGCCCGCGCGTTGCCGGGCGTACTGGCGGTTGTTACGCGCGACAACTTGAACGTCGTCGCGAATTCTTTTGGCGCGTATGTGCGCGACCAGCAAGTCCTAGC
>DATBLC010000056.1:0-32605 GCA_036555515.1 Binatia bacterium
ATGAGGATGTCGCATGGAGTTTGACGAGATCGTCGTTGGGGCTGGGTCGTCGGGCGCCGTGCTGGCCGCGCACTTGTCGGAGGACCGCGGGCGGCGAGTATTGTTGTTGGAAGCCGGCCCCGACTACCCGGACATTGAGCAGACCCCGCCAGGGCTGCTGGACGGTCGTCGTCCCGCCCGGGATCACGACTGGGGATTCACGGCCGAGATGGTTCCCGGCCGGCTTCATGGATACCAGCGCGGCAAGGTCACAGGCGGCTGCTCTGCGGTCAACGCCTGCCTCGCGCTACGGGGGATGCCAGCCGACTACGACGAGTGGGCGGCGCTGGGGAATTCCGACTGGCCCTGGGCGCAGGTCCTTCCCGTGTTCTCTCGTCTCGAAGACGATCGGGACGTGCAGGGGGACTACCACGGAGCTGGAGGCCCGATACCGATTCGACGCTATACTCTCGCGCAGCTTGGCCCGGCCCAACGGGCACTTGTTGACGCTTGCGGCGAGCTGGGCTTCCCGCTCGTACATGACCACAACCACCCGGAGTCTACCGGAGTGGGCTCGGGAACATGGAACCTGCGCAGCGATGGCGTCCGCGTGTCCACTGCGCTCGCGTACCTTCTGCCTGTCAGGCACCGGTCCAATCTCACGATCCGTCCGCACTGTCTCGTCGATCGGGTGTTGGTCGATGGAGCTCGCGCGGTCGGCTTGGAGTTGGAGTCCGCCGGAACACCCGAGCGGCTGTTCGGGAAGCGCATCACGCTCTGCGGAGGAGCGATCGGGTCGCCCGCAATCCTGCTGCGCTCCGGTATTGGACCAGCGAAGGATCTGCACGGGCTCGGGATCGAGCCGCTGGTCCCCCTGTCGGGCGTCGGCCTCAATCTCGTAGAGCACGCCGGTGTCGGAGTCAGTTGGGTGGCGCCACCCGGTCTCGTCGACAAAAATACCCCCTACGTACAGGCGCTGCTGCGGTACACCGCGCCGAACTCGGACCAGCTGAACGACATGCAGGTCATTCTGTCCCAGGCGCTGCCCCAGCCTGCGTTGCACCTACGAACGCTTCTCATGAAACCGCAGTCTCGCGGCATGCTGCAACTACGCGCGCGAGACCCGCACGTTCAGCCTGACATCCGCCTCAACCTCGCCTCCCACCCCGAGGATCGTCGCCGACTCAGCGAAGGGCTTCGTTTACTAAGCGCGCTGATTCGCGCACCGCAACTGGTCGCCCTTGGCGCCCACCTTGTCACTCTCGACGATGGGACGGGCATGTCGGCGGAGGAGATGGTGGCAATGTTCTCGCGAGAGGATCAGCGGGACAGGTACGTCCAGCGTGTCGTGCGGCACTATGTCCATCCGGTCGGGACCACCCGCATGGGGCCGAAGGGTGACCCGGAGGCGGTAGTCGACCAGCATTGCCGGGTACGGGGAATCCATAATCTGCGAGTCGTGGACGCCTCTGTCATGCCAACGATTCCCCGCGCGAATACGAACCTCACCTGCATCATGATAGCGGAACGTGTGGCCAGATGGATGTGCGAGGAGGCCGAGTGACACAACTGGTCATCCGAGAATAGCAACGCCGTTTACCTCGCGGCAGGGTGGTCGTAGGGAGCTCGGTTTTCGCCCGCTCGAAAGGTGATTGGTCGTGCGTCCAGAGGAATTGGCTCAGTCAATCGACGGATTCGTTGAGAAGCTCGCGGTAGCCGCGCTTCTCACCCAGTAGGCTTCCGGCGACGTGGAGCCGGGGGAGGTTTTCATGGCTGACAGCAGTTCCACTTTTACCCGCGCGAGCGCAGGCTACGAGCGCGTCATGGTGCCCGCCGTCTTCGGTCCTTGGGCGAAGGATTTACTAGATACAGCAGGGGTCGCCTCGGGGATGCGGGTGCTGGATGTGGCTTGCGGTACCGGCATTGTTGCCCGGCTGGCGGCGCCTCAGGTTGGTCCGACTGGCCGGGTCGTAGGGTTGGACAGCAACGAAGCGATGCTTGCGGTAGCCCGTGCACAGCCGATGCCCATGGGCGCACAAGTCGAATGGCGGCACGGGGACACGACCAAGTTGCCCTTCCCCGATGAACAGTTTGACAGCGTGCTGTGCCAGCACGGCCTGCAGTACGTGCCGGATCGGACCGCTGCGCTTCGAGAGATGAAGCGTGTCTTGGCAACGGGCGGACGGTTGGCACTCAGTGTCTTCAGCCAGAGCATCGGCTATCAAATTTTTGAGCAGACTGCGGCAAAGTTTGTCGGAGAGCAAGCAGCAGCCATTATGAGAGAACCGTTCGCTCTCAACAATCTTGATGAACTTTCTGGATTACTAAGGATGATGGAATTGTCCGCTATGGAGATGCATACCAAGACGCTTCCGGCTCGTTTTCCCTCGGCCAGTGATTTTATCGAGTATCAGCTCGGCGGCCGTTTGGCCAACGCGGTCAGCACACTGAGCGACGAGATACGCACGGCGCTAGTTGCAGCACTCCGCAAGGCCTTCGAGCCATATGTGGGACCTGATGGGCTGGCGTTCCCGATGGAGGCCCACGTGGTGCTAGCGCGGAGGTAGCCTATGGTATGGCCATCCCCGCTTTCACGTATTTATTACATTTGACTGAAGGTCCTCAGAAAATAAGTGCTTGCGGAATAGTGAGACAGCGTACTTTCTCCAGCCTAACTTTCCGCTTCAGACCGATCGCTAAGAGCGCCGGTTGAGCCAGGCTTTAGCCGCCCAACTCTCGGAGGCCGCTTATGAGTGATATCGGGAAGAAAAATACTCTGGCGCCGACGATCTAAGACAACGATATCTACAAGACGGCCTTCGATACACTCAATTTCGAGAGCTCACTCTCCTGGCAGCGGTCGAACTACTTTCTCGTGTTGAACTCCGCATTGGCGCGCGATTTCTTCAATCTCACGAAGCCAGAGTTCGCGCTCTCGCTTGCGAGTTTCGGCTGTGTCGTCTCGTTTCTCTGGTATCGCGTCAATTTCGGTAGCAGGTTCCGGCAATCCCTCGGAGAGGAGAGGTTGGCAGACATCGGACGCAACGTCGCGCCGAATTTGCGCATGTTCTACGCGACTATCCAACGAAGCGGACGTCAAAAACAGCCTTACGAGGAACCCACCGGGGCGAACCAAATTCCCGCTCTGGCTAGATGCGCAAGTCGTCAAGAAGCCCTCGGTCAGCTTCAACAAGACGCTCCTCTCCATCTTCGTCGTTGGCTGGAGCCAGGTTGGAGCCTTCTCATTGTTCTCAAGCTATGGCAGGGTGTCGCATAGGGCAACCCCGCGTTCGGGCGGACCGTTCGGTCCGCCAGCGTCGCTGGCGGCTACTCTGGTGATCGCCCACGCAAGCGGGTAGGCGTTTCGGAGGTTCACGACTAAGGAGTGGCCTTTGGCCACGTTGATCGAAGTTCAGTGTGCACCTGACATTCAATTAACCATAACACGGAGACCTGTTATGACTATGCCCCCGCAGCATCCTTACCACCCGATCATTTACGTCCGCGGCTTCGCAGCCACTCAGGGCGAGATCGAAGAAACAGTAGCTGACCCTTACATGGGCTTCAACATCGGCTCGACCAAGGCGCGCGTTGCGTGGACCGGTGACGTCAAGCGCTTTTACTTCGAGTCGCCGCTCGTGCGCTTGATGAGCGACCACGAGTACGAAGACGTCTTCGTGGATGGTGACGACCTGGTGGCGGCCGAGCGTGCCGACCAGCCCGTCCCGTACCGCTGTATCATTATCTACCGCTACTACGACGAGGCCTCGAAGGACTTTGGCGACGGTAGGACTCCCCCCATCGAGCACTTCGCGAAGGGTCTGGACAAGCTCATCCTACGCCTGCGCGAGAAAATCTGCGCAAACAAGGACAACAAGATGACGCCCACGGACTTCCGCGTGCATCTCGTAGCCCACTCGATGGGCGGGCTGGTCTGCCGCGCCTTCCTGCAGAATCCGAAGCTCGGCTCGGCGGAGGCACGCGCCGCGGTGGACAAGCTTTTTACCTACGCCACGCCACACAACGGCATTGACATGCGGATCGTGCGCAACGTGCCGGGCTGGCTCTCGTTCGGCGACGTCAACAACTTCAATCGCGAGAAGATGGCCGAATACCTCGATGTCCCCAAGGGAGACGACGTCTCGGTCGTGAAGAACTTCCCGCCCGAACGCATCTTCAACTTGATCGGCACCAACCCGCGCGACTACAACGTGTTCGGCGGCGCTTCCGCTTGGGCGGCGGGCGACGCGAGTGACGGGCTGGTGCGCATCGAGAACGCAACTACACATGGGCCGGGACTCGACGGCAAGGACGTGACTTCGCCGCGCGCCTTCGTGCACCGCAGCCACTCAGGCCACTACGGCATCGTGAACTCCGAAGAGGGCTACCAGAATCTCGCTCGCTTCCTGTTTGGCGAGTTGCGTGCGGACGGGATTCTGGACATCGACGACATCACGCTGCCAGTGGAGGTACAGAAAGCTCACGACGAAGGCAAGGCGGTGCGCGCCTCGTACCAGTTTGAAGTCGCAGTGAGCGTGCGCGGCTGTCAGTGGCAGATGACGCGCCGCGAGGTCCGTGAGAACTCCGCGATTTTCCGCAGCTACGACCAACTGTTTCCGGGAAAGGACCGTACCAGGCGCGCGCCCGACCGCGCCATGAGCCCACACCTTTTCTCCGTATTTCTCGATCCCAGAAAGAGCGTCAAAACATCCAAGTCGGTCAGCTTCGCGTTCGATGTGAAGGTGCTCGTACCCGACTACGAAGTGGATGGCGTTCTGTTCATGACGCGTCACTACGAGGGTGGTTTCATCTTTCGTGAGTTGATTCTTGTCGAGGCCTTCCCGGATGACACGGCGCTGGGTGGGTGGCGCGTGAAATACGGCTATCAAGACATCAACCCGGGCAAACCCGGCGTAAACGCAGAATCGCGCCTGCTCGTCAGTGGCGACCCTACCGCAGGCTTCACTTTCGAAATCCCCATCGAGCAGAAAGCTCGCCCGGGCTTGCGCGGCACGTTACGCATCGAAGCTCGACCGTGGACCTGAGTAGCTGAAGACTTGGGGCGTTTTCCGTAGCCGTGGCAGCATTTTTCATGCGGTAGTTGGTACGCAAGGATGCCTAGCAACAGCTTGAACTCGGACTGGCGCTTGATGGGCAAGTTCTTTGCCATCCGCGCAGAGCGGCGGCTGCCTTAACGTGTTGATGTAAATCGACCGTTCTAGCGTCGTGCCCGTTAGAATTGCATGCTGAAATCGCAACCTGGAACATACGCGCTGATTTTGAAAAGCCGCTCAAAAGCGAAAGCGCAAGTCGGTCGTTGGGGTCAACTCGATCTTATTCAGGGCTACTATATCTACGTCGGAAGCGCATTCGGACCAGGCGGTGTGCGTGCGCGGGTATCACGACATTGTCGTAAGACAAAGGTTAAGCATTGGCATATAGACTACCTGCGTGAGTTTTTGCGCCCTGTTGGCGCGTGGTATAGCCACGATACTGAGCAGCTTGAGCATCACTGGGCGCAGGTCTTATCTGATATGGGCAGCATGTCTTCAGTGCAGGGATTCGGTTGCAGCGATTGCAAGTGTTATTCTCATCTTTTTCTTATATCTACAGAACCAGACTTCGCTCTATTCTCAAATATTGTTGGTGGCGATGTTGAATCGTGGTCGTACTGACTTGCCGGCTAACCACGAAAGAAAGAATAGTGCAGAAAGAATAGGGCCAAAGGCTAAGTTTGATCGCCCGATATTGGAATGTATTTTACGACGGTGGGGGCGGATCGTCAGAGGAATCACCGAAAGAGAAAAAACACTGAAACCGAAAGAAATGACATGGCAGTAATTCTATGGTAGTAGACGGTGACCTATAATCAATTTCATTCGGTGATGAGTACAACTGTTTCTCAATGGTTTTTACTGCCAAAGGCGGGTGAGGGGTTCGTGCATCGTATCGTTTTGCGGATTTTTATTTTGCTCATCTTCGCGACAGCGCACGAATCTTACGCGGCAGCGACGCGGCCGTTGCGGATTGCCTACTTGTTCACCTCGGGGACAATGGCGTCAATGTGGATGGCGAAGGAAGCCGGCGGTTTTGCGAAGGAGGGATTGGATGTCGAAATGATTTCTATGTCCTCAACTCTCGCCTTGCCGGCGCTGATCGCAAACGAAGTTGACATTATCCAGATCTCGGCGGTGCCGTTGATCAATGCGTCGCTGCGCGGGTTCGACGTGGTTTTTGTCGCGGGAATGCTGAACACGATGATATGGGATTTCTATGCGCAGCCGGAGATCAAGAGCGCCGAGCAACTCAAAGGAAAGGTCGTCGGCACGGAACGCCCAGGCAGTCCTGTGGCGTATGGCACGCTGGTTGCGTTGCGCAAATTGGGACTCACGCCCAAAGACGTTCAGCTTCGTCCCTTGGGCGGTACGGTGCAGATCGCTGCGGCGCTTCACGCCGGACAGGTTTCCGGGGGTCCTGCGGCGCCACCGATCAGTTTCCAACTAGAGCGCGCTGGATTTCATTCGATGGCGACCACGTTGGATCAACCTTATCAAAACGTCGGTCTGGTCGTCAGGCGCAGTCGCATGGATGAATTGGCCGGCCGTCTACTGCCGTTGTTGCGCTCGGTGCGCGCGGGCATCGACCGCTACTACAGCGACAAATCCTTTACGATGAAAGTCATCGCTAAATACACCAAGGAAACCGATCCCAATGTCATTGAACGCACCTACGAGTTTTATCGCAAGGCAGGTTTCAGACGCGAGCTCATGATTTCCGAGCCGGGAGTTCAAGGCATTCTGGATTTTCTCTCGGAGACCGTTCCGGAAGCCAAGAAGGCTGTGCCTGCACAATTCTTCGACGATCGCTTCGTGCGCCAGCTCAATAGCGGGAAATAGACCGACGAACCTCCGGGGGGTCATATTCCCCGAAGCTTACTTTGGGGCAATTCATTTTTAGTTCCAAAACGGGTCTGCACCCTGAGCGAAACCCAAAAAAGGGCGAAGCGCTAGACTTGCATGGATGAATAAACACGATCATTCTAGATCGTGCTGACGTTCTGATTTGTTCCGCGAGTCAATCCATCGGTCAGTCGATCTTATTCGCTACCCGTGCCAACCGTGCCCGCGACCCGTCGGAATAAACTGTATACCGCACCGCGAGACTAAATCGACGAAAGGGAAATTACTTCCCTAATTTGGCTCTGGCGCTAGCCGATTAGCTCCTAAATTCCAAATACGCCAAATAGTGTGAGACAAATATTTCGCTTTTGGAGGCTCAATAACGCGCGATCGGCGCTTGGTTAATGGCTTTGATCACCCCGAATTTTCGTAAATTGGGGTTTTTTTCCGGAGAATCCGATGCCAAAATATGAACTCTATGCAAATCAGCAGAAAGGCTCGACAGCGGCCGCTCGCGTCGCAGTGAAGATGGTGAGCAAGATGAGCAACACAAGAGGCTTGATTGGTTTCAGGCTTTGGAGATAAAAGGCTATACGTTAGATGGCAATAGGACGCGAGCCGGCTGATGTCGGCCAAATGCGGTCATTCAGGCGACTGCGTCACACATTAGCGAAGTAGTATCACAATCCCGGAGTTCGCGAATTTCTCCGGGCTGGGAGGTAAGTCGCACTGATGTCAAAACTCAACCTCACCCTTGCATGCTGGGACTACGATCGTACCCGTCCGCTCATCGACGGTCGAGTGCAAGCCGAAGGCATCGATCTGGAGATCAAGGTCTTGCGGCCTCGCGAGATCTTCCCGCGGATGCTCGAGCACAAGGAATTCGGCGTTTCCGAGCTTTCACTCGCCTCTTACGTGACCCTTAACGGCCGCGGCGCCTGCCCGTTCGTTGCTGTGCCCGTCGCGCTCTCAAAGGTCTTCCGCCACTCGTGCATCTATGTGCGCACCGACGCGGGGATCAGGACTCCTCAAGATTTGCGAGGCAAGCGTGTGGGCACCACTAACCTGGCCTCCACCGGCACCGTGTTCATGAATGGGATGCTACAACACGAGTACGGCGTCACCGCCGAGGACATGCACTGGTTCATCGGCGGATTGGACGCGCCGGCCGCGAGACCGCTGACTTCTTTGAATCTGTCAAAGGTTAAGAAGGTTGACTTCCTGTCCCAGAACCAAACGCTGGAGCATATGCTGGAGAACGGAGAGCTGGACGCTTTGTTCGCTATCCAGATCCCCTCGATCTTTCAAAAAGGGTCGCCGCGCATAACGCGCTTGTTTCCGAACTACAAGAAGGTAGAGCAGGATTATTATCAACGCACCCGGATTTTCCCGATCATGCACACGGTGGTGATCCGGGATGACGTCTATCGCGACCATCCGTGGGTGGCCCGAAACATCTTCAGGGCCTTCTGCGAAGCCCGAGACCTGGCGGTCAACGGACTCTATGATACTGATGCGCTACGCCTCACGCTGCCCTGGCTCATCAGCTACGTAGAAGAAACCTGGCAGATCTTCGGCAAGGATTTCTGGAGCTACGGCCTGGAATCCAATCGGCCGGCGTTGGAAGCCATCGGCCGGTATGTCTACGAACAGGGTTTCTCGCCGCGCACGGTCGAACCCGATGAGCTGTTCGCGCCCAACGTGGGATGAACAGGCTGATATGCGGGTGCTGCGGGTCGGATCGTTACCTGACGCAGTTAAAGCCGGATTGCGCAGTTGCGCTTGACAGGAAGCGCGAGGCGCAACCCTTCCGTAGCAAAGTCTCAGCCGAAGGCTGATCCGCCTGTGGCGGAGATGCCGTCTGCCTCTGAGCAACCATCGAGCAGCGGTGCTTCGACGGAACGTTAAAGCTCGTAACAACGAAGTGCGAAAGCGCAAAATGACTTTGAAATTTTACAGTTGGACGCCTTCGCTACTCCAGGCTTCCGCCTCGCTTGCTGCCTCCTCAGTCTAACTGCGAAAGCCGGGTTGAAACCAATTCGAAGGGTTGGGGCGCGTCGAAATTTTTCTAGAATGTAACCACCGTCGTGGGCAATCAAACTTTACGGCTGCCCGTCTGACGGAGCACGTCGCTTATCGAAGCTTTCAAATTAATTGCAGAGGATGGTGAGGCGGAAATTTGAATTTCATGAGGTGTCCGGCATCAGCTCGATTGGAGAGATCCGTCCAAGCCTTGACAAGCACTCGGCGCGAATCTACCTTTGGTTTAGAAATTCCTTGAAGTTGCGATTTGCTATCACTCTGTCCTGAGGAGCTTTCCAATGATTACAGCCGAAACGCTTCGCAAATTTGCTCCGAAAATCAAAGACCCGGAAATTCATGCCAGCGCATTAGAGGATGCACGAAGGACCAGTTCGGTGACGACACCGCGTCGCCTTTGTCACTTCATGGGTCAGATCTTCGTTGAAACCGGCGGATTTGCCAGCATGGTGGAAAATTTGAATTACAGAGATCCGGTGCGGCTCGATGCGATATTTTCCGCGGTGCGTGGAACCGACGATGCCCTGGCTTTGATTCGGTGTGGACCAGAGGCCATTGCCAATCGCGTCTACGCCGGTCGTCTCGGCAACGGCGACGAAGCAAGCGGAGACGGGTGGCGGTACCGAGGCTCTGGGTACAAGCAGCTCACAGGCCGGTCAAACTATCGAGAAATCGGCGCTATCGTCAATTTGGATCTAGAAGGCAATCCCGAACTCGCACGTGAACCCAAAACCGCCGCCAGAGTCGCGTTTGCGTTTTGGGACGCGCGTCAATGTTCTCGACTGGCTGATGTCGGCGATGTCGAAGGCGTGACCGAAAAAATCAATGGCCCTGCAAAACTCGGCTTGGCAGAACGCCGTACCGCGACGCTCAAGGCGCTAAGTATTTGGAAGTCCTAGAGCAGCGGGCGAGGGCGGGCATCGCCCGCACTTTAGGTGCCTACCGAGGACATAGAGAGAGACGCTCCTAACGTCGCGCCCCTCGTGCCAGGTCGTTCGGGTCACCCTATGAAGCAACTACTCACATCAATTTTCTTGCTTTTTGCCGTCCTGTCGGCCTCCCACGCCGCTTCCGTAACGCGGCTCGCCAACGAAACGGCCGAGAACTTCGCGAGCAGATACGGGCCGCCGCAGACGACACTCGTACACCAAGTCATAGAGACGAGCAGATGGGGCGTAAGGTCAAACACTATCATTGCGTTCTACGAACAAGAGTTCGAGCAGTCAGGCCAAACATATCGTCGAATTGTGAGTTACATCTACCTGCCCGAAGGCGACAAAAGCTACCGAAAGGTCTTGATCGATAATTTCGAGCCAGAGGGTGGTGATCCAGAAATTGAATCCGTCTTCTTTGCCAATGTCGGTAAAAGCAAACAGACGAAACTGTTCATTATTTGTTCCTGGCCTCAGGTCCATTACGACTTTCGCGGCAAGCTCTACGCCACTTTCGTCTATGCGCCGCCACCCTCGGATGCAAAGGTTACCAAATTGAAATTTGAAGAAGCCATCAGCAAGAAGCTTGAAGGAGGGTGTGAGTGCGAGTGGCGAGACGGGACGAAAAGCACCGCAAAGTACAAAACTGCGGGTGAAGTGAAAGCTGCCTTGCGAACCATCGGGCGTTAGGTGACGTTGTTGCAGGCACCACTATCCGATAAGGAAGATGTGAGCCGTAGCGTCACAGTTCAGCATGCATCATGGCGAAATATAGTTTTGTAACGACCTGGCATGTCAGTGCGCCCATCGAATCTGTATGGAATGAAATCTACCATTCCGAGCTTTGGCCAACCTGGTGGAAAGGCGTAGAGCGCGTTGTCGAACTGGAGTGGGGCGATAAAGATGGCATCGGCGGCGTTCGTCGCTATACTTGGAAAAGCCTGCTCCCGTACGAGCTCACATTCGACATGCGCACAGTACGCGTTGAACCCATGTCGGCTATCGAGGGGGTGGCTACTGGGGAACTGCAAGGGAAAGGCCTCTGGCAGTTTTCCGTCGACCAAACGGGCACAGTTGCACGTTATGATTGGGAGGTCCAGACGACCAAGCTTTGGATGAATATGCTGTCGCCGCTGGCGCGCCGGCTCTTCAAGTGGAATCATGACGTGGTGATGGGATGGGGAGCGGAGGGGTTGAGAAAAAGGCTGGGCGCGCTCTAAAGGAGCCAGGCCGTAGCGCGTTATAGCGATACTCCGAACCGAGGTGCGCTTCGGCTTCCGCCTCCAGGATAATCAGATTGCGTTTAGCGGTGGCACGTACTATTTTTCACTTCGAATACCACCGTAACAATGCTAAGCCTGCGAAACGTCAGCAAAGTGTTCGGCGACCCTGGCGACGGCGTCGAGCCGGTTGCGGCGCTGGCCGACGTTTCCCTGGAGGTTGGCGGCGGGGAGTTTTTTTCCATCATCGGCCCTTCGGGTTGCGGCAAATCGACCTTGTTGAGAATCATCGGCGGATTGACGCGCGCAAGCGCCGGTGATTTGACGATAGAAAGCGAGCCGGTGACAGGGCCCCATCCGGCCATCGCCATGGTGTTTCAAGAAGAATCGACTTTTCCCTGGCGCACGACTCTCGCCAACGTTGAGTTCGGCCTCGAGATGCGCGGCGTTTCGCAAGAGGAGCGACGGCGCAAAGCCTCGGAGATGATTCGCCTCGTCGGTCTTTCCGGTTTTGAGGAACGGTATCCTTCAGAGCTTTCCGGTGGCATGCGCCAGCGGGTGGCCATTGCCCGCGCGCTGGTCTTGCAACCCAAGATTCTTCTGATGGACGAGCCGTTCGGCGCGCTGGACGAGCAGACTCGGATTATTCTTGGCGAGGAGTTGCTCAAGATCCGCGATCAGCTCAAGCAAACGATCATCTTTGTGACGCACAGTATAAACGAGTCGGTGCAGCTTTCAGACAGGGTGATGGTAATGACGGCGCGTCCGGGTCGGGTGAAATCTCTGGTCAATATCGACTTGCCCCATCCACGCGATTCGACGATTATTGCATCCGAGCGTTTCGGCCGGCTGGTGGCGCAAGTTTGGGGCGCCCTCAGAGAGGAATCCTTCAGAAGCTTCAAACAAATGGAGCATCGAGACTAAGGAGGTTGAATCATGAAACCAAAGCTTCGCTATGGAACCATCGCCGTGCTCGCGCTCTGCTTCGGCGCGGCGACGTCGTCGTTGGCGGCATCGGCGCGCACCAAAATCGTTGTCGTGGTGCCGCATCGGGTTTTGTTCACTGTTGCCGTGCCGGTTTACATCGCCCAGGAAAAGGGCTTTTACCGGGAGAACAATCTCGAAGTCGATGCCGTGTTCACCCGGGGTGGAGGGGAAAACGTGCAAGCGGTGGTTTCTGGCGACGCGCAAATCGGTCTCGGCACCGGAACTCTGGCGGTGGTTAGCGCCTTCGTGAAAAAAGCACCGATCAAAATTGCCGCCGCCGAGATTACCGGGATGGATGCTTTCTGGTACGTGCAGAGCAACACTTCGATCCGAAGATTTGACGACCTCGCGGGCAAAAAAGTTGCCTACAGCCGCCCGGGCGCATCAAGTCACATGGCCGTGCTCGGGATTGCGGATCAGCTTAAAACTAAGGGACTGAAGCCCGCCGAACCGGTCTCGTTGGGCGGCATGCCGGAGGTCTATACAGCGGTACGCACAGGCCAGGCGGACGCGGGCTGGTCGGTGGCGCCGTTTTACTTGGACCGAGTCGAGAAAGGTGAGCTCCGGGTGGTCGTCAGAGGCGAGGAGATCGCGGCCATGAGGGACATCACCGCGCGCGTGCATTTTACCAACAACGATTTTGCGGCAAAAAACCCAGAGGCTGTCCGGGGCTTTTTCAGAGCGCAGCAGCGCGCCCTCGATTACATGTTTGACCGCAAAGAAGACACCGCGAAAATTTGGATACGCCGCGCCGAATTGAAGTTCCCCGAATCCGCCGTGCTCAAAACTTGGGATTACTACAACAAGGCGGCGATGACGTTGAAACCGATACGAGGCATAAAAGCAACCATCGAGGATGGGATTAAAAATAATTTTTTGAAACAGCCGTTGACCCAAGCGGAGCTCAATCAATTGATCGACCTGAGCTTTTTGCCGTAGCGACAAAGGCCGGCGATAGGAGGTTGAGTTCATCGACAGTTAGATATGTGACATAGCCGGGATCACGCTCGGCAACTCTGTTGGAGCGCGGTTCGACAAGCTCACCGCCCTGAGGAAGCTCGGAGTGCGGTCAATCGCCCTATGGTTCAAAGTTCAGGTTCAACGTATGGCGATCTTATAGCAAGCGCACAATCCCAAGTTGAACCGGGCGCCGGTCATTTGGCGGAACTGCTTACGGTCACGCTCAATGTGGATTTGCCGTCCCGCGTGCCCACGGCCAACAGTACGTTGTTGCCATCCTTTGAATAGGTGAGCATGCCGCCGCGGCTAAGCAGGCTCGCGCCGGGTTGCCAACCCCGCGCAGCCATCTCTTTCCTGTAAAACTCGATGATCTTGTCGGGGGCCATGCTGCCTTGGAAGGCGGCCTGGCCGCCGCCGAAACCAGGCATCGACAACTCGATGCCTTGGCCGGAGATTCTTTCCATCGCGTCGGGAACCGGCACGATGACTCCCGCCACCGTTTCATCGCGCGCCCCGCCGCAGCCGGAGATTGTGCTCGCGAGAAAAATTACTAACACCTTGAGCGCGATGTGCCAGGACGTAGCGAGATGACGCATATTGACTCCTCATTTCTATTAGTCCAGCGGCGCGACTCGATCAACGTCCCGAGCAGGCGACAGCGCTAAGCGCCGTTATCGGGCGGCGTAGGCAGCCCGAGGAAGAACCACATTAGTAGAGTGACAACTCCGATAAGCTCGGGCAGCGACGGCGAGATTTGCATCAACGCGCCGCCTAAAATGCCGCCCACCGAGGAGCCGGCGAAACCAGCGAAGCTGTAGATCCCGCTGGCGCTGCCGCGTCCGGCGGACGGCACCCGTCTGGTCAAAAATGCCGGCAGTAGTGGCTGGTAAAGACTGTAGCCGAAAAAAAAGGTCGCGCCGGCCAGATAAAGAAGAAAATCGTATTGCGCGCCGAGTAGGTAGACGCCGTATCCCGCGGCCGCGCTCAGCCAGCCGAGCAACAGCGGGGCGCGGAAGCGGCCGCGCCTCTCCGATCTACGCACATAGGGAAAGACTAGAAGTACGCTCGGTAAAAAAATAACTAGATACACTCGCCATAGCTCGGCCTTGTCGAGGCCGAGCTCGTTCCAGCTCAACGGATAGGTGAAAAAAAATAGATTGAGTGCCAAGGAGAGGACGAAAGCCGCTACGAAGATCGGGCGCAAGGCGCCGTCGAAAAGGAGGGGCTTTAACGCCAGTGGCGGTTCCCTATGCGCGGAGCGAGGAATGCGCGGGAATGAAATGGCGGCGAGAAGCATCGCTAGAATTGCGACGGCGGCGAGCAGGTAAAAAAGACCGTCCAGACCGACGCGCGCCGCCAGCAGTGGTCCGGCCAAGACGCCGATCATGAATGCCGAACCAATGGCAAGACCGGTGATCGTATAGGCCTGGGTGCGCACGGACGGCCGCGTCACGTCGGCCAGCGCGGCAAACGCGACCGAGCCCACGGCGCCCGTGCCTTGGATGACGCGGGCGAAGATGAGTTGAAAAATATTTTCCGCTAGACCGCAGGCGATACTACCCAGGGCAAAGAGGGCGAGTCCGATCAGCAAGACCGGCCTGCGCCCCCATCGATCGCTGGCCCAGCCGAGCGGGATCTGCGCCAGGCTTTGAGTCAATGCATAGCTGCCGAAGGCGACGCCCGCTAACCCAACGCTCGCTCCCGGATATCGAACCGCGTAGACGCTGAAAACCGGCAAGATGAGAAAGATGCCGAGCAGGCGCAGGGCGGATATGAGACTGACGGCGATGACGGGCCCGGTTTCCGCGCGCGAAAGGGAATGTTCTTTGTCCGCCAAGGTGTCGGGTATACTCCGCTGGTGTCCGGTTTCGAGAAATGATTCAACCCAATGTACACGCTTCGAGCAAAATGGGAAGAGGCACGCCGCCGTGAATGTCGGTTCAAAGTTCAACGTTCAACGTATCCGGTCCTCTGTTGAACCCGGATTCCGCAGTTAGACTGATGAGACGGCAAGCGAGGTGGAACCCTGGAGTAGCGAAGGCGTCCAACTGTAAAAGTTCAAAGTCATCTTGCGCTTTCGCACTTCGCTGTTACGAGCTTTAATGTGCCGTGTAAGCACCGTTGCTCGATGTCTACTTAGAGGCAGACGGCATCTCCGCCACAGGCGGAGCGCCTTCGGCTGAGACTTTGCTACGGGAGGGTTGCGCCTCGCGCTTCCTGTCGAGCGCAACTGCGGAATCCGGGTTGAATGAGACAATCGTGATTCCCAACTTTGAACGTCGCCCATTGAACCTTCAACGCTTGCGAGCCGGGCTAGTTGCGACTTTCGACAACACCGTCCGCCGCTTTCACAGCAAACTGAAACGGCGGGCTCGCCTCGCCCATGTAGAGAGTGCGGTGCGGAAACGGAATCCCGATGCCCTCGCCGTCGAAGGCCTTCTTAAGTCTGCGGCGGTACTCCCGTCCCACGGTCCATTGCTGCAGCGGCAGGGTTCTCAACCGCGCCTTGATATTCACCGCCGAGTCGGCAAACTGATCGACGCCGAATATCTCGATGGGCTCGAGCATCAACGAACCATAGAGCGCTTCCGCTTGCATCCCGGTTCCCACCCGGCGCATGATTTCGACCACCCGGTCGGTGTCTTCTTTATAGGCTACCGCAATATCGAGGACATAGGCGGACCACCCCTTGGTTCGGTTGGCGAGCGTGGCGACTGTCCCGTTGGGAAACACATGAACCACACCCTCGAGATCGCGCAGCACGATGGTGCGGAAGCTGATAGCTTCGACGAGCCCGCCGGTGCCGTTGATTACCGCGATATCGCCGACGCGCACCTGGTTCTCGAGAATCAGAAAAAAGCCGCTCACGAGATCGCGCACGAGATTCTGCGCGCCGAAGCCCACCGCCAGTCCGACAACACCGGCGCCGGCGAGAATCGGCCCGATGTTGACGCCGACGTGGCTCAAGGAAGTCACGACCGCGACGAACCAGACCAGCACCACCGCAATCGTGCGCAGCACGCCGATGAGGGTCTTGATGCGATTACCCCCCGCGCCAGGGACTTGTTCCGTGAATTCCGCGGCGCGGGTGAGCAGCCGTTCCAGTTTATCGAGGGCGATGCGCAAGACTTTAATGACGACATAAGCGGCGATCACAATCAACGCAATGCGCAGCGACGTTTGCGCCGCTTCAATCCCCATATCGACGAGTTTCGGAGTAATTTCCTTCGCGTAAGATTCAAACATACCGGCTAACCTCCTGGCGTGCTGGATTGTGGTCGCGGGAACAAGATCCGAGAGTAACAAATACAAGCATCACGTTCGACTGGCCGCCGGGGTCAAAAAAAATCGCGGTTGGCTATGGGCGAGAACGCTGATAAAGGAAGGGTTTTTTAAGAAACTTTGGCAGTAACGCCGGCGCGGACTTCGATTTCTAGTTTTGGTCGGATGGGAGTCGAGACGCGAGACCAGCCCGGTTTATGCATCTAACCCCTCCGGCCGGGCTAAAAGCGCTTGTATATCCTGTAGCCACGGGTCGTTTTGGATCAAGC
Organism: Binatia bacterium; assembly: GCA_036555515.1. Lineage (GTDB taxonomy): Bacteria > Desulfobacterota > Binatia > UBA9968 > UBA9968 > DATACQ01. The sequence goes on from DATBLC010000056.1 coordinate 16,569, forward strand.
GCGCGAAGTTGCCGTGTACGAGTCGTTCGATTCGCTCGGGCGTTGACTGCCGTAATCCAGCCACCGTTTCGACGACATTGGCAATGGCCCCAGGCATGCCAAGTTCGCCGTTCAACCATTTCAATCCACCCGGGTTATCGGTTTCAGTCAAAAGCAGATGATCGGGAATCTCATCGGCGATGGCTTTGATGCGATCCGAGTAATGCACTTCGACGCCGACCGTGAAAAAACAGCCGTACTGAATCATTGCGCGCAGGATATCCAGCGGGCCGGAGTACCAGTGAATGATGGGGCGCCGGACCTCGTACTTTTCGAGCAAATCGAGGATCTCCTTTTCTCCGCCCTTGGTGTGGAGATTGACGATTTTATTTTGCTCGCGCGACGCGGCGAAGAAATATTCAAGCACTTTAATCTGCGCTGGAAAGGTCGACGTGTCTTTCTCCCAGTGAAAATCGAGGCCGATTTCGCCGATGGCGGGACTGCTCTCGGTGAGCGAATCCAATTCACGCAGGCGTCCGGCATATTGCCGCGCGCGTCTCGGATGTACGCCGAATGTCGGCAGGACCAGCGGCGACCGTTCGGCGATTACCTTCAATTCGGCGTAAGACGACGAGTCCATAGCTGTGGCCACGGTCAGTATCTTTCGCTGCTCGATTTCCCGCATAGCATCGTCGAGCAGGTCGCCATATTTGTCTAGATGGACATGAGCGTCGATGAGCATAGGCTGCCGATTCTAGCCGAAACGGGCGCTTTTTCCAGCCCTCATGGCTGTTATTAGTCGGAAAGAAACAGCGCTCTCTTTGCGGCGGCGCGGCGGCGCTGTCAATGGTCGTACAGGTTCTAGGTTCAAAATGGCGCCTTCGGCGCGGTTCAGGGTTTCACGTTCAAGTTTCAAGGTTGAGACGCGGGGACGTTGAACATTGATCGTTGAACGTTGAACGGGCGAAGCCGTTGAACTTTGAACGGCCATCGTTTCCTGACCCTGCCCAGCGCTTGACCTGTTTCGAGTTAGCAGCTAGCGTTGGGCGAAAAACTCAGCTTACCGGCCCAGGAGGACGACTATGGGATTTACACGCCGCGAATTTATCGGAAAAGTGACGCTTGCCGCCGCCGGCTTGCCGCTCATGAGCGGGTCTGGCTGGGCGCAGACCAAAAGCAAGTTGGGCTATATGAAGATAGTTGACAACGCGCCGATGTTCGTCGCTATGGAACGGGGTTTCTTCAAGGCAGCCGGGCTGGAGCTCGAAACCCTGCCGATGGCCGGCGGCGCTGTGATCGTGCAAGGCGTCACCTCCGGCGATTTGCAGTTCGGCTGGACGAACGTGATTTCCCTTTATCAGGCGCATGTGGAGGGGTTCGATTTCAAGTTCATCAGCGGCGGCGCTACCAACGTCAAGGGGACAAACGATACCCACGCGCTGCTGGTGGCAAAAGCATCACCCATCAACAGCGCGAAGGATCTCGAAGGCAAGACCGTGGCGGTGAATACGTTGAATAACATCGTCCATCTCATGGTGATGGCCTGGATCGACAAGAACGGCGCGAGCTCCGCCAAGGTGAAATTCGTCGAGGTACCGTTTCCGCAGATGGAAGCGGCACTGGTGGCCGGCAAAATTGACGCCGCCAGCGCGCAAGAGCCCTTTCCGAGCGCGGCGCTTGCCAAGGGTGTCGCCCGGGTGCTCGCCCATCCCTGGAGCGACGTGATCGGGAAATTCCTTATCGCCAGTTGGTTCGCGTCGGACAAATGGCTGCAAAAGAATAAGCCGACCGCGCAAGCATTCATTACGGCGCTCAACCGTGGGATCGACGCCGTCGGAACCGATCCCAAGACGAGCCGCGAAGCGATTGCCAAGTGGACCGGCTTGAATCCGGATTTGGCCGGTAAGATCCCACTGCCGGTGTTTGAGAAAGGGGTATCGGAAAAAGACCTGCAAGTGACCATCGATCTCACGCGGAAGTACAAGCTGATTCCCCGCGCGTTCAAGGCCCGGGATGTCATCAGCGAGCTGGCGCCGAAGGGGTGAATCTGATGGAGTGACGGGTTTCTCTTCGATTGAAATACTCCAACACTCCATCACTCCATTCTTTTCTCCATGCCGATCCTCGAAGTCGAAAATCTCTCCAAGAGCTATCGTCAACTGCGCGGCCAGAACACTCCGGCCATCGGCAACGTCACTTGCAAGGTGGAAGCGGGAGAATTCGTTTCCTTCGTCGGGCCGTCGGGCTGCGGCAAAACGACTTTGTTAATGACCATTGCCGGCCTGATCGAGCCGACATCGGGCCGGGTGATCGTCAAAGGCAAAGAAGTCAAAGGGCCGCCGCCCAACCTCGTTCTGGTTTTTCAGGAATACAATCGGTCCCTGTTCGCCTGGCGCACCATCATGGGCAATGTGCGCTTCGGTTTGGAGGCGCGCGGCGACCGAACGCCTGGCGCCGAATCGAAGACCAGAGAGCTGCTCGATCTCGTGGGCCTCAAGGGTTTTGAGAAACATTATCCCTGGGAACTTTCCGGCGGCATGCAGCAGCGCGTTGCCATCGCCCGCGCGCTCGCCTACGAGCCCGAGGTGCTGCTGATGGACGAGCCCTTCGGCTCCCTCGACGCGCTGACTCGCCTGGAGTTGGAAGACACGCTGCTCAGAGTGTGGGCCGAGCTCAAGACGACGATTTTGTTTATCACCCACGACATCGAGGAAGCGATCTATCTTTCCGATCGCATCTGGGTTTTGAGCCGCCGGCCTTCGCAAATAATTCAGGAGTTGCCGGTGAAATTTCCCCGGCCGCGCAATCAGCTGGCGACCCGTGCCGAAGCGCATTTCATGACCATGCGTAATGAAATCTACCGCCAGATCGGCCACGCGCCATGAACGGCTACAAGAATATTAATTGGCTCGGCTGGCTCGTATTCGCCGGGCTGATTCTGCTCTGGGAGCACGGCGCGCGCGCGAGCCCCAAGCTGCAATTTTACATACCGCCGGTGAGCCAAATTATCGCCGCCCTGGGCCAGTTGTTCGCGTCGGGACAAATCTCCGGTCATCTGCTTTCGACGCTTAGCCGTTTTCTCGAAGGCTATGTGATCGCCGCGCTGCTCGCGGTTTCGTCAGGCGTCCTGCTCGGCCATTTTCGCTTCGCTTTCGGTCTATTGGCGGTCTTCATCGAATTTTTACGCCCTATGCCGTCGGTGGCGATCATTCCCGTCGCCGTGCTCACGCTCGGTATCGGCGACGCGATGATTGTGGCGGTGACCGTTTACGCCAGCCTGTGGCCTATACTCGTCAATACCATTGACGGAGTGAGCCATATCGAGCCGACGCTAATCGATACCGCGCGGACGTTCGGCTTGCGCCGCTGGGCCATCTTGTGGAGGGTAATCCTGCCCGGCGCCGCGCCATACATAGTTACTGGCTTGAGAATCAGCCTGTCCATCGCCCTCATTCTGGTCACCACGGCTGAGATGATTGCCGGCAGCCGGGGACTGGGCTTTTTCATTTTGGATCAGGAGCGTTCTTTTAACAGTGGCAATATGTACGCGGGGATCATAATCGTGGCTGCCCTGGGCTATGGACTCAATCGGTTGTTTCTGGTCTTAGAGGGAAAGGCGCTCGCCTGGCGCCGGGGTATGCTCGCCCGCGAGTCGGCATAGACATGTATGAATCAAAGCTCAACGGCTTTTTCTTTATGCTGGTTTTGATGTTGGCCTGGGAGCTGGTGGCGCGATTGGAGTGGGTGAATCCGTTGATTGTCCCACCGCTGAGCAGAATCGTTGCATCCTTCGGTTCACTGATGGGGTCGGGCGAAATTCCCTCGCAAGTCCTCGCCAGCATGAAACGGGCCGCCGTCGGTTACTTCTTGGCCGCGGCGGTTTTTATTCCTTTGGGAATTCTAATGGGGCTCTTCGAGCGCTGCTATCGGGCTCTGGAAGTAGTGATTGAAATGCTCCGGCCGATTCCGCCGCCGGTGGTGATCCCAGTGGCGCTCCTATTCTTCGGCCTGGAAGACGAGATGAAGATTTTCGTGATCTTTTTTTCCTGCTCCTGGCCGATCCTGCTCAATACACTCGACGGCGTAAGAAATATCGACCGGCTGCTCTTGAACACCGCCCGGACCTTCGGTGTATCTCACGTAAAAATTATTTGGCAGGTGGTCCTGCCCGCCTGCTCGCCGCAAATCATGACCGGCCTCAGAGTTAGCTTGCCGATCACGCTCATTCTTGTCGTGATTTCGGAAATGGTGGGGAGCACCGATGGGATCGGCTATTTCATTCTCGACTCCCAGCGGCGCTTCAAAGTCGCGCAGATGTACGCCGGGATGCTTGCGCTGGCGATTTTGGGCTACGCGTTGAATCTACTTTTCAATCTCGCGCACCGCGCGCTGTTGCCGTGGCACTGGGGAATGCTGCGAAGGATGAATTCAAAAGGATAAATTCAGAAAGGATGAAGGCTGAAGGATGAAGTCTATTGCTTGGAATTTGTCCTTCCGCTTTCACCTTCCTCCTTCATCCTTCCGGTCAGATCTTATGGATGCCGCCGCCTTCGGGTGGCTTGGGCTGGTCTCGTCCAGGCAGCCAGTCCACCGTCTTGCGCGGGCTGTTGCCGGTGATGAGAAATTTAGCGCGGCCCAGGTTCTCGAATTCAATTTCAATGGTGTCGCCGGAATTTACCGGCATTAAGCCTTCGTGAAACGTGCCGGTGGCGACGATGTCTCCTGGACTGAGTTGGACGAATTTCGTGAGCCAGGCGATCTGATTGGGAATTTTATGCGCCATGTTACCGGTGTTATAATTCTGCCGAGGCTCGCCATTGGTCCAGGATTTTACCACGACGTTGTGCGGGTCCGGGATTTCATCTTTGGTTATGATCCACGGACCGCAGCAGCCATGTGTGCCCTGGCCCTTGCCGATGAATTGCGTTCGGCGCACGAGACCCCGGGTTGAAATGTCAAAGGTCGGCACATAGCCGAACACGTAATCCAGCCCCTTCTTCTCAGGAACGTCTTTGGCAGTCTTGCCGATGACGAAACTAAATTCGGCCTCCGGCTGATAAACCACGCAGGCAGGAATGTCTCGCAATTCGACGCTTTCCCCTGGCCCTACGAGGTCTGGGGATTTGTAGAAATACTCGTTGGGAAAATTGTCAGCGGTGCGTCCGGGGCGGTCGATATAATTGCTGAAGGCGGCAAGAAACTTGCCGGGGCGCGCCAGGGGACTACGAAGCTGCACGCTATCCAGCGGCACGCCCTCTTGCTCAGCCAGCACTTTCTCGAAGCGGCGGCGGTATTTGCGCCACCCTTCGATGATTTCTTCCATGACGCGCTCAGGGCCCTTGGCCTTGCGCGCGCTTACGGTGTCGCTGACATCCACCACCATGTTGGCGTTTTTGATAACGCCGATTCGGTCGTCATTAAAGCGTAGGATCTTCAAAGTTTACCTCCCTGGTGAAATTGCGCCTATCATTGCGATAATGAACAGTCATTGTCAAACCTGACAGACTGTCTCGAAGAAGCAAACCAAAGGCCGTTTCGGTCTTGAACGATGGCTTCCATTCTTAAAGTTCCAAGTTCAATGTTCAACGTAAAGACAGCGAACCGCAGATCACAACATTGAACTTTGAGCCAACTCGATCACGCCTTTCTGTCCAATAAATCAAGAGCGCCTGCCAACTCCGCGGCGGAAAGATCGGCGATCTTCCACCATTCGTCCAAAATCGCCGCTGTTTGTTCGGCGCCCAGAACCGCCTCGCTGTTCTCCGTGAGCTTCGTCCGGACGTCTTGGTCTTTCATCGGGTTATTGGTGTGGCCCAGGGGATCGCGTGGAAACAGTTCGATAACCCGTCCGTCATTGGCCCGGGCGCGCACTTTCATGGCGACGACGCCTGGATACATGCCGTTGACTTCGTCGTCGACATGGATGCGAATCTTGTTCATCAGCGGACGTATAGACGCATCCCGATAGGCGGATTCTTCGAATGCCGCGACGTCGATTGTGCCGTCGACCAGAACCTTGGCGAAAATATAGGGCATGCTATGATCGGCGGTTTCTCTTGTTTTTGGATCCCATTTTTCCGGCTCGCTGCCGATTTCGGTGTAAGCAAAGGTGTAGGTTCCGATATCGATTTCGGCCAGTTCGCGCCAGTCGATTTTCGCGCGCAGCTCCAGCGCCGCCCAAACCGGTAGCTGAGCATTGTACTCCACGGGCCAAGCCTTGAGTTGCACGTCCGGCGAACGGTAGGGACCGCCCTCCGTTGGCAACGGCTCTAATTTGAACGGACCGGTGATCAGATCCCACAAACCATGTTTGCCTTCAAACGGCCGGTCGGGACCGGTCATCCCTTCGGCGGCCAGCAGCGCGGCAAAAATACCATTGCGCGCAGCAAAAGCAGTGGCAGCGCCTTTCCATAGCGAAAGCTCGCCGGCACGCGTGTTACGCATCGGAATATTGGCGACTGCAATGATAGCGATGGCCTCAGCGATCTGTTCCGATGTCAGACGAAGCAGATGACCGACACCGGCTACGGTTGCGATGCCAACTGCAAAGCCTTGATCCCAACCTTTATAGCGCAATCCGGTGGCGTCGCTGATACGGACGCACAGCTCGTAGGCGATAACCAGCGCGGAGATCAGGCGGCGGCCATCGGCGTTGGCCGCCTCGGCAATCGCCAGAAAGGCGCCGACGCAGTCGCTGGGGTGACCGCCAGGATACTGGTCGTTGAAATCGAGATTGCGAATCATCGCCGTGTTGACGAAGGTCGCGCTCTCCGCGCTGGACCGTTGATCGTGGCAAATAATTCGGCCCGGATAACGCACCGGCGCCGCGCCTTCCGCCAGGCGGAGCCCGATCCAAACCGATTCGCAATCGCGCGCGGTGATGGCGCAGCCCAGAGTGTCCACGAGAAAGCGGCGCGCGGCGGTCACCACTGCCGGGGGAAGATGCTCGTAGGAAAGCTGGCTGGCGAAGTCCGCCATCCGGCGCGTCAGAGCGTCCATGATTACCTTAAAACTTCTTCGGCGATTTTCGTTGCCCGCGCCCAGTAGTTCTTGATCGTCTCTTCGCCGTAGTTTTCCAAGCGGTCGTTTTGCTCCACGGTGAGGAAGTCCTTGGAGGCCTTGGTACCGTATTCCAGCAGCCATTTGGTGTCGATGTCGAGTCGCCGTGTCGCCTGTCCCATGGCTTTGCCGTAAACCTCTTGTCCTTCTTTGCTCAATAGCCAGTTTATGAAAATCTTTGTGGCGTTGGGATGAGGTGAATTCTTCACGATGGAAAGGGCGCCGCTGCCGCAACTGGTGTAAGTTCCTTCTTTGGCTTCCGGAAGAGATTTGATGGGAAGCCCAGCTTTTAAAAACGGCGCGAATGTATAATAGGACAGTCCGATTGTAAGATTGATCTTCCCTTTCGCCAGATTGTCGGCCAGTTGCCGCTGGTCGCGAGAAAGCAACATGTCCTGCGCCGCAAGTTTTTTGAGAAATTCCTCGCCTTTGATCTTCAGAAAGAAAGACCATGTCGCGGTGCCGGCGCCGGCTGAGCGGGGATCAAGGATGCCGATCTTGCCTTTCCATTTCGGATTGAGCATATCGTCATAGGAACGGATGTCCTCCGGTTTAGTGATGGTTGTGTTGTACCACAAGTTTTCCGATTGATAGGCTTGGAACGAATAGACATATGTCTTGGCGTTGTCGAGCCAAATGTGGCCGCCAAACCAGCGCTTCGGATCTTTGACTTCCGGCAAGATGAACAATGACTCGGAAGGTTCCAAGATGCCGGCGTTGAGCAGGTTGAACGGCGTCGATGTACCGCTGACGAGTAGATCGAAGTAACGGACGCCCGCCGCGTGTTCCGCTGCGATCTTGGCGGCATTGGTGGGCCCTCGCGACGCCGTCATATCCAACTCGATGCCGGGAAAGCGTTTTGGGAATGCGTTCATGACCGCCTTTCTCAGCTCCGCGCTCGCTGGCATCGCCGCCACGACCTTTCCATCTTTCTTCGCGGCTTCAAGGGTTTTGTCCCATTCCAGTTGCCAAGCCGGTTTTGCCTCAGCGGCATCGAGGAACGGAGCGTACGCCAATGCCGTCCAAAGTAGGGTAATGAATAACATTCCAGCTATCACGCTCCCTCCCCGTCGAGACTGTGTCGCCACGCCGTTCATGGTTCGAGAGCCTCACCCCCAAGGGTATTGCCCGATTGTGAATTCAAGTATTTACCCGTTCGACCCGAGATTTTCGAAGGACGAGCATCCAGTTGCGACACAGTCTCGTCGCGTCGGTCGTCGCGCTTCAGTCATGTCGCGTTAACGCGTAGCGTTGACACTTTCAACTTTCTTGAATCTGCGCCAGCGGTCGCTCCAGTCGCAGCCGCAGGATTTGCAGTACCATTCGGTCATGCCTTCCCACTCTTCACGGTTGGAGATGATCGCTTTGCCTTCCCGGATCGCTTTTTGCCGCGAAGGACTGGGAATGCCGTGGACGACGGGAATCACCGCCAGCGCGCCGCATTCAGGGCAAGCAGGCGCTTTTCTCGTCTTTCGGCGTCGTTTGGCTTTTGCCGGCATGCACGTAATGAATCAACTATCGATCCGTAATATTTCCTTGCTGCCTGTGCGAGCTCGCTTCAATGATTTTTGCTCTGGTTTAGGATCTTTATACTTCTCGCCGTGTTTCTACTTGCCGGTCTCGCCTAGGATTTCCTTGATCAGCTGAATCGCGGGATTAGGATCAAATACTTTATGCTCGTCGAGGTCGATATATTTAACCCCGTCTTGTCTGCGGTCGGCTAGCGGAATCTGATTTTTGGCGATGTCAATTCTCAGCGAGTCCGCCGGATCGCGGGCGTTGATCTGAAGTTTCTGGAAGAGGTCTTGTCCTTCGCGAGATAAAAACCAGTTGATAAACACTTTGGCGGCGTTGGGATGGGGCGCGCGGTTCATTAGGGCCAAGTGGCCGACGCGGGACGAAAGGCCGACGCCCTCCTTCATCGTTTGTTTGAACTGCGTGACCGGGAGTCCTTTTGTCTCCGCTTCCTCTACTTTCTGGACGAAGAAGGCGATGGCGAACTTACCGCCGCCGAGCCAGTCCAGGGCCAGGCGGTTATCCCGGAAAAGTGTTGCGTCCATGGCGCTGTAAAGCTGGCGCACAAATTTGGCGCCCAACTCAGGATTGTAATACATGAAGCGCAACGGCGTGGAGCCCGGGCCACCGCCGCGGAGATCTTGAACGACGATTTTCGATCGCCATTTGGGTTGCAGGAAATCCCAATAGGAGCGGAACTCCGCGGCATCCACCAGCTTCGTGTTAATACCAATGCTGCCGTAATCGGGGCTTTTGGTAAACGTGAAAATGGTGTTCCGTTCAGCGTCGCCATAGGTATGTTTGCCGCGCCACCATTTGGATTCGTCGCTGACTTCGGGCAGAACCAAGGCGTTTCTGATCGGATCGAACGTTTTCGCCTTGTGCAGGACCACCGCCGACGCGATGCCGGCGATGTAAACGTCGGGAATAAATTTCTCGCCCCGCCGTTCAGCCAGTATCCGCTGCATCAACTCCGTTCCCATGGCGCTGACAGTGGTCACTTTTATTTCGGGATAAGCTTTCTGAAAGGCGCCGGCATCGAGCATCAACGGCGTGCCCCAATGGTACACGGTGAGCTGGCCGTCTTTTTTGGCAGCTTCGACGGTTCTTTCCCATTCTTGGTTCGAGCTAATTTTGGATTCCGCGGCTTCGGAGACCGTAGGAACGGCGAAGAGAAAGCCTATCGACAGTATACCTGCAATGAAGTGTTTCATGTTCACGCTTAAATTGTTTACGCCGCGCGGATTAGATCGTTCACATCCGGCACCGTGTCTCTAAGCTTGAAGAACTCTAAGGCATTGCCCGCCAGCATGGCATAGCGCTCGTCCGGCGGCACACCGACAAAGGTTTCGTCGATGACGCGGCGTGATTCCGGCCAGTCGCCGGTGGCGTGAGCGAAATCGCTGCCCCACAGAAGCGCTTTGACGCCGACGTCGTGGCGTAGCCGGACGCCCAGGGGGTCTTTCATAAAGCCCCAGAGATTACGCTGGCAGAGATATTCGCTGGGTTTGTGCTTGAGCGGCTTCATGGCCCAGTCGCGCTCGGCCCAGTAACGGTTGCGCTCGTAGTTGTCATCTATCTGAGACAAACAGTAGGGGAGCCAGCCCACCTGGGTCTCCGCCCAGTAAACGCGCAGGTTGGGAAAACGATCGAAGACTCCTGCGAAAGCGAGTTGAATGGGCGCCAAGGCGTTGTCGCTCGTGAAACGCACGAGCAAGTTCACAGGATCGCGCCCCGGAGGCGCGTGGTCGGGAACCTGGCTGTAGCGATACACGGGTCCTTCGCGGGAAAATCTCGTCGTGCCGCCGTTGGTATGCGCGGTGATCGGCATACCGAGATCGATGGCGGCGGCCCAGAAGCGGTCGTCTTCAGGCAGCGCGTAGCCTTTGCCGCTGGGAAATTTGTAGATGCAAACGCCTTTAAATCCGGCGCACGCGCAGTACTCCAGCTCGGTGACCGCGTCGTCTACGCCGGTGTCCGGAATCACGCCCATCGCGATGAGCCGGTCGGGTGCGAAAGAGCAGTACTCCTCGATCAGCCATGCGTTGTAAGCTCGGATCAACGCCCGATACGGCTCGTCGTCGCTAATGCCGCGCCACGAATTTATATAGGATGGATGGGTGTAGAGGATTTCCGCGTCCACGCCATCCTGATCCTGCTCCTGGAGCCGTTGCGCCGGGAGACCCGTGCCCGGACCATCGTAGCTAATGCCGTTTATATCATGCTTGTCGTAAGCGCCGCCGGTGCCGGTGATCTGGAGCGACGGCGAATGCGGCCGGCGATTCTCGATGATGAAAGCGTCGTCGCCGTTGGCCAATTTGATGCGCCTGGGCGCGCGATCGCGCCACTTCGCCGGCAGACGATGCACCCAGCGTTCCGGTGGAAAATCGAGATGAGAATCTCCGGAAATCATCTGAACTTTACGAGCCATCTTAGTCTCCTTTGCGTCTATGCGATTTTAGGTTTCAATCATTGAGCCGCCAAAAGTTGAGATATTGGGGCTATTCCGAAACCCATCACTCCATAACTTCATTGCTCCAGCGCCCAATCTCATTTCCCTTCTTCATAATAGAGACCAAGAGCTTCGAGCGCCGGACGGTCGCTGACCGTAAACAGAATCGCACGTTGGTCCTTTGAACTGTTCCGATGCGCGTGCCACTGGTACGGCGGGAGCATGAAACAATCGCGCTCGCGCCATTCGATGGTCGTGCTGCCGTCGACCGTCGTCGAGCCTCCTCCCGTAACCACGTAATACATGGTCATCCCGGTGTGCCGATGCTCGCTGGTATTTTGCAACGGCTGTAACATCTGAATCCGCGCACTCAGGGTGGGCAAGGTGTGGGCACCGGTAAACGAATTAGTGTACTCGAAAATGAGACCATCGTAGGGATCTGCTGCGGCTGTCCCGGTTAGCTCCTCCACCGCGTGGAGTGTGTCACACCATTTATAATGGGTCGGCGGAAGACTCTCCGGCGCCTGGACGGATTTCACTGGCCGAAGCGCCCCGGAAACTCGGGCGTAGTAATTTTCGGGATGGATGGCCGGTTGTACCTTGCCGTCAGGCCAAAGTTCGCGCCGGAACGCTCCAAGATAATTGATCAGATTGCGATCCTGAATGTCTAGCCAGTAAATCGGACCTTCGCCGATGTTAGCCGTCCCATGCCAGCTCCAGTTGGGTTGCACGAGCAGGTCGCCGGGCTCCATGAACATACGTTCGCCGTCGGAAGTTGTATAGGCGCCCGTACCTTGAATAACAAACCGCATTTGCGCCGGCGTATGGCGGTGGGAGGGAACTTCCTCGCCCGGGTTGAGAAGCTGATAGGAGACGTATACTGCGCGGCTGGAAAATTCTGGATCCGCCAAGCCAATAACTCGCTGGTCAGTGTCTTCAGGCAAGCGAACTGTTCTTAAAGATTCGTCAAGAAGCGGCGCGACGTCCTGCCAGGACCATAGCCGGGGCTGAGGCTTTGGCGTGTTCGAGCCGTCACGCTGCCACATGCCACGCAAATCGTGACGCGCATACTTTTCGTGCAGCTCTTTCAGATGCTCTGTGCCGGTTGGCATGATCTTCACTCCTTCCCTTGTCAGAGTGTCCTGCGGCACTGCTTGGCGACCTCGACGAGTAATCTCGCTTTGGCATTGGCTAACTCGCGGCCGATCGTCATGAGCCCACAATCGGGTGCGAGCCAAAGATTTTCAGGTTTGACGTATTTGAGCGCCGTGCGCACCCGTTGGACGACCTGTTCAACCGGCGGCACAGGGGTGTTGCTGGGATCGACGCAACCGAACATGATGATCCTACCTTTGGCGATTTCTAGTACCGCGGGATCATAACCGCTGCGGGCAAATTCGACGCCGAAGCCGCCGATCCTGGTCTTCATCAATTCCGCTAACAGTTCAGGGTATTCGTATTCATGTTGTTGTCCCAAGCCGCCGGGGTAGCCGTAACAGAGATGAACCACCGTGGGGACATGGATGCCTTCGAGACAGCGGTCAAGGGCCTTGGCACCGTAGGCGAAAACTTTTTCGTGGTAGCGGGTCATGGCCGGCTCATCGATTTCAATCACGTCGCAGCCCGCCGCTTGTAGGTCGCGAAGCTCTTCATTGAGCGCCGTGGCTACGTCCATCGCCATGGCGGCTTCGTCTTTGTAGAATTCATCGAGAGTGCTGTCGACCACCGTCATTGGCCCCGGCACGTCCATCTTGATCGGCTTTTGGGTTTGCTCCCTGGCAAATCGCAAGTCGTCCACAATGGCTTGGGCGCGGCGTCTTATCTTGCCCACGATGCGCGGCACCATGCGCTCCTGTTCGCGGCGCCGGTAAACTTTTTTCAGTCCTTCCTGCGAAAGATCGATGCCGTCGAAAGCTGCGAGTACATGATTGATGAAGCCGGTGCGGCGCTGCTCGCCGTCGGAAAGCAAATCGAGGCCGATTCGTTCCTGCGTACGTATGGACAATGCCGTGGCGTCGTCCTGCGCTTCCTTCAATGCCGCGCCTTCGAGGCGAAAGATGGCCCGGCTACGGTCCGTCTGGGCAAGCCAAGCCGGACGCGGAAAACTACCGATGGTCGTTGCGGCGATGGGCGGGAGCTGCATGGGGTTCACCTCGGTTGGAGATTGTCTCTTTGCCTATACCTGCACGGTTGGTGAAAGACAAGCCGCCAGAGTCGGAGTAATGGAGTGTTAGGTTTGAACCCCGAACTTCGTGCAGTGGCAAAGTACGTTAGCGATCAGGCATATTTTTTGACCGCGTTCTCGATACCGCCACCGGCCCTGGTTAGCTCGTCAGGAATCATGACCGGATGAGGAAGCAGAACCAACCGAACCGTCCCCGCTAAGTTGCCCCCAACCGTATTTTGCTTCCATAGATTCGCTTGATTGGAAGAGCGCGGGGGCCCTTTATTGTGGCCCCGATCATTTCCGCGGAGAGATAGTGTAAATCATTACGTTTGCTTGAGGGTCCGATATTCCTTGCCCGCACTGATCAGTAAACCGGTGGTGTTTCTTACCCAGTCTATCCGTGATTTTTTCCAGGTTTCCCACCCGTCGGGAAGATGCTTGTCCACAAACATGGCCTTTAGGTCCTGTACGGCCACCGCAGGCTCACCTTCGACTTCCTTGGCGCCGGGTTTGTTGGCTAGGAAGGCGAAGAGCAGGCCAAACTCCCCGGCGGATCCGACAAGATTGTCCTCCCCAAGAAGCTTGGTGAGCTTCTCCTCGATATCTCGATGAGTCGTGCTCGCGTCTTCATCGGAAGGGAGGAGCTTGCTTATTAATGCTGAACCGGTGGTTTCCACAAATTCGACCAAGTCACTGGCTAACAGCGCGGCCGTATTTTTCCCAAACACCTTAGACTTTGGATCCTTGAGCAGATTTTCCGCAATGAAGCGTCCAACGTCTGACCGTTTGATCCAACCATCCTTTGCTCGGCTTGTCAGCCTTGCAAAATCCGCCTCACTCAGTCGACCTGAACTTGGTATCTCTGGGTCTCCCTGGAGAATGCCACTGTGGCCTGGGTGAGAACCCTGTGAGCCAGGGAACTCCAGTGAAAACAAGCCGCCCGGTACTGCCTTGTCCAGCTTTCCAGAATCACCCAGCATGGACGCATGATTGCCGCTCGCAAACAGCACGAGCAGATCTCCAAGATCACCGCCGCCGGTATTACCCAGCCTTCTGACGTCCTCGATACTGGCAAGCGGCTCCTTCGCGTCGTTTCGTACCGGGAGTACACCCTGGGCTACGGCACTGCCGATAAACGGGCAGGTAGCTTTTCTCTTTACCAGTAAGGCTTTTTCGTCGCCACTAAGCTCAACTACTTTGCTGGGATTGTCACTCATGTATAATCCTCCAAATTTGCAGTGATACTCGAACTCTATTTAAGTGTAAGTGAGTCCGGTGTTCTGTGTTTTGTCACGAGGGCCTAACCGTTCGCGTTGAGCGCGTGCCACTCTATGGCGCGTCCGCCCGCGAGCGCGTGGTTAGACCGCATTCTTTGGATCGCGCGCACGTTCCAAAGAGCCGCGATCCCATTTGGACAAACTAGCTGCGGCGGCATATGTCGTCTGCAAGAATTGCAGAAGTGTATCGTCCGGCGATTCTGATTCCCGGACGATGTCATAGGGAAGAATGAATTCGTGCAAATCGTTGCTATAGAAAGCTCCACCCGGCTGCACGACCGCCGCCGCGAAGTTGGGCGGCTCTGGATAAGCATATGAATAGAAGGCAGCATACGGGATCGGCCCCCCACCCGCCCAGAATCCGCAACTACTGACTTCCTCCGAGTAAGCCTCTCGGGTTACCCAATCCGGGAGGTTTGGAATGCCGCCGGGGTGTTTTGGCGCGCGTCGTCCGGAAAACCGGGTTACGGCCAAGTCGGCTGCGCCCCAGAAGAAATGAACGGGGCTGCATTTGCCGATAAAGGTCGCACGAAATGCTTTAAAGATTCGATCGGCCTGCACGAGGATGCGCCAGAAGCGGTTGACGTATTCTCGGTCGTACGCCCGGTGAGTCTCATCCTCGTCGAAGGGGAGCGGATCTGGGACTTCATTCGGCATGCGGTGAATGCGCACTTGCAGACCGATCTTTTCCATCTCCACCATGAGACTCGCATAGAAAGTCGCCACTGACTGTGGTTGGAGCACGACTCGACCGCTGAGGCCGTCATTCGACCGCACTGTCAACTCATGGTCGATGAAGTCGAAGTCGATCTGAAATATTCGGTTGCCATACGGGACCGTTCCCGTAGTGAGTCCTCTGGATGTCACGTAAAGCGTGGCATGCCAGGAATGGTTGACCCAGGGGCTTTGCACAAGGCGAATTTTCCCGACGATCTGGGTCCACATGTGCAATGTTGCGTACGTATCTCTCCACGCCTCGAGAGATAGGGTTGGCCATACTTCCGATAGTCCTGACATCGTCATGAGCCTCCTACGACCGCAACAGCTGTGCGGTCTAACGAACCATCTCTTCTGTAAAGGGGCTTCACCGTCAGACCGAGATAGGAGTTCAGCGCATCGTTGATTAGGGTCTGATACCCTTTCCGGATCTCTGAGATTGAGTCTTGAAGCGCTCCAGAATTCCATCGTCGAGATAGATCGTGATGCGGGTTTTGCTAATCTGGGGAACTATCGCTCCGCGTTTGCCCTTGGAAAAGTTATACTCATTCTTCATAACTCCTTCTTTCCTTCGGTGTCGGTTTCCGAACCGAGATGATGCGAACATCGTCATCCCGTGGTGTCCAGACCACAACCATCAGCGAGCCGAACGTGTTCGCGCCCAGGGTCACAAAGCGTTGCTCTCCCTCAGCCGATTGATCTTCAATCGTGACTGCCAACGGATCATTCAAGACACCATCTCCTTCGGTAAGTGAGACACCGTGCTTCTTAAGATTTGCGGCATCCTTCTTGGGATCAAAGGTTGCTGTCACTAAACAAGTGTATGCATACAATGCATATATTGCAAGCTCGCCGTTGCGAGGCGGCCCGC
>DATBLC010000057.1:0-5585 GCA_036555515.1 Binatia bacterium
TTGTTTTCAGGCCCTACCGGCGGGCATTTCCACCTATGGAGAGGACGGGGTGGTGGCCGGCAAGGCAGAGAACCATTGACCGCGATCGGAAGGGCTCGCCTCTCGGTCGCACACTAGCGACATAGTCTCTAAATAACGAACTCATTAGTAACAGAGTGCTGAAAACCTCCGTTCACCTTCGACTAGGCTCAGGGCGAACAGGGGGAGGGCAGATTCGGTGGAGAATTTCCGTTCGTGCTGAGGCACTCGAAGCACGATCCGTGTTTTTCAGCAGCGTGCTAATCGCTCGGAGAGCGCAGTCGGCGCCCAATGATATTTGTCTAAGCGCCGTGACGAAACAGTGAGGACCTTCACGTGTTAGAACGCTTGTATTCATCCGGGCTCGGACTATGGCTTTTTTTTCTGCTCGCGGCTCAACCCGTCGGGGCAAATTCCTATCTCGCCAAACCCGGTGAAGCACCTGTGAACGTTTTCGTCGCGACTTGCGCCACCAGCGGCGGGTTCATTCACATGTATACGGCTTTGGATCAAAACCTCTTCGGCAAGTACGGGATTGCCGCCAAGCATGTGGTGATCCGGACCGGCACCAACATCAATTTGGCGGCGCTGGCGACGGATGAAATTCAGTTTCTCTACTGCGCCGGCGACTCGACCATTCCAGGCATGGCAGCCGGCAGTGATGCAACGCTCGTAGCCTCGCCACTGGTCGGATTGCCGTACGTGATTATCGCGCGCAAAGAAATCAGGACCATTCAAGATCTCAAAGGTAAGAGCATCGGCGTCGGCTCCGTCGGTGGATTGCCGTACCGGCTTCTGCGCACCTTCGTGAAGAAATTTAACTTGCATGACACGCAGATTCGCCCGGTGGGAGGAAGCCAACCGGAACGCTACAACGCCATCCTTCAGGGTGTCATCGATTCCGGACCGTTTACACCACCGATGGACGCGCGGGCCAAAAAAGACGGGTTCAACATCGTGTACCATCTTAATGACTTGGGACTGCCGGCTATTTATAGCTCACTGCACACGAACGCTAAAACCGTCCGCGAGCGGCGCCAGATTGTACAGCGTTTCGTCGCCGCGCTGGCCGAGGCGGTAAAATTCGTCGAAGATAATCCAGAGAAAGCCAAGGGTTCCGTGTCCAAAATTCTCCGAGTCAAGGATGACGATGTGTTACAGTCCTCCTACGAAGCCTACGCCAGGAAGCACGTAAACCGGCGCGTTGTCGTGCCGCTCAACGCCGTAGCCGAATCCATCGATGTCGCCCGTGATTCCGGCACCAAGGTCGTCAAGAAAGCCCAGGACATCGTCGACAACAGTTTTGCCGAGCATCTGGAACAGAGCGGCTTTATGAAAGAGCTCTGGGGCGGCAAAGTACCGTGACTGGAAGCGGCAGTGGCGTTCAAAACGTTCAAGCTGTTCAAGTCGTTCAAAACGTTTCGAAAGACTCGAACTCTCAGTGACGCACAGAGCCATTGACCGCCCTGCGATTTTCCACGCGATGGTGGGAGATCACCGAGGGGCGCGGTCCTGAAGGACATCAGCAAACCATGAAAATTCACTCGCCGGGAAGCGCCGCGTAGAGCGTGCAGTCTCATACAATTCCTGCGAGATCTAGCTTTTTTTACGGCTGGTATATTGTCGGCGTCGGCGTCCTCGTCAACATTGCCGGCACTTTTTCCTTTTCCAGCACGTTAAGCATCTTCCTCAAACCGATCACCGAGGAACTCGGCGTCTCGCGGGGCGCCTTCTCGCTCATACGAACGGCGGAGATCGGCGTCGCCGCTCTTCTTGTACCGATTCTCGGTCCGCTTCTCGATCGCTACGGCGGACGTTGGCTGCTGGTCATCGGCGTCCTCATGGAAGGCGCAGGTTTTTTGCTTTCGAGCCTGGTGCAAAACTTCTGGCAGTTCGCCCTGGTCCGTTGCTGTCTGGTAATCGCAGGCGAGGCCTTATTGGGCTCCCTGGTGATCAACGTCACTATTGCCCAGTGGTTCGTGCGCAAGCGCGGCCGTGCCATGGCTATTGCTAACCTGGGCACCGGGCTTGCCAAGCTAAGTATTCCCTTGTGCGCTGCATGGTTGTTCGTGCTGGTCGGATGGCGCGGTACCTGGGCCGTCTTTGGCGTCGTCGCGCCACTCCTGGTGGTTGTGCCGGCGCTCATCTTCGTGCGCAGGAGGCCGGAAGATCTCGGCCTGACGCCCGACGGCGAGCTACCATTTTACGCAACCGGTCGGCTGCGAACCGCCGGCGAAACTCAATCAACCAGGCAACGGCAAAGTTTCGCGGAGGAGCCATCGTGGAGCCGGTCGGAAGTCTTAAGACTTCCGGCATTCTGGCTACTCGTAGTCACCTTCGGCATGGCCAGCGTTGGCATCGCCGGCCTCAACCTGCACATTTTTTCCTTCGTCACCGATATTGGCTATTCACCGCTCGTCGGCGCGACGATTATGAGCACGATCGCGCTTACCCAACTTGGTAGCACGCTCATTTGGGGAATGCTCGCCGATCGATTCGACATCAGGAAGGTTTCCTTCGTGCAGTTTTTGATCCAGGGTGTGGGGCTGGTCACAGCGGTTTCAAGCGCCCAGCTTTCTCTCGTCTATACAGGTTTTTTTCTCTACGGCGTCGGACTGGCGGGCAGCTTTATCATTCGCGAAGTCATCTGGGCCAACTTTTTCGGCCGCGCGTCCCTGGGAACCGTACGCGGTATGTCGCTGCTTTTCTCGCATCTCTTTGCCGCTAGCGGCGCGCCATTTTTCGGATTTCTTTTCGATGCAGTGGGCAGCTACAATCTCTCGTTCACGGCCTTCGCTGCCGCACTCTTTACGTCATCGATCCTTATTCTACTGGCGCGCCCGCCAAAAAAGGCGATCCGGTGATGGCCAGCGCAAAGCGAATTCGACTCCTTCGACTGTTCACTCGTGGCCAAGTCTGTAGGCGGAGAGCGCGAACAACTGCGCCAACCTTCCCGTCGGCATCCTCATGTAGCCCTTAAGTGCCCATACACCATTCTATCGGCCCCTGACCTTCCTGGAAGTTATCGGCCGATAAAGAATCGTCCGGTTGATATCACGGTATGCGGCGCACAACTTGAGACGGGTTGTTAATCCTGTTGTTTCGATCATCACAACAGTCCCACTCGAATTTGATGTAGTGAGGGATAGGCTTAGAAGCCTTACCGTCCAGAATAGGCTTATTGAGACTCGATCTGAGTGAGCCGGCGTTGGTGTCCGGATTGAAACGGACCATATCGGCAGGCAGTTCGGCTTCCGCTACATCGTCATAATACTGTGCAGTTGCATCGATCTCGATGCTACCCCTGTTTGCTTCATGCGGAATTTTTCTGCCCATGGTATCTGGAACGGCATCGTCGTTGGAAGGAGTCTTGCCATTTTTTACCACCCACCAAGCTTCGGAATAAGTCTTTTCGGAATCTTCAGTCCACTGTCGATCACAATATCTCTGTAGATGCTCTCTCCAGTGTACTTCTTGTATCACAAATCCGCCACGACCATATTCTGAAAGCTCCCACCTTGTCTCCCATCTCATCTCGCCGCAATTGCCGGGCGTAGGAGCGGACGCAATACCCTTAAGCTGGGGTGGAGGATTGAGAAATTTGCCAATTGCATCAAATAGACCGGTTGACGAACTCGTTTCGTTTTGTGAGGCTTTCACATAATTGCCGGACCCAGGCTCTTTGATAACGAGTGGTTTTTCCGTTTGCACCGTAATCGGGGCCAAGCCGGTCTGGGCCTGCTGCAGCCCGTCCTTGTTTTCTGCCACCGATCGCCGCTGCGGGCCACCGGTACTACTTTGCGATACCGCCTTCGGTTTAAGCACCGCATTTTTGTCCACTCGTTCTCCGTGCCACGCACCGTTTGACGGTCGACCGTCCTTGAGCTGTGCGGCGGGGTCAGACCCGTGCAGCAGACCGTCGACTCTTTGTCCTAAACCGTCCTTCGTATGGCTGATGTTGAAGTGCGTCGGGACAACGCCCGATTCGAATAATCTCCGTACCGCCTGATTGCCGATGATCCTTTGTAATTCGAATACCCTGCCAGCCACCGAACGGCAGCCGTGCGAGAAAGCTGCCGGCTCTGCTTCATCACCCCGCCTCACCTTTTCTCGCTGGGTGACCCTGGGCGCTAACTCCAGGTCTTCTTTCATCTTGCATCCTAGGCGGTATTGCGCCCCATGCGTACGACCGCGATTCTCAAATGGCGCAAGGAACCAGTTCAATTGTCCATGAATAGTTACGTCAGTCAACTTCCGAAACAAACGGGCTTTTGAAGAGGACCCGCGTTCATTTCTTGAGTATAAGTTCAGGTCAGTCGTTGCGTCGAGGGTCGGAACCAGGCGGACAAAGCCTATAACTCTCTGGCGTCCGGCGGTTTGCACGCTACCTTCTGCGCTCGCGTGTCCAAACTGTCGACATCATAATAAGCCCAGAGCTACAATGGGTTCTATCAATCAAGGAATATTCACTACAAGGCCTTCGACCTTTGGCCGCCATAACGCAAGCCAAAGTCAACGTTTAGCTCCCACGGAACCTTTTATTAAGGAGTCCACAATTGAGTAACCAAACAGCGACCGAGGGGTGAGACCTGGAGAGCGCGGGCACAGGAGCGCAAAGGTTGTTTACAGGCCCTGCCGGCGGGCATTTCCACCTATGGAGAGGACGGGGTGGTGGCCGGCAAGGCAGAGAACCATTGACCGCGATCGGAAGGGCTCGCCTCTCGGTCGCACACTAGCGACATAGTCTCTAAATAACGAACTCATTGGTATGAAGATAACCTGGTTCGGAAATGCCATTTCATCCCTCCACGTTCCTGCTTCATCCAAATCATCCTTTGGCCTCGTCGTCCAACCTACCTCTGCCATACGCGCCTTGCAGCGTCCGGGTCTTGACGAATCCTGTTATGCCACCCTCGTCGCGATATTTGGCCATGTCGTATTTCTCGTAATGTACTATCTCCTCCAGCATGCGCCGGGGAGGCGCGGCGACCGGCCCCTTGGCGTAGCCGATGGGCACGAGGTGGTAGATTCTCAGCGGCTCGGGAATCCCCAGCAACGCTTTGAGCATGGTTTCCATATATGGCGAGTTGGCGTCGCTAACATACTGCGATGCCAAACCAAGTGAAGCCGCAGCCAAGTGAATCAATAATGTGGCATTGGCGAGGCCGGTGATAAAATGAGATTCTGCTTTCTCCAACTTGGTCCGAATCGGATAGGCCTCCTTGACCCGCGGATCGCCGAGTACTACGATGTGTACTGGCGCATGGCGAAAGCCGTCGCCGGTCATCTTCGCCGTGCCGCGCACGGCCATGTCCATCTCCCGCTTGTCGATCAGCTGCTTTAGGTAGATATCCGCGATCTTATGCCGCGTCTGTTTGTCCATGACCACTATGAATTCCCAGGGCTGGCCGTTGCCGCCGGACGGCGCCCAGCGGGCGCAGTCAAGAATAGCTTTGATCGCATCATCCGGCACTTCCCGGCCGGGGTCGTAACCGCGAATGCTGCGCCGCTGTTCGACCAGAACCCGCAAGTCGTCGATCATCATCGTTTTATCCTCCCGCTAATAT
>DATBLC010000058.1:0-23846 GCA_036555515.1 Binatia bacterium
ACCAGCTCAAAAAGGGCAAGCTGGAACTTGCTCACGGTGGCAGTGTGTTTCTCGATGAGGTTGGCGACATATCGGCGGAGCTGCAAACCAAGTTGCTAAGATTTCTCCAGGAACGGGAATTCGAGCGCGTCGGCGGCACCGAGCCAGTTGGCGTCGATGTCCGAGTGATTGCGGCGACCAATCGCGACCTAGGAAGCTCTATTAAAGACGGGCACTTCCGCGCGGATCTCTACTATCGTCTTGACGTGATTCCTATCTCACTTCCGCCGTTGCGAGAAAGAAAGGAAGACATCCCGGTCCTGGCAAAATTTTTCTTGCGGCGATTTTCGTTGGATACGAAGAAGTACTTTACCGAAATCACTCATGAGACAGAGGCAAGGCTTTGCGCTTACGAATGGCCGGGAAACGTCCGCGAGTTGGGGAATGTCATTGAACGCGCTGTTGTACTGGGGGAAGGACCCGATCTCACTGTTGAAGATCTGCCACCGCGGATTGCCGGAGTGGACCTGGCAAACGCCGCCGATGAATATTCATATCGCCATGCGGTGGATGTGGCCCGAGCGGATGTAATCAAAAAAGCTCTCGCTTACACGAACGGGAATCGCGCCGCCGCCGCGCGAATTCTCGGCATGCACAAGACGCACCTGCTGAACCTTATTAAGTCGCTGGGGATTGAATGACCTTACGTTCAAATCGTTCAAGTCGTTCAAAACGTTCAACCCCCTCCTGTGTCCTCCCCCGCGATGAGACTGTGTCGGAATGTCATTCTGAGCCGCCAGGCGAAGAATCTCGTCTTCGTAGCGCCTTGAAAATTCGAGATGCTTCGCTGGCGCTCAGCATGACATCAGCGCACGTTGGCGATTGCGACACAGGCCCCATGCCGGGGAGGAAAGCATGCCCTGAGCTCCCTCGAAGGGAGGTGATGAGCGCGCATTTAATCGAGAGAGACTATTTGACGGGATCGGGAACTCCCGGCGGTTTGGTCTTTTCGTCATAATACTGCTGGGTGAACTCGGGCTTGCGCCGTTGGGCGAATGCCGCCGAACCTTCGTCGTAGTCTTTGCTCTGGCGCAGGTGGGCGTAGTACTCCCTGTGGATTTCGAAGGCTTTTTCCCAGCCTTGAATACCGTACAAAAGCTCATCCTCAATATACTGCATCGTATGCTGAGCGATCAGGCGGCCGTTGCGATTGATTGTCGTGCATAAATCGACGCAATCGTCGATGAGCTTGTCAGGCTGGCAAATTTTCTGGACCAGCCCTAGGCGCAAGGCGGTCTCCGCATCGATCATCTGTCCGGTCAACGCTAACCAGTAGCCCCAACCAGTGGGGATCTGGCAGAGGTAATGCGGCCAGGCGGCCATGTGCGACCAACGGACTTCGGAGCAGCCGAACTTCGACGCCGGTACACAGTAACGAATATGGCATGCGAGCGACAAACTAAAACCGCCGCCTACGGCGTAGCCGTTGATCGCCGCGATGACCGGTTTGTGCATTTGCAGCATCCGTATATTTGAATAGGGCCGCGGACCGGAGCGCGGACCCTTCATTTCGCCCTTGGCGAAGGCAAGGTTTTCTTTTAGGTCGCCGCCGACGCAGAAAGCGTCTGCAGTGCCGGTAAGGATGATCGACCAGATGTCGTCATCGTCCTTTGCCTTATGCCAACATTCATCCAGCGCCCAGTAGAGATCGCGGCTGATCGCGTTCTTTTTCTCCGGACGGTTCAAACGAATAATCGCGATATGGGGATCGCGTTTTTCATAAATACATAATGGTTGTGGTTCGGTCATGGGTCCTCCCTTGGTTGCAGAGGTCGGAAGTCAGAGGTCAAAGGTCAGCGCCGGATTTGGGCCGAGCTGACATCGATTGCTGACCGCTGACCACTGGCTAATACAAGACTTTCTCTTCATCAAGTTTTTTTATCTCTTCGTCTGTGAGTCCCAACAGGTTCTTTGCGATCTCGTAGGTGTGCTCACCCATGAGCGGCGCGACGCCGCGCACGTTACCCGGAGTTTCAGAAAAGCGTATGGGAACGTTTTCCGTAACCATGTCGCCTGCTTCGGGTTCGGTCATGTGAACCAGAAAACCGGTGGCGGCGTATTGCTTGTCGTTCTTGAACTGGTCTTCGACGTCTTGCACCACAGCGGCGCAAACATCGACGCCTTGTACCATCTCCATGACCTCATAGGGATCGTGTTTTATGGTCCAGCTCGTGACCCATTTGTCCAGCTCGTCCCTGTGGCGCACGCGCTGCAAGTGGGTGGCGAAATTGGGCGTGCTTTTCAACCCCGACTTTTCCAACAGATTGGCAAAACGTTCCCACTCGTCATCGGTATAAACAGCGATGACGCACCAGCGGTCGTTGCCTTTGCATTGGTAGGGCCCATAGGGGGCGGCGATCAAGCTTCGATTGCCTTCCGGTTGCGGCTCCCGTTTATTAACCGTGTACTCCAGATACCTCGGTCCGAGGATCGACGCGCCGATCTCCTGTTGCGCGCTGTCGATCCACTGGCCGCGGCCGCTTTTCTTGCGCTGGATCAACGCCAGCACGACGCCGAACGCCCCGGTGACGCCACCCATGAAATCGGGATGCTGCGTGCGCGGCTCGGCAGTGGCCGTCGTCGCCCCCGGATAATTCCACAAGTAAGTCGTGGCCATGGTATTGCCGACATTGGGACCGTAGGTGAGATCGGCGGCATGGGGCCCCGTGCAGCCCATGCCTTTGACCCGGATTAAAATTATCCGGGGATTGATTTCTTTCAGATCGGGCCAGTTGAGGCCCCATTTTTCGAGAATGCCGAGACCGAAGTTTTCTACCAGCACGTCGGATATTTCCGCCAGTTTGTAGACGAGCTTGCGGCCTTTCTCGGTCTGCATGTTCACCGTGAACGACTTCTTGCCGCGCTGCAGTTTCATGAAGTCGGGCTTCTTGTTCCAGAGCTTGGGGTCTTCGCCGCGATGGCCGTCGCCGCGCAAGCGCGTTTCGCAGCGAATGACTTCGGCGCCAAACTCGCAGAGCACGCGCGCCACCGTCGGCCCGGCCGCGCCGGTGGTCAACTCGAGAACGCGGATACCTTCGAGGGGAAGTTTGCTCATGATATTCCATCCTGCGCTTTCAGATGACTTAGAATAGTGGAATGATGGAATGTTGGAGTGATGGATCGCTCGAGAATCCAATATTCCAATTTTCCAACATTCCATCACTCCGGGCGATTCTTCAAATCACTCCGTCGGCGCGCAGCGCCGTCAGGTCATCGGTATTCATGCCCAACTCGCCCCGATAGATTTCGTCGTTGTGCTCGCCGAGCAGCGGCGCGGGCCGAAAAATCCCGCCCGGCGTGTCCATCAGCCGGGGCACCACGCCGAACTGTTTGTACTTGCCGATCACCGGGTGCTCCATGTCAACGAAAAGTTCGCGCGCTTTGGTCTGTTCCATTTCAATGAATTCACCGGCGGTGTTGATCGGGGTGACGGCAATGCGGCGCTTCTGTCCTTCATCATACAATTCTTCTTTGGTGTGGCCCGCGCAGAACTCCGCAATGGCTCTGGTCACTATATCAGGATGCTGGCGCCGGTATGACATCTTTTCGAATTCCGGTCCGGAGATCGAAGGCGGCCGTCCCATCCAGTCAACGAGTCGCCGCCACTGTTCGATGGGAATGATAAAAATCCGCGCGTAACCATTTTTGGTTAAGTAGGGATCGTAAAGATCGGTCTCTTCGCCTTTGCGCGAGGCGCGCGCGGGTTTGGCGCCGGTGTAGCCGTAGATTGGAATGAAATAGCCCGCTATATGGCCGGCGCATTCGTGCATTGAGACGTCGATGTATTGGCCGCGGCCGCTTTCGAGCCGATGATAAAGCGAAACGGCGATGCCGAAGGCGCCATAGGTAGAGGCCATACCATAGGCGATCTCGCCGGGGGGCTGCAGCGGCGGTTCGCCGGGCTCGCCGGCGAGATAGAGCAAATTACCCAGCGCAATGCCGGCCATGTCGTTGGCCTTGTAATCGCGCCAGGGTCCGGTCTGGCCGAAGGGCGTCAAGGCGGCGTAAATCAAACCGGGATATTGCGCGTGCAAGGTCTCGTAGCCGATTCCCAACTTGTCCATTTTGCCGGGGCGCGCCGTCTCAATGACGACATCGGCTTTTCGCGCCAGCTCGAGAAAGATTGCGCGGCCGTCAGGTTTTTCTATGTCGAGAGTGATGCCGCGTTTGTTGGTATTGAAGTGCAAGAAGTAGAGACTCTTTTCCGCGTGCGGCGTGTCGTCCTTAAACGGTGGGATGCGCCGGGATTCGTGGCCGGACGGCGGCTCGATCTTGATCACGTCTGCGCCCATGTCGGCGAGAAGTTTAGTGCAGTGCAGCCCCAATGGCCCCGCCAGGTCGAGCACACGATAATCGGACAGCGGCCCCCGCCTTTGTGCATTTGCCATCGTCGGTCCTTTTGCGGTGATGCAAAGTTCATTTGGGTTTTATGTTAGATGGAACCATGCTGTCAAGTTAAGCCGAAGAGTGGAATTTATCGTTGAGCAAATCATCCTTACTTTCTTGACAGTTAGTTTCAGACGCTGCTATCTGTGTCTCACAGTATACGGCCTTATTTACCAACCAGAGGAGCTGACCTGATGTTAGACGGCAAACTGAGGATCGCACCGACCTGTTATCACATGCTACATCAAGTACCGGTTCGGGCCGCGCATGAGATGAATTTCTTTTACGACGAGGGACTCAAAACCGCGGACGGTTGCCTCGCCTACGAGTTGCTGACCGACTCCATGGTGCCCTTCGGGCTCGAGAAACTCGGTATATCGCAGGCGATGAAAGAAAAATCGGTGGACATCGCCCTCGACGTCCAATCGCGGACGATTTTCTATCAGCGCGGGCGTGGCGCGGACATCTACATCATCGCCGGCTGGCGCAATCAACACACCAACCTGTGGGTGGGACCGCCGCATGTCAAGTCGCTCCAGGAACTCAAGGGCAAACGCGTCGGCATCAGCGACTATAACAGCATTCGCCATTGGGCAATCCAGATCCAGCTAAAGAAAGCCGGTCTGGATTTGGAACGGGACGTGGAATGGGTGAGGATCGGGGTCAATTCGAAGCTTCACATGGATGCGATACGGAGCGGACGAGTGGAGTGCGCTCCGGTGCCGCCGTGGTACGCCGAAGACCTTCTTAAAGAGGGCTGCAACGTCTTGGTGTCACCGGCGGATCAATATCCAGATGGCCGTCCCGAGCGAATCATCGCCGCGACCGGGCGGATACTCGAAGAACACCCGGATATGGTCAAAGCCTTTCTCAGGGGCATGATCCGGTCCTATTGGTTCGTCCGCGATATGCCCAAGAACTACGAGTACATTACCAATCTCGAAAAGCGAATTCGGCTTCTCAGTCCGGACCCCGAAGAACGTATCATTCCAGCGCCACGTTCGCTGCGCGATCTGGAGGCGATGCCGTTTCCGCTAAATGGAAAGGCGACAGGCTTCGAAGACATGCTCAAAGAAGAAGAGAGGCTGGGCGAGCTTAATTATAATGTCCCGCCGATCAAGGAGGTTTCGGCCCAGGATCTGGTTGACGAGGCTTATACGGAATTGCGAGCGCGTCCAGAGTTGGCGCAGGAACATCAACGCGTGAGCAAGATTGCGGAAAAGTGGGGATATTAGCAGTACAATGTTCAAGGTTCAAAGTTCAAGGTCATTCCGCTAAAGGCCAAGAAGAATAGGCGGAAATAGACAGGATGCAACCTATGACACTAAAAACCATGGCTCTGGTCTTCATCGTAGCCGATATGCTGTGCGGCTCAGGTCTTTATGCTCAAAGCGGCAAGAACTTCTACGAGGGAAAAACCATTTCGTTTCTCGTCGGCTCAACCGCCGGTGGCGGAAGCGATTTGACGGCCAGGCTCGTCGCGCGGCATTTTGAAAGACACATTCCGGGTAAACCGCGCATCGACGTCATCAATAAACCGGGCGCCGGCGGAATGATCGCCATGAATGAACTATACAACCTAAGGAAGCCCGACGGCCTAAGCATCGTTCTAACCAACACGAGTGCCCTGTTCGCAACGGCCGGAGGAAATGACGCGATCAAATTTGACCTGCAGAAGTTTATCTGGGTGGGGCAAGCCTTCGACGACGCGCAGACGCTTTACTTGCGCTCCTCGACCCCCTACACGAGCTTCGACGCGATCAGAAAGGCCAACAAGGAAGGCAAGCTGCCGAAAATGGGCGCGCAGTCTCTCGACCACACGAGCAACGTTGTGGTCAAGATTGTCGGACATATCCTTGGCTTGAATTTCCACGTCATCCCCGGTTATCCGGGGACACCGCAGATCTTGCTCGACATCGAGCGGGGCGCCCTTGACGGCCGCGCGCAAAGCACGGGCTCGCTCCTCGCAACCAAACGGGAGTGGCTGAAAAGCGGGTATGTGAAGCCGCTTTTAACCTCCAGGAAAATCCGTGATCCGCGGTTGCCTGATATCTCCAGTATAGAGGAGCTCGCGCCGCCGGGCAGCAAAGGTTTACTGAACGCCCTTCACGCGGCACAAAATATATCCAGATCTATCGCGTTGGCGCCCGGGGTGCCGGGTGAGCGAGTGGAAATCTTACGCGACGCCTTCGCCGCGATGACTAAGGATGAGCATTTCTTGAAAGAAGCGGAAAAGATGGGAATGGAAATCACCTTGATCCAGGGCGAGGACATGAACCGAGACGTTGAGGCAACCATCAAGGATAAACGGCTTATGGAGATGTATCGGTCGATCGCCTCGGTGAAATGATGGTGAGGCCAGCAATCAGAAGCCGTTATTGAAAATAACAAGTCAGGAGGCGAGATTCTGCTTGGTTTCGTAACTGTTTATGAATTCTAGCTTCTGACTCGAGAATTCTTTGATCCATACCCCCTTGAACTCCCTCGCTGTTCTCATCGATTTCGGCAGCACATACACCAAAGTCGTCGCTGTGGATCTCGCTTCCGCCGAAGTCGTCGGCCGGAGCCAGTCGGCGTCAACTGTCCAAACCGACGTGCGCGAAGGGCTGCTTTGCGCGCTGGCGCAACTGCACGAGCATCACGAACTATTTCCTTCACGCCCTAAAGATCTCACCGTTCTCGATGGCAAGCTCGTGCTTGCATCGAGCAGCGCCGCGGGCGGACTGCGCATGGCGGTTATCGGTTTGGTTCCCGGATTGACGGTCGAGGCCGCAAACCAGGCGGCTTTGGGAGCCGGAGCCAAGCTGATCGGTTCATGGTCGTTTAAGCTTCGTGACCCTGCGGTAATCGAGATCGAAACCCAGCGCCCGGACATGATCTTGCTTACGGGTGGAACCGATGGCGGCGATTCGGAAACGATTCTGCATAATGCGAGGCTATTGGCCGGCTCTTCGCTTGCGGTTCCCATCGTCGTGGCGGGTAACCAGGCGGTGGCCGTCGAAACGTGCAACATTCTTCGCGGCGGCGGAAAAGAAGTCCGAGCCGCCGCCAACGTCATGCCTCGTTCCGGTAAGCTAACGGTTGAGACTGCGCGCGAGGAAATCCGCAAATTGTTCATGGAGCGCATCACGCGGGCGAAAGGCATGGACCAATTGGGGGCTCTGGTTCCTGTCATACTGCCGACGCCGATGGCGGTCTTGGAAGGCGCTCTGCTTGGGGCGCAAGGGACGGATGGAGAAAATGGTTGGGGGGATCTGCTGCTGGTCGATGTCGGCGGTGCGACGACGGATGTCCATTCAATCGGCTACGGCCAGGCGACGGGGTCGCAGGTTGCCGAACAGGGTCTGCCCCAGCCGTTTGCCAAACGCACAGTCGAAGGCGATTTGGGTATTCGCTTCAATGCCGGCACGCTGATGGAGCGCGTCGGCATCGAGCGCTTCGAGGACGAGTTTCGTGCGGCGTTTCCGCAGTACCGCATTTCACGGGCGGATGTTGCCACATATGTCGCGGACGTCAGTCGAGAAACGTCGAGGGTTCCTCAATCGGAGTGGCATGCAGCCGTAGACGCGCAGCTGGCGCGCATCGCCGTGGATATCGGCGTGGAGCGCCACGTTGGCAAAAAGGAGAGGATCGTAACCCACGCAGGCGAAGCATGGATGTACTACGGCAAGGACTTATCCGAGACGCGGACAATG
This sequence comes from Binatia bacterium, assembly GCA_036555515.1. Classification (GTDB taxonomy): domain Bacteria; phylum Desulfobacterota; class Binatia; order UBA9968; family UBA9968; genus DATACQ01. The sequence goes on from DATBLC010000058.1 coordinate 8,121, forward strand.
ATCGGCACGGGGGGTGTATTTATCTATAATCCCCACGCCGCGCATATTCTTTCGGCGGCGAGCGCCGGCAACGGCCGTTACGAAGTTCTTAGGCCCAAGCAACCCAAGCTCTTCGTCGATGAGTCTTATCTCCTTTACGCCGTCGGCTTGCTTTCGCGAAGCCATGCCGGGATCGCGTTGCGCCTGTTTAAGCGATTTATGAAACCGCTGCGCTGAGAAACGCCGCGCTACAGGGCAAAGAGCGCCTTCGAATTATAATAGGAGATCTTGTCGTATTGGCTTTCGCTAAGAGTGCCTTGCTTTTTGAGGTTGCGCAGCGCTTCGACCTCCGTGGATTGGTCATTGTGTCCGTAGTCGGTGCCGATAGTGAGGTTGTCTTCACCGGAATATCTAAGAATATAATCCACGTCATCGTCGGTCTGGCAGCTGACGAACTGGCGGAACTCTTTTAGCGGGTACTCGGGTAGCGCCTTTCCAATGGCGCCCCAGCGGCGTTGCAGATCCTTTACGACATAAGGTATCCACTGCGCGGCGGCCTCGGCCCAGTGGAAGCGGAGCTTGGGAAATAGCTGCGGCACCTCGCTCATCATTACGGAATGACATGCGCCGATGACCGGGATGCGAAACTTCCAGAAACTGCCGCCGCCGTTGTACTGCGACACCAGATCGAGGACTTGCGGATTGCCGTTGCCGACGTGCACGCCGACGGCCATGTCGAGGCGGCTCATCTCCTCGTATAACGGATAAAAATAGGGATGGGTGATCATGCGATTGCCTTCGATGCCGCGCATGAAAACGCCGCAGGCGCCATGCTGGCGGCAAAAGCGCAATTCTTCCAACGATGCGCTCATGTCGAGCAGCGGCAGTACGCAGATCCACCTGAGCCGCCCTTGGCCCTGCCTGAATATATCTGCGAGCCAGCGGTTGTAGCCTCTGCAGATGGCGATCTCCCACTCGGCTTTATCAGCGATTTGCTCGATGAATATGGTCGGATAGAGCACTTGGATGTCGATGCCGAGTTGATCCATGTGGCGCAGGCGGGCCGGCACGTTTTCCATTTCGCGGGTTTCCCGGGGCGTACCCATGTCACGGCCCGTGCGCTCGGCTACCTGGGCTATTTCCTTGGCCGTCAGGATCACCCGCACAAGGCCGCGTATTTTGCCGTCGATGTACCAGTATTCCCCGCCGTTCTCGCCGCGCGGGCGCACAATCAGCGGGCGATATTTTTGGTCGGCGGAGTCCATGAAGTCCCAAGTATGCTCGGACTCCACGACGTGGGCGTCGGAATCGATAGTCGGCATGGATCGTACCTCTGCTGTTCGGTCTCAATTTGGCGGCCCTGCCCGGGTCCGCGAGACCGGCATGTTATGCTTATTCTTTGCCCTTGAGCAGATGATCGTTGTCTTTGAGAAAAACCCTCATCTCATCGGCATAGTCGAGCAGTCGGCGCCATTGCTCTTTATAAAGCGTCACCGGGAATCTGCCGAGACCGTAGACGGAGAGCGCGCCTTTTTCGCTGACCTTTAGGCGCAGTTGGCCAGGCTTTCGTTGATCCACCTGCTCTCGCAATAGCTTGTTTTCGGCCTCGAGACGGGCAAGTTTTTCTTCAGCTGTTTCTTCCGCCATGACGACTCCTTTCAAATCGTGTATTTCCCGCCCGCCGCTGCGTTCGGCAAGCAAGCGAATATCTATATGTTTAGCACAAGCGCACTCCTAAGTCAGGCCGATTATTTACAACCGGCAGTCAGCGCTGTCCCTGCGGATGAGGCGTGATAAATCCATTGACACCGACCACGCATCGGTGATAACCGCGATAATATCGTCATCGATAGGAGATACCGAGGTACATAATGGCCAATACACAGGCCAAACCTGACCTGAGAATCGTAACCATCGCGATCGTGCGGAAGGGCGCGGAGGCGCAGCGCATTCAAGACAAACTTAAATCGGCGGGAATCGAGAGCTTCCTCGCTACAGAGCGGAGTTTCGCCATCAATAAATCCAGGAGCAAGGAGTTGGGCGGCGCGGTAAAGGTCCAAGTTCGCCGCTCCGATGTCCAAAGCGCGCTGAGGATTCTTGGGGCGGTGAATCTTGCAGCTAGCTCCAGTTCCTGGGCTGAGGTTGCAGGCCGCAAGTCTCCCAACCCGCGCCTCCTGCTGCTCAAAGATAGTAATCAAACAGTGCCGGCCCTTGTGGTCATTGCTGTGATAATCGCCGCGTTAATCCTGTTCCTATCTTAAAAAAATCAAAAGTCCCGGTCTCTTGAACGCCATTTTCCCCGCTGTTATAGCCTTTAAGAACCGGCTGGATGGCGGCTGGTTAGTGGTATGGGTCAGGCGAGCCGGGTTCAATTCGATTAAACAGAGAGTTATGGAAAATACCCAAATTTGAGTCGTAAATTGCTATATTAATGGGGCATTCTCAAACGTACATGACCCCATGAGGTCCCGAAAAACAATGGGCGATTACATTAAAGAGCACTACGATTTTCCTTTAACCAAGACGAGCGAGAACAAGCCGCTCAAGGGCGTCCGAGTCATCGACGCCGGCAATATGGTTGCGGCGCCCTTTGCGACGGTGTTGCTCGCCGATTTTGGCGCCGATGTGATAAAAATCGAACATCCCAAATATGGCGACGGCCAGCGCAAGCTTGAGCCGATCATGAACGGCATTCCGCTTTGGTGGAAGTCGGTGTCGCGCAATAAGCGCTGCATCACCCTCGATCTCGGCAAGCCAGAAGGCGCCGAGATCTTCAAGCAATTGATCAAAGACAGAGATGTAATCGTTGAAAATTACCGCCCAGGTACTTTCGAAAAGTGGGGCATCGGCTACGATACGATCTGGTCCATCGATCCGCGCATTATTTTGCTACGCATTTCCGGCTTTGGGCAGACCGGACCGTATAAGAACCGCGCTGGCTTCGGCCGCGTTGCCGAAGCGATGAGCGGCTTGACGAACCTGATCGGCGAGCCGGACGGTCCACCCATGTCGCCGGGCTACCCGCTGGGCGACTTGATCGCCGGGATTTTCGGTTCTCTTTCCGTTATGATGGCGCTCTATCATCGGGATTTGCGCGGCGGCGCAGGGCAGGTCATCGACCTCGCGCTTTACGAAGCGGTGTTTCGCTTCCTCGATTTCGATCCGATTCAATACGATCAAATGAAAACCGTCCACATGCGTACGGGTAATCGCGTGGCCTACGTCGCGCCGAGCTCGATGTTCAAGACCAAGGACGGCAAGTATCTGACCCTGGCCGCGAGCACACAGAACGTATGGCTACGGTTGGCCGAAGCGATCGGCCGCAAGGAGCTGACAGCCGATCCGAAGTTCATCGATAATCCGGCGCGCGTCGAGAACTCCGTGGAGATCAACGGCATTGTCGGCGCATGGATCGAAGGGCATACCCGGCAGGAAGTCATAGAGCAGTTCGACAAATTCGGGGTTGCCTATTCGTCCGTGTTCGACATGGAAGATGCCTTTCGCGACATTCAGTACCGCGCCCGCGAAGCGATGGTACGGGTGCCCGACCCCGACCTCGGCGAGGCCGTCGTGCAAAACGTCGTGCCCAAATTTTCCGCGACGCCCGGCTCCGTCGATTTTCTCGGCCCGGCGATGGGCGCGCACAACGAAGAGATCTATTGCGGCGAGCTGGGCCTTTCCAAAGAGCGACTAAGAGAACTGCGCGACGCCGGCATTATCTAAACTGATTTGTTAATTCTTACCTCGGCCCAGAACCGTCGGTTCGATATGGCTCATAGACCAGCGCCTGCTTGATTGCCGCGTCGATCTGCGACGCCATGGGGTTACGAATCTCTTCGGCGATGTGACCCATGACGCCCAAAGTGCGGCCGATCAATGCGAACGCTTTGGTGATCTGCCAAGGATATCCCAGGTCCAGGGCGATGGCCGCGATGGCGCCGGTGACGTTCACCGGGATCAATCTTTTCCGGCGCTCGGAGGCGATTCTAGAAAGCTCCTGAATCAATTCACTATACTTGCCATAAATTTTTGTTTCCTTTGCGATATTGAATAATGTTTCGGCGCGCGGATCGCCTTCGGCGTGGGTGCGATGGCCAATGCCCGGCATGCGCTGCTTGCGCTGCGAATAGTCATCGTAAATCGCCGCGGCTACGGCCTCGAGATCGGCGCCCTGCTCCTCCGTCGGCAGAGCGTTCGTCAACATTTTCGCCGACCACTCCGACGATCCCAGATGCACGCTGCCCGCGCCGCATAGAGCCGCGGCCACCGCCGCCTGGATCGCTTCAGGCGCGCAATGGTAGACCAGCCGCGCCGCGACCACATGGGAAACCATTCCATGCTCGACGAGGATAACGAGCAACGCATCCAGCATTCGCGCTTCGTTCGGCGTCGGCAACCGCCCACGGAGCATGAGCGAAGTCATGTCGGTGAAGGTAATCTTGCCGACCAGTTCTTTATTTAAATCGTAGCCGCGCACCAAGATGCGGTGCAGCTCGGCTTTGCCGATCCCCGTTACGATTTTTGCTTGTTCAGCCATGTTTGCTCCTTTATCTGTTTGTTGATTGCATGGGTCATTGTTTGAATCTGTTGGGTTCATTGCCAGTCAGCATTACGTACTCCAAAAGTGGCTTGTATCAAAGTGACGTGCACTTGCAAATCGGCGATTAGATGCCCCTCTATGATGAGCCAAAAATAGTTCAATAGCGGTGCTGACTTTCGATGGATTTTTTCTCCGAGACAAGGTAGGGCATCTGATAGCGGTTTTGCAGGCGCTATTACGGGAGAAGAATTCTCCGACGAGGTAAGTAAATTATGATGACCGATCTTGCCCCACCACAAATCAGAGCCACGACGGGTCTGGAGCTTGCGGCCGGCATATATATGAAATGTTCCGCTGGTCTAGCAAGTCAGCTCGCCGTTTCCTTGAGTTCGGGAAGAAGAGATTCGCAACAAACCGAGCTGCGCATCGGCATTAACGGTGATATCTACGGCGGCATGCAAGCGCCCATCGAGGTGGGCACACGACGCGTGGACATAGCCTATGTGAATCCGTCTGCGATGGTCGCGATGGCGCACCGCGGTAAAGGCTACTACAAACAGAAATTGCCCTTGCGTGTGCTGGGTTGTTTCCCCTCCTGGGACCGTATCGCAATGGTGGTATCGAAAGATCTCGGCGTGAAGTCGCTGCACGATATCGCGCGCCGAAAGATTGCGTTGAAAGTATCGACGCGCTTTTCCGGCGTGAACAACGCGACTTATTACACGATATCGACGATTCTATCCCTGTACGGAGTATCCTTCGAGAAGATTAAGCGCTGGGGCGGACAGGTCCAGGAGTGTGGCAGGCCCTTTGCGCCCGAGCGGCTGGAAAGTATCGCCAGGCATTCTATCAATGCCGTCTTCGACGAAGGTATTAGCACCATCGGCGGCTGGTTGGATCAAGCTCTGGATAACGGCTATGAGATCGTTCCCCTGGAGCCGGAAATTGTCAGAAAACTCGAGCAGATGGGGTACAGCAGAACGGTTCTGCCGAAAAGCCGCTACCGGCAGCTCAAAGAAGATGCGTTAACGATCGACTTCAGCGGCTGGGCGCTGGTGACTCATAAATGGTTGCCGAATAGCGTAGCCTACGCGGCCATCGAAACCATCGATGAGCGGAAGAAATTCATTCCCGTCGATGACGACAAGCCGTTGAATATGAGAAATCTCTGCCACGGCAGTGAGAAGTGCCCCCTCAGGATTCCGCTCCATCCAGGTGCGATGAAGTACTACAAAGAGAAGGGCTATCTGTAAAGAAGAGGCATGAAGATCTGGAGTAATGGAGTACTGGAGTGATGGGGGACATCGAAAACAATACTCCATTACGCCTGCACTCCGCTACCAGAAGGAGCCATCATGAGTTACCAAGTCATCGGCCAGCCTATACCGCGGACCGATAACACCGGAAAAGTTACCGGTGCGGCGCGCTATACTTCCGACATCTTGTTGCCTGGGACGCTGTGGGCGAAGACGCTGCGCAGCCCGTACTCGCACGCGCGGATCTTACGGATCGACATATCCGGCGCCGAAAAGGCGCCTGGAGTGCGCGCCGTGCTCACCGGAAATGACGTGCGCGGCATCCTTTATGGGCGGCGTTATCAGGACATTTCGGTGCTGGCGCAGGATCGGGCGCGTTTTCTGGGAGAACGGGTGGCTGCCGTTGCCGCCGACACATTGGAGCAAGCCGAGCAAGCCCTGGAACTCATTCGGGTCGATTACCAAGAGCTGCCCGCGGTATTCGATCCGATTGCCGCGACTAAATCGGGCGCGCCGATTATCCATCCTAATCTCAACAGCTACAAAGGTTTGCCTAAAGCTGTAGACGGGCCGACTAATGTTTTCGTTCACGAGATTTTCACGCGCGGTAGCGTCACGCAGGGTTTCGCTCAATCCGACGTGATCGTCGAAAACACCTTTACCGTGGCGCGGGTACATCAGGCTTTTCTGGAGCCCCACTGTTGTCTGGTGTGGATAGACGATCAAGGCCGCGTTCAAATGTGGTCGCCTAACAAAGTGCCGCACGGTTTGAAGGAGAGCATGTCCAACGCCTTCGGGATTGAAAAGGAAAAAATCCGCGTCAATCCGGTGGCCATCGGCGGCGACTTCGGCGGCAAAGGGGCGCCCATCGACGAACCGATATGCTATTTGCTGGCCCTGCGCACCGGCAGGCCCGTCAAAATGGTGATGGAATACCGCGAGGAATTGATTGCCGGCGCGCCGAGGCATGCGGCCGTGATCCAATTCAAAACCGGGGTAAAGCGCGACGGAACGATTGTCGCCCATGAGATGGACGCCTATCTCGACGCGGGGGCCTACGGGGGGTTCAGGCCTGGAGCCGTGGTGGGCGGGATCTCCCACGCGGTCGGCTGCTACCGAGCGCAACATGCGCGCATCGCCACTTCGCGGGTCTACACCAACAATCTTCCCGGCGGGCAAATGCGCGCTCCCGGCGAGCCACAGGCGTTTTTTGCCGGGGAGTCGCATATCGATTGCGTGGCGCGAAAGCTCGGCATGGATCCCTATGCATTTCGCCGGAAGAACTTGATGGAAGAAGGCGACGCGACGCTCACCGGCGGACATTACAAGGAGATCAAGGCGAAGGAGATCCTCGACACTGCCGTCAGAGCCGCAGGATATGACGCTCCGAAAGCGAAATACGTCGGCAGGGGCGTAGCGATGGGTTATCGCGGCCCCGGCGGCGGCAACACGGCGCTAAAGATTTCACTCAACCGCGACGGCTCCGTTGTTATTCACACTTCGCTGTTCGAACAGGGAACGAGTACCTATACGACCATGAGGCAGACAGCCGCAGAAGAATTGTCGTGCGATCCCCAAGAAATTCGTATTGAAATACTCGATACCGACTCCGGTGTCGCTTCCGACTCCGGCATCGGCGGCAGCCGCGGCACCCGCGTCGCCAGCGGCGCGGCATACCAAGCCGCGCGTGCGGCCAAGGAATCGCTTTTCAATCTTGCAGAGAAATTGCTCGCTTGGTCCAAAGCCGATATGACACTCGCCGGAAAAGAGATCGTTCATAATATTACAAAAACGCGCCAGCGTTGGGATGAGCTTCTATCCGCAGCCGGCCGTTCGATTATCGGAGAGTCTTTCAACCAGGATGAAAGTCATTCGCCGGTGACGGCTTTCGCGGCACAGGTTGCCGAGGTGTCCGTGGACCCGGAAACGGGTGAAGTCAAATTGCGCCGTATCACGACCGCCCACGACACTGGAGTCATTATGAACCCCATCGGCCATCAGGGGCAGATCGACGGCGGCGTGGTGCAAGGCCTTGGCTACGGCATGATCGAGTATCTGCCGGTGCAAGACGGACGCGTTGAAGTTGCGCATTTCGGCGAGTACAAGATCCCCAATATGAAAGATATCCCGCCGCTCAAAACCGTCGTGCTGGAGAGCGAAAGCGGCGTGGGGCCGTACAAAGTTAAGGGCATCGGTGAAAATCCGATCTCGCCTGTGGCGCCGGCCATCGCCAACGCCGTCGAGGATGCCGTGGGGGTGAGAATTCGCGATCTACCGATTACAGCCGAAAAAATTTATCGGGCGCTACGGGAGCAGAGGTAAGGAGGAAAGGAGTTAGAAGCTGAGGACGCTGATTTTGCTGAAAACCCTTATGAATGCTTCGACTAAACTCAGCATGAACGAAATTTTTCCCAACGACTTCAACCGCTCCTCCGTTCGTCCTGAGACCTCGAAGGATGCACGAAGGGTTTTTCAGCAGAATCGGGACGCTTCTGACCTTCACGCCTTGCTGTATTTTTTAGGAGGTCCGGTTCATGCCGTTCGAATCGTTAGATGATTTTATCAAGGCTGCGGATGCTGTGGGCGAGGTGCTATATGTCGAGGGCGCCGATTTGGAATTGGATGTCGGCGGCCTCACCGAACTGACGGCGGAGCGCAATGGTCCGATGCTGCTGTTCGATAAATTCGCCGGTTACCCCGCAGGGCACAGAGTGTGCGCCAACGCCAATCGGACCCTGCGCCGTTTCGCTTTGGCGATGGATTTGCCCATCGATATCCATCCATTGGAATTGCTGCGCCGATGGCGCGACAAACGGGCCGGTTCAATACCCATTGCCGCGAAGGTTGTCGCCGACGGGCCAATTCTCGCAAACGTGCAACAAGGCGAGGATGTCAACATCGAGAGTTTCCCTGCGCCGCGCTGGCATCCAGGCGACGGCGGGCGCTACGTCGGCACCCAGGACATGGTGATCGTGCGCGATCCCGAGCTGGACTGGGTCAATATGGGTTGTTACCGCGCGATGATCCAGCGGCGCGATCGTATCAGCCTGTGGATCAATCCGCAGAAGCATGGGCGCATCATCGCGCAGAAATATTGGCGACAGCAAAAAGCGTCGCCGGTGGCCGTCGTTCTCGGCTGCGAGCCGGTTACGTGGATGACCGCGTCGATGTCGCCGCCGTTCGGCACGTCGGAGTACGAGCTGGCGGGCGCCTACCGCGGCAGCCCGGTGGACGTCGTGGAGTTGCCTCTTACCAAGTTGCCCGTGCCGGCTCAGGCTGAAATCGTCGTCGAAGGCGTCATCCCGCCGGAGAGTGAAGAGACGGCGGTGGAAGGGCCGTTCGGCGAGTGGCCTGGTTATTATACGCATCAAGGACCGGAATCGGTCGTGCGCATTCAGCGCATCTACTATCGCAACAATCCGATCATTGCCGGCGCGCCGCCTCTCCGTCCGATCAATTGGAGCAACTTCACCAACTACGTGCATCTTTGGGAGCATCTGGAACGCTCCGGCATCACCGACGTCGCCGGCGTATGGGGTTTTTACAACGGTTTGATGACGGTGGTCGCGTTGCGTCAACGCTATGCGGGCCACGCCAAGCAGGCCCTGATCACGGCCGCGGGTTTTCGCCACGGTGACATGAAGACCTACTATGTCACGGTGGACGACGATATCGACCCGACGAACCAAGATGAAGTGCTGTGGGCGATGTGCACACGCGTGGATCCAGCGACTGCCGTCGATGTGATTCGAGACGCATGGACCGCCGACCTCGACCCGCGCGTATCGCCGGCAAGGCGGGCGGCGGGAGATTTGACCGTGGGGCGCATGCTCATAAACGCATGCAGGCCTTTCGCCTGGCGCGATCACTTCGCCAAGACTAACCTGTTCAACGTCGAGGATCGAAAGAGGCTCCGGTCAAAGTGGGGCGATCTCTTGGTGAATCTCGGCGCGCAGCGGAGTTCGCCGATCGAATAGTCGTGGCTGTGAGAAAGCACGGTTTCCTCTACGCCGCTTCGTGGCGGAATAGCCCGAGGCTTTCGAGTATCGGTCGGTCGGTCACTGAAAAGATTATAGCCGGTTCCTGCTTCGACCTATTCTCAAAGTGATGCCAGTTCCACGACGGCACGAAGAAGCAGTCGTGCGGACCCCAATTCATCTCTTTGCCGTCGTTTTTTTTTGTACCCGCGATTGTCGCGCCCTCGCCTTGCACCACGTGATAGATGGTGCTGCTGGTGTGGCGGTGAGGTCGAGTCGCTTCACCCGGCGGAAGCCATTGGACCCAGCAGCCGATGGTTGGCATGGTGGCGCCACCGGTGAGCGGATGGGCAAATTCGAGTAACACGCCGTCATGGGGATCGAATTGCCCCGCGGCGGCGACTTGTTTCAATGCGTGCAGCGTGTCGCGCCATTTGTAGGTGTATGGCAGCGCCTGGCCATTGACTTTCGCCACGCGCGGACGTATCGCGCCGTATTGTTGCCTGCAGTAACCGTCCGGCTTGTTGATAGGCTGAGCGGGACCCTCGGCGTAATTCTCATGAAAGTTCGCGTCGAGGTGGCTTGTGATCGGAACATCGAGCACGTCGAGCCAGACGAGATTACTCTTGCCCACATTGTAATGATCGTGCCAGGTCCAGTGCGGCGTCAAAACAAGGTCGCCGGGCTCCATCAGCATCTGTTCGCCCTCGACGTTGGTGTAGCCGGCACCGTCAGCTTCGACGACGAAGCGCAAAGCCGCCGCGGTATGGCGATGGCATTCCGCGCGTTCCCCAGACTTGACCAATTGTATCGACATTTGCAGCGTGCGCGACGTGGCCTTCTTGTGAATAAGCGATGGGTTAACCAACTGAACCGTGCGCCGTTTGGCGGCGTCATCGATGCCCCCCAACTTGATCACCTCGCCGGACTCCATCAGGCAGGAATGTATGATCGACCAGGGCCAGATGTGAGCTACCAAATCAGGATTTTTCTCGCGGGGTTGCCAGTGGCCTCCCAAGGAGTATTCAGCCAGGCGGCGGTGTAACGCTTGCACTTCCGGAGTTTCGGGGACGGCATGCAGGTCACTCATGATTTTCTCCTTCTTGAATGTCAGTCGGTACTTTATCGCCGGACAAAACGGCCTGTCAACCGCAGCTGGAATGTCTGCTGGTGGCGTGTATTGCCGGTTTATTCACACGTGAAGGAAATCGAGGCGCGAGCCCTCCGGAGCGAAGGTAATAGGCCGTGCCTCATGGTGGCTGGCAAACTGGTTTTCTGGAGCGGACGCCAGGGGAAAAATACCAACGCCCTGCCAGCGCCGTACATGACATTGAAACTGTTCCACTCTGCGCCTTAGCTCCTCAGCCTCGCCCCTCGATTGACACTTTGTCGTAATTTTTCTCGGACGATGAGTAATGCAGGGTAGGGTCTCGGGTTGCTGTTTCAGCTGATCAATGGATGACCGCCGGTTTGACACGTCGGGGGCCATCGGTTACGGTTTTTGGATGATGCGGCAACCGTGCGGCATCAGAACTTACAGATAATGAGCGTGAAGTGATGTCGACAAACGAAAATAGCCAGCAGTACCGAATTGAAGAATTCGTCATAAAGCAGGAACCCTACTACTTGCCAAGTTTTGACGAGGTGGAAATCTTTGAAGCCGCATACCGCCAACGGGTGCCGGTGTTGCTCAAAGGGCCGACGGGAACGGGCAAGACGCGTTTCGTGGAGTATATGGCATGGAAGCTCGGCCAACCTCTGACCATTGTCAAAGACGGCGCCAAAGCAGCCGGGCATGGATCGAACGGGACGGTGCCCTTGGTCACGGTTGCGTGCCACGAAGATCTCTCGGCGAGCGATCTGATCGGACGCTATCTGCTCGATGCCAACGGCACCCGCTGGATCGATGGGCCTCTGACCCGTGCGGTCAAAGCGGGGGGCATCTGTTATCTCGATGAAGTGGTTGAAGCGCGCAAGGATACTACAGTCATCATACATCCGCTGACGGATCACCGCCGCCTGCTGACCATCGACAAGCTTGGCGAAGTCGTCGAAGCGGCCGACAGTTTTCTGCTCGTCGTTTCCTATAACCCAGGTTATCAAAACGTGCTCAAAGATCTAAAGCACAGCACGCGACAGCGATTCGTCGCCCTCGACTTTCAGTTTCCGGATCCCGAGCGTGAAGCCAAGATTATCGGCCACGAATCGGGTGTTGATGACGACAGCGCGACACTGCTCGCCAAGCTCGGCCATAAGGTCCGAACGCTGCGCGAACATGGCCTGAAGGAAGGCGCGAGCACGCGCGTGCTGATCTATGCCGGGCGCCTGATTAAAGAGGGCATTGCGCCGCGACGCGCCTGCCGCGCCGCGGTCACCGGGGGAATAACCGACGACCCGCAGGTCCAACGCAGTCTCGATGAAGTGGTCTCGGCGATATTCCCGTAAGCGATTGAGAGAGCCTGTCACAAGGGACGCAAAGGTCATAAGGCTTTCCGCTCCCTGACGGTTGCGCATGAGGTTGTATGACTGCTAAAAAATGCGCGCAGGGAGCGAAAGCTTGTTCGGTTTAGGAAAACAAGAGACAGTAATTATTACTGCTTGTGACCTTTGTGCTCTATGGGGTTAAACCTTTTTCTCCATTCCAATGCCCGATACTGATTCAACCGCTGTGGAATTAGCGCCCATTCACAACATGCTGCAAATGTATTGCCGCGCGCTTTCGGAACGAGGCGTTGAGCTGCAAGACCTAAGGCAGCTCGTCGACAAGAACATCGGCTGGTCTCGCGCCGACGTGGCAACCAGCGATGGGGCGGCGATTTTTCTTCCCGCACTGGTGCAGCAGTTTGAAAACGAATCAGCAAACTTTGAGTTCCTCAAGGTCATGCTCACCCAGCAGGCCGGGCATATCGAATTTGGCAGCTTCGAGTTTGAGTTCGACCGGCCATCGATTCTATTCCACGATCTGCGCCCGCGCCTGTATCAACTAGCGGTAAGGGAGCGCCAGGGTCACCATCATAGAGATGAGGGCGACGGCGCAAGTCCCACAGAGTTGACGCGATTTTTTCGCTTGTTTCCAAATAAGCGGCTGGCACTGGATATTTTTTCTATCATCGAGAGTGGGCGGGTCGAGGCATGCGTGATGCGCGGATACCCGGGCATCACGGCAGCCTACCAGGCCTTGCGTGAGCGCGCTCTGGCGTTGCGTCAAGAAGTCATTTTTCTGCCGGCGCGCGAAGCGCTCCTGGAATGCCTAATTCGTATCAGTCTCGGACAACGGGGACCGATAACAGTTCCCGCCGGGAGCGCCGAAGCCGCCGCCCAGAGCGGGCAATTGCTGCGATGGGTGCTAACGAACAATGCCACGGTAGAAGACGCAGCGGAGGCCACGTTGCGGATCTATTCGCTTTCAGCGCCGATTAAAAATGACTATCTGCAAGAAAGCCAGTTCACCGGTATCGAGGACTCTGGACGGCATTCAAACCGTTCAAGACGTACAAGTCGTTCAGAACGTTGGCAGGAGGACGTCGATGGGGAAAGTGTTTTACTCCCGCCGGCGGCGGGGAGAGAACGAGACTATTTTTCGCCGCAGGGCATCGATTACCGAGGCGAGTTCCAACCCGAGTTGGCGCAATTACTAAGCCGGCCGCAGGTGAACTCCCGAGAGCAACGGCAATCATTGACTGCGGAAGAGCTTGCGGAATTGTTGCGCAGTCAGCGGCAGCCGAGACGGCAGGGCTCGGAGGAGGAGGGCGAGAAGCAAGACCCGCAGACCAGTCACATGGCGCAGAATCTGATGCGCGAGCTCGACCGGCGCGATCCGCGCATGCAAAGCGTTCAAAAAAAGCCGTGGTTGCAATCCGACGAAGACGCCGGCGCCCTCTCGGCCACCCAGCCCAACACGTTTGTTTATGATGAGTGGAATGTTCATACGGGTCAATACCGTTCACGCTGGTGCAGGGTCTATGAAAAAATCATGGGATTGGGAGATCTGACTTTTTATCGGGATACGTTGCTCAACTACACGGCGCTGTTACAACGGATTCGCTGTGAGTTCGAGCAAGTTGCGCCGGAGACCTATCGAAAAGAAAAACGTTTGCCGGAAGGCACAGACCACGATCTCGATGCCGCCATAGAAGCGCTCACCGACCTGCGGATCGGCGTGAGCCCGTCGGAAAAAATCTTTTGGCGTCACCATAAAAATGAGAGAGACGTGGCCGTGGCGTTTTTGCTCGACATGAGCGGGTCCACCGGAGAGGCCATCGTGGCCGTTTCGGATACGATTCGGAGCGGCGGCCGTTTTGAACGCCCTCAACGGCGCATCATAGACGTCGAGAAGGAAGCCATCGTGCTAATGGGCGATGCGTTGGAGGCCATCGGCGACCGCTACGCGGTGTATGGCTTCTCCGGCCATGGCCGCGATAACGTCGAGTTTTACGTGATGAAGGACTTCGACGAGGAGTTTTCGCCGGATGTCGCCAAACGATTGGGGCGCGCCGGCCCGCTGCACGCCACCCGCATGGGGCCGGCGATTCGCCATGCGGCATCGAAGCTACGGCTGCAGCAAAGCCGCTCACGTTTTCTTTTCTTAATCAGCGATGGCCGTCCGCAGGATCGCGGCTACTCTCAAGAAAGCGCGGAAAAAGCCTATGCGGTGCAGGACACGCGCATGGCGCTCGTCGAAGCGAGGCGCGCCGGCATTACCCCTTTTTGCCTCACGGTCGACAAAGACGGCAACGACTATCTCAGAGCCATGATGGACGATTTTAGCTACGAGGTGTTGGCCGACGTGACCCTTTTGCCGCAGCGGCTGCCAGACCTGTATCGACGATTGACTTTCTGACCTTTTCAGAGCTACGGAGGACGAGTCATGGCGCGCTATTACCGATGTATATCCGGTGATTCCCATTTGGACATTCGCCCCGAGCGATGGACCCCGCGGGTGCCTAAACGCTGGCGTGAGCGCGCGCCGAGAACCGTTATTTTGGCCAACGGCAACGAAGGTATTCTCGTGGAAAATCGTTCGCCCCGGAGTCCGGGCGCCACAACGATAACCGGTATTCCCTACGAGCAACATGGCCTGCAAAAATATTGGTTCGAAGGCCCTGGCACAGGCGCTCCGGAACAGCGGCTCTGGGAACAAGATCAAGACGGCGTCGATGCGGAGGTGCTGTTTTCACATGGTAGCTACGCCGAATTCTGGCGCGGCATCAGCGATGATGACGCTTATAAGGCCGTGATCCGCGCTTATAACGAATGGCTCGCCGAGGAGTATTGCGCGTACAATCCGCACCGGCTCATCGGCATGGGAGTTATTCCCGACACGGGTGTTGACGACGCTATTGCCGAAATGGAGTATTGCGCCGGAGCAGGATTGAAAGGCGTCAATCTGCACCGCTTCCCGAGCGGCAAAGGTTACGTCACACCGGAGGACGACGAGTTTTGGACCGCAGCCTTGGATTTAAATGTGTGTGTGACGTCGCACACCAACGGCGGGACGACCCGGCTGGGTCCGAATAATGGCGGAGTGTTCCTGTATCCCGGCAAGCTGGTAAAAGGGGGCGGAAGCGAGCGCGATCCGGTGTCGTTGATGTTTCGCTTCGCCGGAGAGCAGCCCATAGCGCCACTGCAAATGGCGATGGCCGGCGTTTTCGATCGTTTTCCTAAACTCAGAATTTACTGGGCAGAAAGCCAGGCCGGCTGGCTGCCTTACAGCTTCGCTCAAATTGACGACAACCACGAACGCAACCGTTATTGGGGCGCGCGCGATTACGGCTTCAAAGCGCCGGCGCGAAAGCCCAGCGATTACTTGAAAAACAATTGTCTATGGGGCTTTATGCGCGATCCCTGGGCGGTTACATGCCGCCATGAGATCGGCGTGGAAATTTTAATCTGGGGCAGTGACTTTGCTCACGCCACCGGCGATTGGCCGAACTCGCAGAAGATCATCGGCGAGACTTTCGCCGGCGTTGACGCC
>DATBLC010000059.1:0-15155 GCA_036555515.1 Binatia bacterium
GATCTCAAGCTGGTGGTTAAGGTCGCCCGCGCCGATCCTTTCCGCACCCCAACGGAGCAGCTCTAACGGCTGAACCACTCGCCGGGCGACAAAGATGCTCGCCAGTAGCGCCATGCCAAGTCCGATCAAAAGCAGACTCGAGGTGCGAAACACGGAGGCATAGAGCGGCGCGTAGGCCTCATCCAAGGGCTGCTCGATGATGACAGCCCAGTCAAGGCTCGGGATCAACATGTACGAAGCAAACACTTTGTTGCCCTGATGGCTTTCGGCATTTATACTTTGCCCTTTTTCCACTGGCGAACGGCTTTGAAAAGCGGCTTGCACCGGGGCAAGTTGGGCAAGATTTTTTCGTCCGAGGACCAGACTCAGGTCAGGATGGGCCACTAGATCGCCCGAACGGGTCACAATATACGCATAGCCCGCTTTCCCGACCTTTATGTCCTGGATAACTTCCCAGATATATTTCAGATTGACCTTTGCCCAAAGAATCCCAATAAGGTCCCCAACAAAGCGTTCAACAGGAACCGTGATATGGTTATAAGGTTCGGAACCGCGAGCGAAATACACCTGACCAATAAAAGATTTTCCGTTCTTTGCGGTTTCGAATGCGGCCCGCGGTGGCAGCTCCTCCTTATCCTCCGGTAGAATCGCCCTGAACCGGGACGCCTGGAGATGGATGCGGCCGGTAAGGTCAAGCGCGGCCACTTCCTCGATTGCCGGTGTTACCAGCAGGAGCCTTGTCAACTCAGACTGGAACTCGTCTGATAATCCCTTGCGTGCAATCACAGGACTCTTCGTTGCCGTCCGCAAGGCAGTCTCGATCTGGTCAATGAACTGTTCGACCTTAAACGCGGCAGCCGCCGCTACTTCCTGCTGAAAAAGACTCACGTTTTCGCGACTCTCGCGATAGCGATAATAAATTTCCAGAAGACCACTGGTGATGAGACCGCCCCCAATGAGGATCACAGAGATTAAAAAGTAGTCCCGAACCAGCCGGCCGCGGCGCCGCCCGTGTCTATTTTTGATTATCGATTCTAGATTTTCGATTGATTTGAGCATGAACGTCGTGATGCTGACCGCCAGTCTCCTTATTGCAATTGGGCGATTATTCGTCGAACTGCTTGTTCAATCTAAAATCGGCAACTGAGAATCATCTAATCACCCGGTCCGCGCGCTGTAGCACCTCGGGCGGGATCGATAAACCGATCTCTTTCGCAGCCTTAAGATTGATGGCGAACTCGGCCGCCATAGGTCTTTCCACAGGGAGGTCTGAGGGTTTTGCGCCTTTGAGAATTCGATCGACGTAATAGGCAGCGCGCTTTGGCATCACAGGGAGGTTCGGTCCGTAAGACATCAGGCCTCCATCAGTGACGTATGAAGTCAGCGGATAGATCGCGGGAAGCCGGCTGCGAGAGGCAAACTCAATAATTTTGCTCCTGTGACGATTCGTTCTAGGAGACGGTCTTACCATTAGCCCGTTCACCCATTTACTGGGTGCGGTTTCGAACAGTCTTTCCAGTTCATCAGAATGGTTGAACGGCAGGCGCTCTAGCTGTACTCCAGACGAACGGCTTACGGCTTCGAGTGTTTTCCAGTCGACACTGATCGTCGGGCCGAGAACGGCCACATGCGAAACGCTGCGCACCGCCTCTTTCAGAAGCTGCAGTCGCTTTGAGTCTATTGGCCCCAGATCGTTAGTGAGCCCGGTAATGTTCCCACGGGGACGAGCCAGACTCGCTACATAGCCTAACGCAACAGGATCAGAAACTACGACCATGACGATCGGTATCTTATGGGTCGCGTTTTTTGCAGCTGGAATCGCTGAAGAACTCGCTACAACTATGACATCTACCTTCAGGTCGACCAGTTCTGCGGCGAGCTTGGGAAGTTGATCGTATCTTTCTTTTGCGAATCGAGCCTCAAAGGCGATATTCCTGCCAGGAAACCAACCAAGTTCTCGCAGCCCCCGCACAAAGTGCGGGTTAATTGTTGGTCCGTGTCGAACCGACAGCCAGCCGATTGCAGGGATTTTTTTCGTTTGAGCTTCAGCGACGTGGACGAGAATTAGCGTTGAAACAACCACCGTAATAACGGCGCTTTTTCTACTGCATTGGAGGATCCCTAGCATCACCTGATCACCTTATCTGCCCGCTGGAGCACCTCGGGCTGGATCTTGAGACCGGCTTCTTTCGCAGTCTTGAGATTGATCGATAATTTGGCCGCCATGGGTCGTTCCACAGGGAGATCCGAAGGCTTCGTTCCTTTGAGGATCTTATCCACGTAGTAGGCAGCCCGCCTAAACAGGACAGCATTGTTCGGTCCGTAGGACATCAAGCCGCCATCAGCAACGTAAATGGGTGTCGGATAAATTGCTGGGAGTCGGTACTGAGATGCGAACTTGATTATTTTGTTCCGGTGCAAATTCGTCCAGGCACTGGCGGCTACTAATAACCCGTTCACCCGAGTTGTCCGGGTGGCTTGGAACACGATTTCTAGCTCGTCGGAACGTTTGAATCTCGGCAACTTGTGTAACTCTATTCCTAACGCACGACTCACATTTTCCATCATTTTCCAATCGACAAGGCCTGTTGGGTCGAAAATTGCCACACGCGCCACGGTCCCTATTGCTTCTTTGAGAAGCTGGAGTCGTTTTCCATCTAATGGGCCTAGATCGTTGCTTAGTCCGGTGATATTCCCGCCCGGCCGCGCGAAGCTGGCTAAGTACCCCCTGGAAACAGGATCGCCAGCAATGGCCATGACAATGGGTATCGCTCTGGTCGCGTTCTTGGCAGCGGTAATTGCGGGCGCATCCGCTGTAACTATGACATCCACTTTCAGTTGGACCAGTTCCGCTGCAAGCTTGGGGAGCTGATCATATTTTTCCCGTGCGAATCGAGTTTCAACAACGAAATTCTGGCCGTTTAACCAGCCTAGTTCACGCATTCCCCACCTAAAATGCGGATTAACTCTGGGTCCATGTCCAACCGACAGCCAGCCAACCCGGGGGATTTTTTTCGTTTGAGCTTCAGCGACGTGGACAAAGATCAATATTAGAATGACCAGCGTAATCACGGCTCTTTTTGCAATCATGGCGGAAACCGCAAAATCGACTAGTCAACCTGCGCGCCAGATCAGTGGCGATTTGAACGCATTGCCAAATTCGATAGGTAAACGTTATCGGGTTCAGCTTATATTCCTTGCAGGACAGAATGCCAAGAGTCGTGCCAAGGTTGATAATGGGTAGAAGTTTTCTAATGGGTTAATACACAACGCGAATTTGACGAGACCGAAATTGTAGAACGCGGCGGGCGTGGGGTTTTTTACCCACCCTGTATAAAAAACCACATAGGGGCGTCGGAAAGAATCGGCATCTATCGAACGACGAAGTTTGTATCCATGCCGGGGCTCTAAACCCGGTCGTGGGCGCGTTGCCGGGCAGGACGTAGAAGAAAAAATTGTTCATATACCCTAGATTTGACTTGACATCCCGTTATCTGATAGCGGTCAAAACATAAGGGGGTTTCGGGCCGATGTAACTTATTTTTTCTGTCCGGAGGGGACTGATCTTGACGGTTGTTATGGAAATCCTTATTATTCCGCCGGCCAAGCGTAAAAACAAATTATCGCTGTTCATCCTTTAGAGAAGAGAGATGAGCGGCGCAAGAACAATCTACTAGGAGGCATGTTATGGCACTTCATATCAACGAAGAGGCTCCCAATTTTACCGCGGAGACTACCGAAGGCCCGATCAACTTTCATGAATGGATTGGCAACGGATGGGCCATTCTGTTTTCGCACCCCAAGGACTTCACGCCGGTCTGCACCACCGAGCTGGGGTACATGGCAGGGCTCAAATCGGAATTCGAGAAACGCAACTGCAAGATAATCGGCCTGAGCATCGACCCCGTGACGGATCACAAGAAATGGTCCAAGGATATCGAGGAAACCCAGGGCCATGCGGTGAACTATCCGATCATCGGCGATTTTGATCTGAAGGTCGCCAAACTTTACGACATGATTCACCCCAGCGTCAGCGGGACGGCCGAGGGGCGGACGGCGGCGGACAATGCCACGGTCCGTTCGGTGTTTGTCATCGGTCCGGACAAGAAAATCAAACTGATGCTCACGTATCCCATGTCGACGGGACGTAATTTTGACGAGGTGCTACGTGTCGTGGACTCAATGCAGTTAACGGCCAAGCATCAGGTCGCCACACCGGTCAATTGGAAGCAGGGTGATGACGTCATCATCGTCACGTCGGTGTCTGATGATGAAGCAAAGAAGAAATACCCTCAGGGGTTTAAAACACTGAAACCGTATCTCCGGCTCGTCTCGCAGCCCAAGTAGAACGACACATGGAATAACTCGAAGACGCGCTGATGGCTCGCGCCGTCGGTGGCGTAACTTGGGGTCTCCTTTGCAGCGTTAGGATCTTTTGTTGACCGTCAGTTTCCCTGCCGGCAAGGCGCGCCGGTTCGTTTTACATTATTCATCGTTGAAACGTGAAACGATTGCTTTGACTCCGGTGGCGATTTGCACGGCGGGAAATTCATGGCTGAGAGGTGGTATGCCCAAGAGCCTGAACACGTTTATTGAAGACTGCCAAAAAGAAATTCCCAATGAAATCATCCATATCACGAAAACCATCGATCCGGCGCACTATGATGCCACCGCGATCGTCAAACACCTCGGCGCGCAGAAAAAATTTCCCATCACGATTTTCGACCGCCCGTTAAATCTGCGCGGCCAGGTGAGCGAGTTCAAGCTCGTCCTCAACTGCGAAATCTCCCAGCGAAAAACCCAGATCGCTTTGAATTTTCCCCGGTCCATGACCCGAGGCGAAATGGCCGAAGCTTGCCTGGCACGCGAAGCGCAGCCGATTTCGCCGGTCATCGTCGACCGGAAAGATGCGCCGGTGAAACAAGTCGTGAAGCGCGGCGGCGACGTCGATCTCTACCAGTTGCCCTTTATGCGGCACTATGAAATGGACGGCGGTCCCTATAGCACGCTGTCGACGATTACCCGCGACCGCAAGAGCGGCATCTACAATTGCTCGTATCATCGCATGGAGATCAAGTCTGAGAATTGCACCGCGCTCTATGCCTCACCGCGCCATTTGTGGCGCATGTACCGCGATTACGAAGAACAAAATCTGGAGACTCCCGTGGCGACGGTGATGGGGCACCACCCCGCCTATCATATCGGCGCTTGCTATACCGGTCCCTTCGAGGTCAGCGAGTTCGATATTATCGGCGGTTATCTCCAGGAACCACTGCGGCTCACGCCTTCGGAGACCTGGGGCGCTGATTTGTTGATCCCGGCGGACGCCGAGATCGTTATCGAAGGCGCGCTTATTCCCGGCAAGCGCGTCGTCGAGGGACCTTTCGGTGAAGCGCCCGGCTATCTTGGCCCGCAACGTTTCATCAGGTGCGTCGAATACGAGGTCCGGGCGATCAATTACCGGAAGGGGGCGATGTACCAGTCGGTGATTACGCCGGAAGGCGACAAGCCGTGGATGGATTTACCGCGCGAGGGCGCGTATCTAAGACGCTGCCGCGAAGCGGTGCCGGGCGTCAAGGCCGTGTGCAAGCTCGGAAGGCAGGCGAATTATAATATTTTCATCTCGATGACGAAGATGTCGGAGGGCGATCCGGGACGGGCCGCCGCCGCGGCATTGACCTTCGACCATGCCAAGAATGTTTTCGTGTTCGACGACGACATCGACGTCTACGATCCGACCGACGTTCTCTGGGCGTTGGCCACCCGGGTCCAACCGCACCGGCAAGTGTCGATCATGCCACCGCTGTTCCGCGGCAACATGCTCGATCCTTCACTGGAGGACGAGATCAAAACTTCCTGCATGATCATCGACGCCACCCGTCCGCTGGATCGGCCGTTTTCGCCGGTATCGAAGTGTCCGGATGACGCGATGGCGCGGATCAAGCTGGAAGACTATGTCCCGGGTGAAATCTTGCAGCATATTCCCATCGACCGGACGACCTATTGGGCGTGATAGAAATCAGGGATAACTCACCGCATTTTTTTCCCCCTGCAATCTAGGGTTGAGGTTTCACACTGGCGCGTTGTTCGGGCTTCGAGTTTTCGGTCTCGATATAACCGAGTGATTTCCACTGATGCACGCATGCTTTTATGCGTGTGTCCGTGGCAAATTCGTGCGGCCCCAGTCCTACTTCGGCAGTGGAGCATCGTCTTATGTCCCCGGTCCTTGGATTTGTGAGCATGACAACGGGTGGAGTGCAGCTGCTCGCAAAAACCAATAGCGCGGCGAAGATGATTCGTTTTCCTGACACTTTTTACCTTTCATCCCTGACTTAATGAGTCATTGTAGTCGAAGAGTGACAATTTCGCGAGTAGTGTACGCCGCACCGCTTGTTTTAAGGGCGACTACCTTGACTGTGCGCCTGTCGTCTGGCGTTTTCCTGGAGCGCCGACGTCCGCTTGATGTAAACCCAGGCATTCATCCCCGGTTTCAAGTCGCGGTTGTTGGAATCGCCATCCAGCGAAATCTCTACCGGAATCATCTGCTCCAGCCTCGAATAGGGGCCGCCGGGTTTAAACAACGCAAACTCTGAATCTGTGGTATCGCCGATGAGTTTGACTTTCCCGGCGAAGACGCGATTGGGGTAAGCGTCGACGTATATTTCGACGGGATTGCCCTGACCGATGTGCCTCACATAGGTTTCGCGCACGTTCGCGCGCACCTCCAAGGTATCCCGGATAATGATCTTAAGAAAAGGTTGGCCTCTTTGCATAATGTCGCCGATGTTGGCGGTTCGCCGAACGACGATGCCATTCACTGGACTGGTAACCGAAGTGCTCTCTAGGTTTCGCTTTTGAGTATCCACTCTCACCTTGAGCCGATTGATCATGGATTCCTGTGCTTCAAGGCGCGCCTTGAACGCTTCCACCTCGGCGAGACGGGCCCGCGCCAAGCGCAGGTCTGCGTCAGCCTTGCGCACGTCCGACTTCGCCGTCATAGCACGAACTTCGGCCAATGGCGCGTCGTCGCGGAAGTTGTTCAGCTTCGAAATCTGCGCCAATTGAAGGTCCGCTCTGAGCTGGCGCACCTCGCTCTTGCGCATTTCGACGGTCGCTTGCGCGGTTTCATAGGCGGTTTTGGCGTCGTCGAGGTCCTTGGCGGCGATCAAGTGCTTGCCGAAAAGCGCATTGGCGCGCTCCAAATCGAGGGCGGCTTTCTTGAGATCGGCGTCGGCCCGCGCCAGATTCGATTCGGCCACTTTGACCGCGGCTTCCGACTGCTCGACCTGGGATTTGCCGACTTGCTTGGCAAGCTCAAACATCCGCGTTTTTTCTTTGAGCTTGCCCCCGGCGGCCTCCAGCGCGGCCTCGGCGCTGCTGATTTCGCTGCTGACGGTTGCGGCCATCCCCTTGAACTGGAGCTTTCCCTCTTCGTATTGAGCCGTGACGCGCTTCAATTCCACTACCGCCTCATCCAAGGCGCTCTTGTATTCTTCCTTATCAATCTCCACGAGCAGATCGCCCTGGCGTACCACGTCGCCCTCTTCGGCGAAAAACTTGACGATTTTCCCCGATACTTCCGCACCGATGGTGGCGTAGGAAGCGGTCACGCGGGCCTCGTCGGTGTAAACTGTATTCATGGCCGTGATCCACCAGTTGATGGCGTAAACGCCGGCGAGCGCCAAACCAAGTCCGAAAATGAGCAGCGCAATAAGGTGGCGTTTTTCGCTCAGCCGGAATCTAAGCAATCGTCTGATCGCAGCTGGCTCAGTGTTTTCGCGGCTGTCTTTCATGCGCAATAATCCCTATTGACCCCGTCCCGTGCGAGTCGAATTCTCCAATTGCCTCACGCTCGGCCGCTGCGGCTGAACCTCGAAGGTTTTCTCTCGCGGTAATCGATACCTCGGATCAGAAGTACAATCGGAACCAGTAAGAGCCCGGCAATGCCGACGAGGCGGAAGCTATCATGGTACGCCTCTATCGTAGCCCGCTCGACAAGTTGATTTCTCAAAATGCCCTGCGATCTCGCCATGGCTTCATCCAGCGGTTGTCCCGCCTGCGCGTAAGCGCTTTGCAGCATTTCCGAAACTTCCCTTGGACCTTCACGTTCGAGCGTCTGGATCCTCATCAGTTTTGTCAGATGCGATAATTCTTGGTGGGTCACGTAAGTCGAGATCAATGGAACCCCGCCTGTGTTGCCCAGGTTGCGCGCCAAAGTGTCCATGCCCGCCCCCAATGTAGACCGGTCCGGGGGTAGGGTGTCCAAAGCCATGGTGGTCATCGTCGCCTGGGCGCCGGAGCGAAACATGCTTTGCAGCGCGGTTACCGTGACAATGTGTGTCAACGTCGATCCCACGTCAATTCCCGAGTAGAAATACATCGTTATGGAAGATGCGAGAAGCGAAATCGCGACCACGACCGGAATCGAGATCCGGTCCGAGAGTATGCCAAAGCCGAGGGCTCCAACTCCAGAGCTAACCGCCATTGGCACCAGCCGCTGGCCGGCCTGCAGGGGCGAAAAGCGAAGTTCCCGCTGCAAAAAAATTCCAAAGATAAAATTCGTGCTCTGAAATATCGCAGTGTTGAACAGCCGCGCCAGAAACGAGAGACTAAAGGAGGCGTTCTGGAAAACTCTGACCTCAAAAATCGGATGTTTCGTGTTCAGCTCGGTGATCAAAAGAACTGCAAAACAAAGCGCTGCGATGCCAAATAGGCTCAAGATGTGCGACGAGTCCCAGCCCCACAGGGTGCCGTTGTTGACTGCCCAGAGCAACGTACTAAGACCAAGCGACATGGCGCCCAAACCCAGAAAGTCCACCGGCACCGGCCCGCTACGCCTCTCGTCGTCGAGCTCGCGAGGCATGACCACCATGATAAGCAGAAGCGAAAATAGATTGATGGGGATGTTTACGTAGAACACCGAGCGCCAGCCGAAGGTTTCCACCAGCCAACCGCCAACGAGCGGTGCGACAAGCGGGCCGACCATATGGCTGGCTTGGTAAAGCCCCATCGCCAGACCCCGCTGCTGTGGGGGAAACGCGCGGTACATCAGCGACATGGAAAGCGGTTGGCGCAGACCGCCGCCGGCGTTTTTCAGCGTCAGGAAGAGAATCAGTGCGCCTAGGCTCCAGGAGGCTCCGGCAAATCCTGAGCAGATTATGTAAAGAACAAACGTTGCGAGATAAAGCCGGCGCGTGCCGAAAATTCCCGCGAGCCATCCGACCATCGGTCCCAAGATCGTTCGCACGATGGCGGGACCGGTTCGCACCCATTGTACTTTGTCCAAGCCCACGCTCATGGCCACCATGATCTGCGGAATCGCAATCTCGATCATGCGTTCGGCAAAACTGACCGTCGTCGATCCAATCGCCAGTGCGATCCCCATCCACCATTTGTAGGACGCGCTTTCGCGCGGTACCGAAAGTACTTTGAAAGATATCATCGCGGCATTCTTTTGAAGAGGACCATGTGTGTTTTCGCCGCCCTTAGGACGGCGGGGTCGCGTGTCAAAGTATTACAACCGGGTTTCTTGTGCAACGAAAGCAGCCCGCGGTTGCAGGACTTGCACCAGGACATGACGTCGTCGAGAAGTGACCATTCCCCTTCCCACTTTTTCAAAACGGGGTGTAGAAATCTCCCTTTGTAAAGGGGAAATTTGGAGCGATTCTTAATTTTTTCAACACGGCTTTGACCGAACTCTGAAGACAGAGGGCATGCGCTTGACAACCTTTGTGCCCTTGTAGTACGGCCAACTCAGTGCGTTCCCACGCGCTTGAGTCAAGCGCTGATAGATAGGCAACGGCCTTCCGACCTGGGATAGTGCCTGCGGTGGCATGAGTAGCCCAATGCAATGGAGGTTCCCATGAAAACGCATATCCGGCTGGCGCTTTACGCGTTCGAATACGTGATTCTCGTCGGACTAGTGCCTCTTTTACTGGCCGGTAAGGCATTTTCCCAGGCGGACTTCTACAAGGGGAAAACGATCAAGATAATTCGCGGCGGAGGGCCCGGAGGCTCCGGAGAGTTCCAGACGAGAGCGCTGATGCGCATCCTGGAAAAACATATACCTGGGAAACCCAATCTATTGCTTGAATTCGTGCCGGGCGCTGCGGGGAGAAAAGCCGCCAACATGATTTTTAGTTCCACCCGTCCCGACGGCCTGACTATTGGATCCATCGGCGCGGGACTCGTGGTAGGGCCAATCTTGGGCCTGCCCGGCAGCGCCTACGATCTCGATAAATTTATTTACCTCGGGTCGACGGACAGCGGTGATCCTTACATTTTCTATACCAAGGGCGAGCTAGGGTTAGATACGATTGAGAAGGTTCGCGCTAGGAGCGGCCTCAGGCTGGGCGCGCACGCGGTTGGGCATCCGGTTTATGTCACCGCCCGCACCATCGCCTACCTTCTCGGGTTGAAGGACCCGAAATTCGTGACCGGCTATACCGGCCCGGAGATTTACATTGCCCTTAATCGGGGCGAACTGGATGCTCATGCGACCGGCGCGGCGCGATTCGTCATAGAGCAGCCTGAGTGGATAGAAAAAAAATTGGTTCATTTTCATGCGACTTTGACAGTTCCCAAGGGGCGCCATCACCCGTTGTTTGCTCAGGTGCCGGAATTCGGGAGTTTCGCAAAATCGGATGTTGAGCGAAAGCTGCTCGATATGTTCCGTGCCTTTCAGTATCCCCGTTGGCCATATCTATTTCCTCCCGGAACGCCCAAGGAGCCAGTGCAAATCATCCGGGAAGCCATGCGCAAGGCTTTTGCGGATCCGGAATTTCCTGTCGAGTTTAAAAAACTCATGGGCGATCCTCCCGCGCCCCTTGACGGCGAAGAACTGGAGCGGGCGATCAAAGAATTGCCCCGGGAGCAAGAGGTCATTCAACTGTATAAGAAGCTTGCCGGTCCAGATCCTCTTCCTGCCCGTTGAACCCGGATCCGCAGTTGCGCTCAGCAGGAAGCGCGAGGCGGAACCCTTCCGTAGCAAAGTCGATGGGTTTCTGCCACTGAGCAGACATCGAGCAGCGGTGCTTCGACGGAACGTTAAAGCACGTGACAGCGAAGTGCGAAAGCGCGAAATGACTGTGAGATTTCACGGTCGGACGCCTTTGGTACTCCAGTGTTCCACCTCGCTTCCAGGATCCTCAGTTTGACTGCGGAATCCGGGTTGAAATGGACGTGTGGGAAAGAGTCGGAGGATGCACCGCGGCGGCGCGTCCATCAATCCTTCGAGAGCCGTGAGCAGAGTCGAATGGTCGAAGCTCGCCTTACGGCGTGCTTCTGGCGCGGTTGGGGTCCGTGTTTCTCTACTTGTAAAGGATATCCTTCAATTTCCCGATCAGCGCCGCGTCTAATTTGAAAGCGTCGTTGATGATCTTTTCTACTTCTTCGCCGGCCACCGGTTCAACGTCGAGCCTGGCCTTTTTCATCTCCCCGGAAAACTCACCGTCTTTCATTGTCTCCGTGAATGCCCGGCGCAGCGTCACCACCAGTTCTCTGGGCGTCCCGGGAGGCAGCGCGTAAGTCAGCGCAATCGCGCTGTCATTATGCACGCCAACTTCAATTAACTTGCGCGCCTCGTCGTTTTTCGCCATGTCAATGGCGAGCGGGACCTTGGGAAAATCGGGCGCCGGGGTTGGTGTTACCTGCAGCGCGGGGACTACCTCTGCCGTCTCTAAGGCTTTCTGCCAGACTGTTCTGGGACCAACACAGGTGCCGGCCACTTCCCCCGCCTCCGTCGCCAGCCGAATCTCGGCCATTCCTTTGTAGCCGGAGACAAGTTGAATCGGCAGGCCGAGTGTGGCCCGCAGGATTCTGATCGTGTTGTCGCCCGCAGTCCCCTGGCCAATGCCGCCCATCTTCACGGGTGTCTTTGCGGCTATCCATTTTTCCAGGCTTGTAATTCCGCTCGCTTTACTGAAAACGCAAACCGGATAATACCTCGCCGGCGCGCCCACGTATGCAAATTTGCGGGCATCGAATTCGATTCCTTTCTGGCCCAGAATCTGTCCCATCAGGACGCTACCGATAAAATTGCCAACCGTGAGACCATCGGGGGCGGCCGCCTTGTAGAGGTAATTGGCGGCAATCAAGCTGCCGGCCCCCGGCATGTTCTCAACGGATATGGCCGGGTTTCCCGGCAGGTACTTGCGCATGTGCCTTGACAGGGAACGCGAGTAGGCATCGAATGCGCCGCCGGGAGAAAAACCCACAACGATACGGATCATCTTTCCTTGATAATTGTCCTGCGTGGCTGCATGGCCCGCTGCGGTGCAAGTGAAAAACCAGGCGATTGCCGTTAAGAACGAGAAAATTATTTTGCCCACGACGGTTTCCTTCCTCGGCCCGATTGCTGCGCCGCTGACTTGACTCCGGGCGGTGGCAAGTCGAACCGCTTTTATCACCCGATTTGTGAAAGTCAAGGAATTATTACTTACGAGCCTGTTGAAAAGGGCTCACCTGCTTCGTTGCGCTCGATCGCGTCCCTCCAACGTACTGCATAAAGTACGCCTCCGCTCGTCGATTCTTCGCGCGCCTCGCATCTGAGACCTTTTTGAACAGCCTGGTAACAGAGTTTTTCAACACTCCGTTAACGTCCGCGCTCTTGTCACCGCGATTTTTCTCACATAAGATCGCGCCTGAAATCATTTTGGAAAGAAGGCGCGATGATTCTTGACGGAAAAATAGATCTCGAAGTTCCCGTGCAGAAAGCCTGGGAGTTCTTGATCGATATCAACAAATTTTCCACGTGCCTGCCCGGCATCGATGAAGTCAAGCAAATCGACGACAAGACTTTCGATGGAATTATTTCCGCCGCGGTGGGGCCGATCTCGGGTAAATTCAATTTCCGTTCGACGATTCTTGATAGCAAGCCACCGGAGCAAATGATCGTGCGCACCGAAGGGACCGATTCAGTGACGAAGAGCACGGTCAATGCGGATATGACCGTCGATCTGCGTCAAATCTCCGAAACGAAATCGCAGATGGATTATAAAGCTGATGTAAAGATCAAAGGCCGTCTCGCAATCCTGGGTGACATGGTGCTCAGGGCCACGGCGACGCTGATATTGCAGGAATTCACGCGGCGCTTGCACAAGGGACTTGGCGAACAAGCATAGTCCAAACGCGATGAAGTGTTGCAGGGTGGGAGAAGGAACTCTCACTTCGCCAGACTGTGTGAAAACTCCGTTCATGGTTCGACTAGGCTCACCACGAACGGATGTCAGACATTAGAAATCAAGCATTTAGCCGTTCGGTCGAAGGGCTCCTAAAGAGTTTTTAAGTCTGTCGTTCGAGATGACAGCAAGGGCGGGCTAGCTGCGGAAGAATGCGATCGAATGCTTTTCAGTCATTTCGAGTTCAGCGAGAAATCTTTCTTTGATCGAGATCAACGTAGAGGCTAAGGAGAGCTTTGATGGCAGATCAGAAATATGACGTGATAGTTGTTGGCGGTGGTTCGGCGGGTTGCGTTGCGGCCACGCGTCTTTCAGAAGATCCGGGCCGCCGCGTGATGTTGCTCGAAGCCGGGCCCGACCCCTGGCCCTTGCCGGATTTAGTAGCGGATGCCGCGAAGCAAACGCGGCTATTGCTGGAGTCGGACTTCGTGGCAATGTTTGCTACCCAGCGCCATCTCGACGGCAGCACCTATTACGCTCTCGCCGGGCGCATCATGGGCGGCGGCTCGTCGGTGAACGTGATGTCGGTCCTGAGACCGCAGCGCTATGACTTGGACCAGTGGGTGGCTGCAGGCAATCCCGATTGGACCTACGAGCGCTGTTTGCCGTTTATGAAGAAAATAGAATCGGATCAAGATTTTCCCGACGATCCGATTCATGGTAAAGACGGGCCGCTCTACGTCAAGCGTCATTTCACGCTCGACATGGAGATGTCGCCGCCCGTGAGGGCCTTCCTCGATGCGGCATATGGCATGGGCTTGCCGAAGTGTCCTGATCTCAATGTGCCGGAACCCTACGGCGTGTGCGCGTCGCCGTACAACATCAAAGATGGCAAGCGCCAATCCACCGTGATCGCATACCTGAATCAGGCGCGCGACCGGAAGAACTTGACGATAGTAGATCAAGCGACGGTCCATACGCTGAAGCTTTCCGGTAAGAAAGCGGAAGGCGTGAACTACGAGAAAAACGGCCAGATGCACACAGCCCTGGGCGGCCAGATCCTTCTCACTTCCGGCGTGTATGGTTCGCCGCAGATCCTCATGCTATCGGGCATCGGCCCGTCGACTGAACTCAAGAAACACGGCATTGCCGTCGCGCATGAATTAAAGGGCATCGGCGAAAACTACCACGATCACCCGGTTGTGTTCATGACCTACGAAGGCGCCAGGGACTTCGACGAAGATTGGGTAATCCCGCGCTTTCGGCTGATCATTCGCAAGAACGCGATCAGCGAGGCGGCCAACTTTCACATCAATATGCGCCCGCCGACGGTGGTGACCGGTCTCAAGCGCATGCTGCCGATATCGGCGCATTTACTCGAGCAGCGCAACCGCGGGCGAGTGTTTCTACGGAGCGCCGACCCGCACGATCTGGTGGGCATCGATTCCTGTATGCTCGAACATCCCGAGGATTTGAAAGCGATGGTCGAGGCGATGCACTTCATCGACGATCTCGTACACCAAGCGCAAACCAGGGAGTTCTACGGTCCGCTGATCCAGCCGGGTCCGGGCGAAGACTGGGGCGCATTCGCGCGCAAAACTTACGATAGCTACCACCACGGCGTCGGCACTTGCAAGATGGGTCCCGCGTCGGACCCGATGGCGGTGGTCGATCAACGGCTGCGCGTGCACGGCATGCAGAACCTTTGGGTCGGCGACGCCGCGATTATGCCGGTGGTTAGCCGCGCCAACACCAACTTGACATCGCTCATGATCGGCGAGCGGCTCGCCGATTTTGTGCAGGAAGTCGCCTAGCGGCTGTTCAAAAGTTCAAGGGTTCAAGGTTCAACGCGACGGAATAAGATGGGATGTGCGGAGATTAAAAATCTTGACTGTGAAACTTATTAAGGAGTCCACAATTGAGTAACCAAACAGCGACCGAGGGGTGAGACCTGGAGAGCGCGGGCACAGGAGCGCAAAGGTTGTTTTCAGGCCCTGCCGGCGGGCATTTCCACCTATGGAGAGGACGGGGTGGTGG
>DATBLC010000060.1:0-12274 GCA_036555515.1 Binatia bacterium
CCTGCCGGTAAAACCGTGGCGTCTAACTCGATAGCATCGAGCAACACATTCCATAAGGATGGCACGCAATTGAACCCAACTCCTTTCCGTGTGCTCAGTGGCTTGAGCAGCGCGACTGGTTGCTCCATGAGTTTTTCCGACAAAATCCATATTTCACCACCGCGTAACAGCGGCGAGAACAACTGCTTCAATGAAGCGTCGAAGACAACTTTAGTGGTTACGGGCAAATGGCTCAGTTTTTGTGCAACCGGACTTTGGTTAAACCAAGACAAATAATTAAATAAGCTTCTGTGTTCGATCACCACCCCTTTGGGATGCCCGGTGGTACCTGAGGTATAAAGGATATAAGCAGCGTTTTGGCCGGTTACGGTGGATATGGAATTCGATCCCGCTTCTCGAGAGATCTCCCTCCAGTGCGTATCTAGAGGTACGATATCTTTGTGTTCGGGGAGCCGCTCGAGAAGTGGCTGCTGCGTGAGCACGATTGAAACATCGGCATTCTCCAGAAGAAACGCCGAGCGCTCTTTCGGATAAGTTGGATCCAATGCAAGATACGCCCCGCCCGCCTTGAGAACCGCCAGCAAGGCTACGATCAGATCCACAGAGCGATTTAGACAGACTCCCACTACACTCTCGGACCCAACGCCCCGCTTCTGCAGATAATGTGCTAGTTGGTTTGCTCGTTGGTTTAATTCCCGATACTTGAGTCGTAGATCCTCGACGACCACGGCAACGGCGTCCGGCGTACGTTCCACTTGTTCTTCAAAGAGCTCGTGGACAAATTTTTCGTTCGCAAAAGCTCTGCTGGTATCATTCCAATCGCTGAGAACTTGTTGTCTTTCGGCATTGGTCAATAGCGGCAATTCGGTGATTCGCCGATCTGGATCTGCGACGATGCTTTCAAGCAAGCTCTGCAGGTGATCTAACATCCGCGCGACCATGTCCTCATTGAAACGGGACTGATCGTAGGCGATCCCCAACAAGAGTTCCGAATCCAGGTATCCGGTCAGTGTCAGCGGGTAATTGGTCGCTCCAAGCAGACGACAATTTCGATCCTGCCAACGGCTGTCTTGTAGACTCAAAAAAGAATTCAGCGTGTGGTTTTCAAAAACCACTAAGCTCTCAAAAAGCGGCATTCCGGGAGGTAGCTCACTCCATTCCTGGATCTTGACCAGCGGGGTGTGTTCATAGGGCCGCATGGCAGCCCATTGAGTTCGAAGGTCCTGCAGCCATCGCAGCACAGACAGTGTCTCCGGAACCCGGACCCTAAACGGCAGGGTGTTGATAAAAAGCCCCACCATCTTATCGGCTCCGGCGACTGTCCCATGACGAGCCGCTCTAGTAGCTCCAAAGACTATATCGTGCTGGCCGGTATAACGGCTGAGCAGTAAGGCCCACGCTCCTTGCAGCAGAGTATTCGGAGTGAGCGCGTGCCGTTCTGCCAACAATTGCAAAGCTTGCGTCAATCGTCGACAAAGTCTTAACTCGAGCTTCGCATGATTGCATTCTTGGTTAGGAGCGGGCGGCCGCACGTGTTGCGAGAGTAGGGCCGTAGGTGCGACGATGCCGTCGAGCATACTTCGCCAGAACATTTTGGCTTCATTAAAATCCTGCTTTTCCAGCCAATCGATGTAGTCTCGGTAAGGACGAGGTGTGGGCAAGAGCAAATCCCGTCCCTCAAGACAGGCATCGTAAAACGAAAAAAGCTCCTTTAAGACGATCCGATAGGACCGACCGTCGAGCAAAGCGTGATGGGAGGTCCAGACGAATCGATACTCCGCTTCATCCAGCCGAAAAACTGCCACACGAATCAGAGGCGAGGTACCGAACGCAAAACCTATTCGTCGATCGGTCTCAAGATACAATACGAAACGTTTCTCCTGCTCGCTCTCACGCAAACCACGCCAGTCTTGTTCCTGCCATGGAATCGTGACGCGATGATGTACTTCCTGTACCGGCCGGTCGCCGCTATCGTAGCGGAAGGTCGTGCGCAATACCGGCTGCCGTGCTGCAACAAGTTGCCAGGCTTGATTAAAGGCTGAGACATTCAAAGCTTCATGAAGATCGCAACTGACCTGCTGGACGTACACGCCTGACTTTGGATTATACAGGCTATGAAACAGCATCCCCTGTTGAACAGAAGAGAGGGGATACGAGTCTTGGATGAGAGGGATTTGCTCCATGCCTGGCTGCAAGCGAGACCGAGCTTCAGATAGCGGCCGCGCTACCGTGTCTTCTTAGCGTCGCAAGTGTTTTGTCGCGGGCGGTAGGTCACTGTGGCAAAACTCAGCGGTAAAAATGCAGTTTCAATTCCCGGCTTCAGCTCCGCCTTCGAGCTTCTTTGCACTCATTACAATGAAGCTCGATCCTGATATCGATATCCCGCAGTCCGGACAGAATTGCCGGGCTATCACAACTTTATCTCTTCTCGCTCTCCGCGCTCACCTTCGTATAAGGGGTCCGGCTCCTCCGCGGCCCAAACCAACGTATCGACTCGTTCCGCCAAACCCGCCAGCGTAGGTTGTTCGAAAAGTGTGCGCAGCCGCACTTCGACATTAAATGTCTCACGCAATCGTGACATAACCTGTGTGGCCAGCAGCGAATGGCCGCCGAGATCGAAGAAATTGTCATGAATACCGACTTTGTCTATGTAGAGCAGATCCGCCCAGATCTCAGCGATCCGCTTCTCGGTGGCGGTGCGAGGAGCCAAATAATCATGCCGCAGTTCAGCTTGGACGGGATCTGGCGCTGGCAAGCCGCGACGATCCACTTTACCGTTGGGCGTCAGCGGCAGTGCATCCAGCAAAACGAACGCCGAAGGGATCATGTAGTCGGGAAGCTTTTCTCTCAAGTAGTGCCGCAACTCATCGACTGAAAGCAAAGAATCGTTGATGACAGGCAACGGTCGAATGTGCGCACCGCCCTCTTGCTTATCTATTAACCTTCTTTCTCTTGGCGGCCGGACCGCATAAACGTAGCAAAGCTGTGTGTTTTTAAGCAGGGCATCCTGTTCGACCACAAACTCATAGCCGTGCGTTTCGAGCAGGGACAAAATGGTATCGAGGTTTTCTTTAACATCGACCTCTAAGACGACTTGATTGATCTTACCCCAGTCGCTGTCCTTAATACCCTTGAGAACATCCAGCTCGCTTTTCTCCACATTGATCTTAAGGAGATCGATACACTCAACATTTGCCTCTTCGATGATCGCAGAGAGGCTCTTTAATTGAGCAGTAAACGACCGCCGTAAGAATCGCTCGTCCAGGATCTCCTCGGCCGCTTCCAACAGCTCACCCATCTCGACAACGCCCGCTTTCTGCTGATTCACCATGAAAGTCTTGACAACTTCTTTTTCTTTCTGCGCATCGGCGTAAAATCCTGAAAATAACGAGAATCGGGGAAAAAAGGTAAACTCAGCGGTCTTGGCGACGTCGGATAATCCACAGTTGAATGGGTGGACATCGGCTTCGCACAATGAGGTGTTCGCCTGCAAGATCTCGAAAACTGCTGGATTAGGCTCGAAGGAGTATATCTTTAGGTTCCTGGCAATCCGATCTGAAAAAAGCGTGAACAAACCGATATTCGCGCCCACGTCAAAGACGCAGTCGCCGTCCTTAATGGTGATTCCATGCTTCAAATAGGCCTGGCGTTCGAAGATTTCCTCGTACAGGTAATCGGTCTCATTCTTGTTGAGTTGCGCGACCGCTATTCCATTAGGGAGGTTGTAACGCTTAGCGCCGCTCGTGAGAGCACGGTGCCGCCTCGGAACAACGTAGCCGATCAGTCCTTTCTGCCCGCCGGCACCATCACGTGCAACCACAACGGCATCCCGAACGTCCGGATATTGTTTGAGCACTGTCTCGACTTCGCCCGGCTCGACGCGAAAACCGCGGATCTTGACTTGTTCGTCGGCGCGTCCAACAAACTCGATGTTCCCGTCAGGAAGGTAGCGCGCTAAATCTCCACTTCTGTAAAGCCGTGAGCCCGGTTGGTCACTGAACGGATTCGGAAGAAACCTCTCCGCAGTCAGCTCGGCCCGATTCACATACCCCCGGGTCACATTCAGACCTCCCACATAGAGCTCCGCTGCTACGCCAACAGGCACGGGCCGCAAATACTTGTCGAGCAAGTATATCTCCACATTTGAGAGCGGTTGACCAAGCGGAAGGGCATGCATAGAGAAGGGCCCGGGTTTCAATCGATAGGTAAGTACACCTATGGTTGCTTCGGTCGGTCCGTAATGGTTGACGATGGCTAAATCGGCAGCACGGCTTTGAATATCTCTCACCCAACCCACATTTGCGGCTTCGCCTCCAAGAATGAGCGTTTTTCGCGGCAAGATGTGTTGGGCGTGGAAGGCGGTCTGTAAAGCCGCAAGATGGGACGGCACAATTTTTAGGTAATCGATCGCGTGATCGCTCATGTATTCGGCCATCGCATTTGCGTCGGATACCTTGTCCTGAGAGATAACGTGGAGAGCGCCACCGGTGCATAACGAGGAAAAGATACTGGTGTTGCCCAAATCAGCAGCCAAGCTGGAAACCGTGGCAAAACTGCTGCCACCAGCAAAGTCCAGCCGCTCAACCACAGCAAAGATGTAGTTGGTGAGCTGTCGATGCTCAACCGAGACTCCTTTGGGAGACCCCGTAGAGCCCGAGGTGTAGAGGACGTACGCGAGGTTGCCGGGATTCAGTTCGTCGCGCAGGTTCTCCTTTGCTTCTTTTGTAATCTTCTCCCGCTCCGTGTCCAGAGAGAGGACCGTCATCCCGCTGACCTCAGGCAAGTTTGACTGGGTGCGTTGCTGAGTTACGACTATCGACGTCTTGGAGTTCTCCAGCATAAAAACGAGCCGTTGTTTGGGATAGGCAGGGTCCAATGGCAAATAGGCACCACCAGCTTTCCAAATTCCCAATAGGCCGATGATCATGTCCGTGGAACGCTCCATGCAAAGCCCCACTAGCACTTCAGGCCCAACGCCCAATCTCTTCAAGTAGTGCGCCAACTGGTTGGCTCGCAGGTTGAGCTCTCCATAAGTGAGTTGTTGATTCTCGAACACCACCGCAACGGCTTCGGGAGTTCTCTTCGCCTGCTCCTCGAACAGTTGATGGACGCACTTGTCAGCAGGATAGTCCCTCTTGTTATCATTCCAGGTCCTGAGAAGTTGGCGCGTCTCAGCGGCGGTGAGTATCGGCAAGTCGGACAGCCGCGTCTCAGGAGCCGCGGTGATGGCTCCGAGAAGAACCCGAAAATGACCCAGTATCCTGTCGATGGTGGAGGTCTCGAACAGATCGGCATCATATCCGAATGTCAAATGAATGCCGTCATTGTGCTCTCGAATGAAAAACTCAATATCGAACTGCGGCGCATATTCGGATCTGCTGATCGGCTGTACCGACAGTCGGTCGAGATCAAGGCTGGCCTCTTTAAAGTTGTACATGTTGATGAACACTTGAAACACTGGTGTTCGAGTGAGATCTCGCTCGGGCTGTAACTCTTCCACCAGTTTTTCGAAGGGAAGGTCCTGATGCTCATAGGCTCCGAGTGCCATCTCCCGGACCCGCGCCAAAAGCTCGCGGAACGTGGGGTTTCCTGAAAGGTCCGTCCGTAAGGCCAGCGAGTTTAGAAACAACCCGATGAGACCTTCCGTCTCGGATCGGTCTCTGCCGGCTACCGGAGTACCAACTACGATGTCATCCTGGCTGGTCAGCCGATGCAGCAGCGTTTGAAATGCCGCCAGAAAGATCATGAACAAACTCATCCCTGCGTCGCGCCCAAGGGCGATTAGCTGCTCCGAGAAACCGCTGGGGAGGACCACCGATCGGCGTTTCCCCCGCCGGTCTCGCAATGGCTTGCGCGGGTGGTCCGTCGGTAAATTCAAACTCAGCGGAGCGCCGTACAATTGCCGCCTCCAATAATCCAGCCTGTTCTCCAGCTCGACACCCTGAAAGGTCTCTCTCTGCCACAGCGCGTAGTCCTTGTATTGGATCGGCGGGTCTATGAGTGGAGATGGTTTTCCTGCAGAATAGGCCTGGTACAACGCACTGAGTTCGCGAAAAAATAGCTCGATGCACCAATGGTCCCAGGCTATATGGTGGGTGCTTAAGAACAGCGCGTATTCATCAGACCCAAGGCGCAGCAGTGTGGCACGCAAGAGAAGATCCCTGGACAGATCAAAAGAACGGCAGCACTCGTCTTCATAAAGCCGCTGAATTTCAGCTTCCAAATCCGCTACGGTTTCATCGAGCTCGATACAATCAAGACGGAACGACCACCGATCAGGCACGACCTGAAACGGCTTTCCGTCTCTAAGTTGAATTGTTGTGCGGAGTGTTTCATGTCGTCGCACGATCTCGGCGATAGATCGCTCCAAAGCGTTGATATTCAACGGCCCGCGGAGGTGAAAACCATGCGACACCTTGTAAGCGGCATTGTTGGGCTCCAGCTGGTTGAGAAACCAAAATCTCTCTTGGGCAAAGGATAACGGATAAGCTTCGCAAAAAACGTCTCGGCTGATCAATAACCGGGTGCTCGCGTTCTCTTCTCTACGGCGCGGTGTGATGCGCTCTGCAAGTTCTGCGATTGTCGGATGTTCGAACAGGCTGCGTAGCGGCAACTCAATCTGAAAAGCATCCCGGATACGAGAAACAAGTTGGATGGCGAGAAGTGAATGGCCACCGAGATCGAAGAAATTGTCACGGATACTGACTCGGTGTATGTGGAGCAGATCGGTCCAGATCTTTGCGATCCGCTTCTCGGTGGCCGTCCGAGGAGCCACGTAATGATCGTGCAGTTCCGAGGCAACCACCGCTTCCGGCAGTGGCAAGGCCTCACGATCCAATTTACCGTTTGGTGTCAGTGGCAGAGCGTCAAGCAAAACCAAGGCTGAAGGGATCATGTAGTCCGGCAGCTTTTCTTTCAAAAAGCCACGCAGAACGTTGACCTCTAGAGGGCCGTTCGTTACCACATATCCGACTAAGCGTTTTTCTCCAGGACCCTCCTGCCGCGCCATGACCACCGCTTCGCGTACGCCAGGATGGCACGTCAACGTACTCTCGACTTCGCCGGGCTCGACGCGAAAACCGCGGATCTTGACTTGTTCGTCGGCGCGCCCAAGAAACTCGATATTCCCGTCAGGAAGGTAACGCGCCAAATCTCCACTTTTGTAAAGCCGTGACCCCGGTCTTCCACTGAACGGATCGGGAATAAATCTCTCCGCGGTTAGCTCGGCCCGATTCAGATACCCCCGCGTTACATTAAGACCTCCGACATACAGCTCTCCTGCTACACCGGCGGAAACGGGCTTTAGACTTTGGTCCAACAAATGAACCTGGGTACCGGCAAGCGGACGACCAAGGGGAGTCTTTGAAACGCCGGGAGCCCCGTCTTCCTGACGCACTCGATACATCAGCACGCCTACGGCGGTCTCAGTAGGGCCATAATGATTAAAGATCGTACAGTCGGGAGCGAGAGCTTGAAGGCTAAAGATCCACTCGCGCCGGGACTCTTCACCGCCGAGTATGAGGCAGCGACGGGGCATGACAAGTGCAGGGACAGATGCAGACTGCAGCGACGCAAGGTGAGACGGCGTGATCTTCAGGAAATCGATCGGCCTCTTGTGGAAGTAATCGCCCAAAGCGTGAGGGTCTAAGGCGCGCTGTTTGGATATCACGTGGATCGCGCCACCCGTAAGTAATGAGACAAAAATGACGGTGACGGAGGAATCGAACATCAGCGGCTGCACCATGGCGAAGCTCGACGCTGTTCCTGGTTGCAGCCTTTTTATGGCGGCCCGGCAATAGTTCATCAATTGCCCGTGCTCGACCATGACTCCTTTGGGCTTTCCAGTCGAACCGGAGGTGTAGATCACATAAGCCAAGCCATCGACGGTCGGGTTATCGAGAAGATTGCCGCCACTTCCATGAGCCATATCTTCCCAGTCGCCGTCCAGCGCGATGACCACCGCCCTTTGGTTGGACAGACGGTGAGCGAGCTGCTGGTGGGTCAATACGACCGCGGGCCGGGCGTCTTCAAGAATAAAATCAAGCCGCTCCTTTGGATAATCCGGGTCGAGGGGTAAATAGGCGCCTCCGGCCTTGAGCGTGGCCAACAACCCAACGATCATTTCCGCTGAACGCTCCATATACAGCCCGACCAGCACCTCTGGTCCGACTCCCTGTTTTCGGAGATAACGCGCCAGCCGGTTTGCCCGCCCGTTCAGCTCCCCATAAGTCAGCTTTTCTTCCTCAAACACCACGGCTAATGCGTTGGGAGTGTGCGCCGACTGCTCTTCAAACAATCGATGAATGCAGCAATCGTTCAAAGCAGATTCATCTGTGTCGTTCGCTTCAACGAGTCGTTGGCCCTTCTCCACGCCAACCGGTGGGGCGATCTCCCCGATCGATCCGTCAGGTTGCGTGACGACGCACTCAAGCAGCTGCCGGTAATGCTGCTGCATTTTTTCAATGCTCGATGCATCAAAAAGATCCGTGTTGTAGGTAAAAACACAGCGCAACTCGCCGGCGATCTCGGTGATGTCGAGGGACAAATCAAACCTTGCTATGCTTCTTTCGAAGGGAAACTCGCCGGTGGTTACCCCCGCCAATTGCAGCGCCTCTTTTGGCAGGTTTCTCACCTGGAACAGGACCTGAAACAAAGGGTTGCGACCCAAATCGCGCACCGGGTTTAGCTGCTCCACCAGTTGTTCAAATGGCAGGTCTTGGTGGCTATAAGCCGACAAACACACATCACGAACCCGGTTGACAAGTTCGCGGAAGGTGCATTCGCTGGCAAGTTCGCTTCGTAATACTAGCGTGTTTACAAACAACCCGATTAACTGCTCGAATTCGAATCGATTGCGGCCAGCAATGGGGACTCCTACGGCAATGTCGCGCTGCCCCGAATAGCAGTGCAGCAATGCCTTAAAAGCCGCCAACAGAACCATGAACACGGTTACGTGCTGTTCCTGGCTCAGCGTTTTGAGCGCACTAGTCAATGTTTTTGGCAGCACACTAATTTGCTGGTCGCCGCGGAAACTTTGGATCGCTGGCCGCGGACGGTCGGTGCGCAATTGCAGCGTGGCCAGACCCGCAAGTTGCTGCTTCCAATAGCTGACTTGGGTTTCGAACGCTGCCCCGCTGAGCCAGCGATGTTGCCATTGCGCATAGTCGGAGTACTGGACCCCTAATTCCTGAAGAGGGCTCGCTTGGCCTTTGGCAAAAGCGTCGTAGAGCGCTGTTAACTCACGTAAGAGAATGGCCATAGACCAGCCGTCGGAAATTATATGATGCATGGTTACGAGAAGCAGGTGATCTTCATGACCGAGGCGAAGCAGAGTTGCGCGCAGCAGCGGCCCACGAGCCAGATCGAAAGGTCGCTCGGCTTCTTCTCTTGCGAGTCTTCGCGCCACCCGTTCAGGATCACCTTCCGGCCCGTTTGTAAGATCGAGAACCGGCAAGGTTAAGCTGAGAGAGGGCGCGATGACCTGCATCGCGCTGCCATCAACGCTAGAAAATGTAGTTCTCAAAGCTTCGTGTCGTCGAACAATCTCGTCGAAGCTCTTTTCCAAAGCAGTGATATTGATCGCCCCTCTAAGGCGAAAGGCCTCCGCGATATTGTAAAGCGGCGTTCCCGGTGCAAGTTGCTCTAGAAACCACAAACGCTGTTGAGCAGAGGACGGGGATCGAGTAACGACTCCGCGCTGGGGTAAGGAAGCGGCAATTTCTGCTTCGGGCCTTTTGGGAAAGGCTGCGTCTATGTATTCGGCCAGTTCCGCAACGGTCGGTTTCTCAAAAATGCTACGCAAACTCAGGTCAATCTTAAAGGCGCGCCTTATTCGAGAGGCAACTTGAGTAGCGGTTAAGGAGTGTCCGCCTAAATCAAAGAAGTTATCGTGAACGCCAATGCGATCGAATTTGAGCACTCGCGCCCAGATCCCGGCTAAGATCTCCTCGGTCGGGGTTCGAGGAGCTACATAAGACTGTGGCATGTCGTCCGGCCTGCCAGACTTAGGCGCTGGCAGGGCTCGCCGGTCAATCTTGCCGCTCGGACCCAGAGGGAGAGCATCCATGACGACAAAGGCCGAAGGCATCATGTACTCAGGCAATTTCTGCTTCAACAGACTGCGCAATTCAGCAGTACTAAGAACCTTTTTCGGCCGCGCCACAACATACGCGACCAACCGGTTGGCTGATTTTGGATCTTGCGCCTCACTATCCGTATTTGATTCCTCACGGGCCACGACAACCGCCTCAAGAACCGCCGGGTGGTGTCGCAGCACGGTTTCAATTTCCCCGAGTTCGACGCGAAAGCCGCGAACCTTTACCTGATGGTCAATGCGGCCGAGAAATTCGATACTACCGTCATGCCGGTGGCGCGCCAGATCTCCGGTCTTATAAAGCCGCTCCCCGCCGAGTTCACTGAATGGGTTGGGGATGAACTTTTCAGCCGTCAAGTCCGCACGATTGGCATAGCCCCTTGCCAATCCGATCCCGCCGATATGCAACTCGCCTGTCACACCGAGCGGAACCGGCTGCAGAAACGAATCCAAGATATAAATCCGCATATTGGCAATCGGATAACCAATGGGAATGGAAGGCAACATCGACTCTCGGCTGCACAACCAAGAGGTTACATCTACCGCAGCTTCCGTCGGTCCATATAGGTTATGCAATTCGGCACCGAGACACGCAAAGAATTTGTCTTGAAGCTCCCGAGTAAGGGCTTCTCCGCTGCAAATAACTCGTTTGAGCGAGCCGCACTCTGCCAGGGAATTGCTTTCGCGTAGAAAGGCTTGCAGCATGGACGGGACAAAATGGATCGTGGTAATCTTCTGCTGAGCGATCACCTTAGCGAGGTACGCGCTATCTTTGTGCCCTCCCGGTAAGGCGACAACCAAACCGGCTCCGGTCATCAACGGCCAGAACAACTCCCATACCGATACGTCGAAGCTTAGCGGCGTTTTCTGCAAAATCCGATCGGCGCTTTCCAAAAAATACGCTTGCTGCATCCAGAGCAAACGATTGCAGATGCCACCATGCGTGTTCATCGCACCTTTGGGCCTGCCTGTTGAGCCCGATGTAAAGATGACATAGGCAAGATTCTGCGTGGTCACGCCGGTTGCCAAATTTTGATCGCTTTGACAAGCGATCGCTGGCCAGTCGGAATCGAGACAAACGACTCGCACTCTGTGAGCTGGTGGCAGACGTTCAGTCAAACGATCTTGCGTTACCAGAATAGATATATCGGCGTCTTCGAGCATGCAGGTAAGCCGCTCCTGCGGATAATCCGGATCTAGCGGCACGTAGGCGCCGCCGGCCTTGAGGATCGCCAACAGCGCGATGACCATGTCCGCAGAGCGTTCCATGCAAATGCCCACCAACACCTCGGGTCCTACGCCGAGCGATACGAGGTGGTGCGCTAATTGATTCGCCTTTCGATTGAGCTCATCATAGCTGAGTCGTACGGAGTCACCTGTGCCTGCGGGGAACTCCACCGCCAAAGCATCGGGCGATTTGTTTGCCTGCGCTTCGACGAGCTGGTGCACGCAGGAATCTTCAGGAAAGGCAACACTGGTTTTATTAAATTCTCTTACCACACACCGTGTTTCCTCCGGTGACAGCAAGCGCAGCCGATCGATTCGCTGGTCCCGATCCCGCAAGAAAGCGTCCAGCGCATGCAGAAAGTGCTCGATGGCGCGGGTCTGTTGCCTTTCGTCAAAAACATCGGGATGAAAATCGAACTGCAGCAGCAGGGTCTCGGTTTCGAGATAACGCACATGGAGGGAGAAACTGTAGCGGTCGTTGCCAGAACGAATCACCCTTTCTTGCACTGGCATGCCGTGAAAAGTGGTCAAAAACTCTCTGCGGAAGTTAAAGATGACGTCGTAGAGATTGTTTGAGTGTTCAAATAGCGGGTAACGGCAGTGCCGCGCCGCCTCAGCCGATTCGCCCTGCAGCTTCTGAATCAGCGAAGCGAAGGTGTCGTCCTTCGCGATCGTGACGCGAAGCGGGGCGACCTGCATGACTAACCCGGCGGTTTCCCTGAGCGCTGGCGAGCGGCGATTGGAAAACGGCGTCCCGAGCGAGAAATGCTCGTTGCCAGAGATCTTGTAGAGATAGGCGGCGAGCACGCTAGCCAGCATATTAAACAGAGCTATGTTCAACGTCTTCCCG
The DNA here is from genome assembly GCA_036555515.1 of Binatia bacterium. Taxonomy (GTDB): domain Bacteria; phylum Desulfobacterota; class Binatia; order UBA9968; family UBA9968; genus DATACQ01. Next base: position 12,171 of record DATBLC010000060.1, read on the forward strand.
GCAAACTCGTCCCGTTGAGCCAACGATTTCAATTTTTGCATCGGCTCCGGGCCGAGTTCATAGCTTATTCTGCGCACCGAGGCGGGTCGCCGAGCCGCCTGACG
>DATBLC010000061.1:0-2967 GCA_036555515.1 Binatia bacterium
AGGTTGTTATGGAATCGGTCAAAGACGCCAATTCTTCTGAACTAAGCGCCTCAAATCTCTCGCGGGCGCTCGCGCTTTGCGCTACAAGCAAAGGGCAAGCGTTGGTCGAGTTCTCGCTCTGCTTCGTTTTACTGCTTATTATTGCATGGATTCCGGCTGATTTCGGCCTAGCATTTTATACGGGCCAACTGGCTTCGAATGCAGCCCGCGAAGGTGCGAGGATCGGCTCCGCAATGACATCATTCAACGCAGCCGATGTTCGAACGGAAACTTGCAAGCGGCTTCCGTCAGCTCTGTTGAGCAATCCAGGTAACATCGCAGGCTTTGTGAGTTGCACGCCGTATTCAAACGCGAGAGTTAATGCGGAATTGATTGCGGGTACCGGGAGCTGCAATCAGATGATTAGGGTTAGAGTAGCGGGAAACTACAACTTTTTTTTCTACCGGCTGCTGTACATGGTCGGTATAACCAACGATTTGAACACCCAAATCATTATGAGAGAGACGTCCATGCGCTGGGAACATCAGTGTTGAAGCAGTCGTCTTGAGGCGGATATGAAGTTTCTTGGCCAGAAAGGACAAAGTATCGTCGAAATAACGCTCATGACGCCTCTGGTTCTGATCGCGTTGTATGTTCCGTTTGATTTCGGCATGACCATCTTCACCGGTCATATCACGCAAAATGCCGTACGGGACGGCGCGCGAATCGCTTCCAGCACCCAGCCCTTCGATAGTAGCGCAGCGGACGCCCTGGCACTGCAGGTTTACAATACCTTGCCTCAATTGCTTGTCGCAGGCTCGTCCTCCCCCAAGAGAGTTACGGTAAATTATTATGCCGATGGGGCAGCCGAGTGTGCTCAAAGCGTCGAAGTCGTAGCTCAAGGAACCTACAACTTTTTCTTGTACAGATTGATGGCATTGGCGGGCTTTACGGTCCCCAATGGTATAGGAATCACTCGGACTACGAGAATGCGCTATCAACATCAACCCACCACCAATGGTGGAACCGGGGCTACGACAACCTTCTGCGGCGGAATCACCGTTACCGAAATCCATCCATAATTGAACTACCTGGAATCGCCTATGAAACCGATAAAAAACGAACGCGGATCAGTGATTGTTTTCGTAACGCTGATGGTTGTCATTCTCCTGATCATGGTAGGGCTCGGACTCGACACCGGTCAGCTGACGTATGTTCGAAACCAGGGACAGGCTGCCGTGGACGCTGCAGCGCTGGCGGCTGTATCGGCGCTGCCGTCGCGGGATGACGATCAGGTGAAAATCCGGGCTGCCGGGTTTAATTCCAAAAACGACTACGTCGAAAGCCCAACCAACCAGATCGGCGGCGGCAACGTGACTTATGTCCAATATGATTATGCCACCAACACGATTACTAACTATTCCGCAAGCGTCGCTACAGCCAACGGGGTACGCGTAGCGCTGGAAGGAGGAAGCTCCATCACGACGCCGATGTTTCTCACCCCACTGCTCAATCTCCTCGGAATCGCTACCCCCGGCACGCAGAATGTAAACGTGAGCGCCGTGGCGACAATTACCGGCAAACCGAGTATTCCGATCGCGGTCTGGAGCTCGCTCTGTAATGGGTCAACACCCATACCGGACGTAAAACTGAAACAGCAAAACCCCGGTGACGAAAACTCCTGTTGGACGACCTATTTGGACAAGTCCTCGGGGGCTAGCGATATCAAGGCGCTGTTTACCGCCGGCGAAAATTGTCAGGGGCTTCCAGGTCAAAATGGAGCTCCGATCGACATCGGCACTCCGATTTACGAGAACAAGGGCCAGGCTGCGAGTGTTTATGGCGTCGCCGAGGACTTCTTTTTCAAAAACGCAGCGACCAAAAACCGTTGCTGGTTTCTTCCCGTGATCACCGGAAGCGGCAACTGCAACGCCAAGGACCCTGCCCCAATCGTCGACTGGGCAAGTTTCTGCCCGCAGTCGATGCTAAAGCACGGCGGCCATAGTTACTTTCAAGGCACGTTGACCTGCAAAGCAAAGCTCGACCAACTCGAGAACAGCTTGTGCTTCTCACACCGTCTGATCAGAGAGCCTACGAAAGGATATTGAAGCGATTCATCCCAACCCGGCGCTCTCGATTCGCCGCCTTTGGATCGGGTCTCTGACGGATAGCAAAGTAACAAAACAGTGCAAGAAGATCTTGCCGATTACATGAAAGTGGGAGTCCTTCGTTTTTCATCAACGGGCGAGATCTCCGGCGCTCAACCGTTGGAGTATCCGCCGCCTTCATCGAGGAAAGAGCTGCCGCAGAAATAGAATCGCGCATTTTCCCCCCTCCTGTAGGGGCGGGTTTCAAACCGCTCCTACAGAACCATACGCAGGCAAACGATAATCAACTTAACAGCGCACCCAAACTTGTGTTGCGAGGCGGTGAATCTATGGGCCACGGTTGCAGGAGCACGGCCCGAGGTGACGTCAAATCATATCGGATCAGGCTTAGATAATCCCGGCGTTTCGAAGCTCCTTTAGCTTTTCCTTCGATAGGCCGAGCTCGCCGCAGTAAATTTCCTCATTGTGCGCGCCCATAGGCGGGCCGAGAAAATCCACCGAGCCTGGAGTCGCTGAGAATTTCGGCACCACGTTCTGCACGATGGCCTCGCCGAGATCAGGATCGGGCACGCGGACCATGGCTTCGCGCGCACGATATTGCACGTCGCGGAACACGTCTTCCATATCGAACACTGCGGAGTAAGCGACCTCGAACTTGTCGAATTGCTCGACCACTTCGTCGCGTGTGTGCTGCGCGATCCAGTCGCCAACGATGCCGTTGATCTCCACTGAATTGGTTACCCGCGCCGGGTTGTCGATGAACTTCGGATTGGTGGTGAGGTCCTTACGACCGATCGCCTCGGCCAAGCGCAACCAGACGTTCTGAGTGCTTGCCGCCAGTGTAAGATATTTTCGGTCCTTGGTTCTGAACATCGAGCTC
>DATBLC010000062.1:0-30171 GCA_036555515.1 Binatia bacterium
TGCTGAGCCGTCATCCGGACTCGAAGACGATGTTATGCGGCCAGAATTATCCTCAGATCCATCACGTTGGTGAACGTCGGGCCGGTGACTAACAAGTCGCCAAGGGGCTGAAAAAAATGATACGAGTCGTTGTTGTCGAGAGATACATTAACGTCGAGTCCCAACTGCTTCGCTCGGGCGAGCGTCGTGCCATCCGCCAGCGCCCCGGCGGCATCCGTTGGGCCGTCGGTGCCATCGGTGCCGGCGCTGAGAACCACGACGTTTTCGAGGCCGGCAATTGCATTGCTAGCCGCCAGCGCGAATTCCTGATTGCGGCCCCCCAATCCAGAGCCGCGAATCGTCACAGTGGTTTCACCGCCGGAAATTATACAAGCAGGTCGAGGTATAGGATTGCCCGTTGCAACGATCTCCCGGGCGATGGCGCCGTGCAGCGCCGCCACGATCCTGGTTTCCCCTTCGATATAGCTCGACAGCAGCAAACTATTATAACCCAACTCTTCAGCCTTTCGTTGCGCCGCTGCCAAGGCCTGGCGGTTGCTGCCGACGATCACGTTCTGGACATTTTGAAAGACGGGGTCGCTGGATTTCGGCGTCTCCTCGTCTTCGCCGCTGGCTCCGCGCCGCAATAATTGCACAACCGGCGGGGGAATTCTTTCGTCAATGCCGTATCGGCTAATGATGCCCAGACACTCCGCAAAAGTCGTTGAATCCGGGACAGTCGGACCGGATGCGATGCTGTCGAGTGAATCGCCGATCACGTCGGAAAGAATCAGCGCAATGACCGTTGCCGGGAAAGCTAACCTTGCCAGCCGCCCGCCCTTTACTTTCGAAATATGTTTCCTGATCGCGTTGATTTCCTGAATCGTGGCGCCGCAATCGAGCAGGATTTTTGTGGTTTGCTGTTTATCGCCTAGCGTGATTCCGTCGACCGGACAGGGAAGCAACGCGGAGCCACCGCCGGTAATCAGAAAAAAAATAAGATCGCGCTCCCCCGCCTGATGCGCCAACGCGATAACTTCCCGTGCGCCGCGCTGGCCGGCTTCGTCCGGAATAGGGTGTCCCGCTTCGTTTACCCTTGTCACGCGCAAGGGCACGGCATGGCCGTATTTGACGTTTACGACTCCCGCCGTGACCCGATTTCCCAACAGTTCCTCTACCGCATGGGCCATTCGCGCCGATGCTTTGCCGGCGCCGAGGATGAGTACGCGATCGTAGTTGTCGAGATCGTATACCGTGTTCGCCACGGATAGTTTGTGGATGTCGACGCGAACGTGGCGCAGGATTGCGCGATAAGGATCGGCGGCCGCCAGCCCGGCGTCAAAGATCGCTCTGGCATCCTGCCGCAGCTGTGCAAGCGAGCGCATACCGTCAAACTAATCAAAGCCGTCGTTAACAGCAACTGATTTTGTCGCTGGACCAGATCGCTGCCTGGCCGATTTCGGGATTCTAGAAAATGGATAGGCCCCCACCTATCTCCTCCCCCGCGACGGAGACTGTGTCGCAACGTCATTCTGATTAGCGCAGCCGAAGAATCTCGTCTTCGTAACATCTTGAAATGCGAGATGCTTCGCTCTGCTCAGCATGACATCAGCGCGCTTTCGCAGATTGCGACACAGTATCCGCAGGGGAGGAAAGAGGTGGGGCCAAATCAAAAATTAAAAATCCAGAAATCGGGCAGAAACTAGATCGACCCGCTACACAAATACCGGGGACAGATTTCGGAAATCGTGGGAAAAAAGTAAATGCCGATGAAGAGGAACTTTTAGAAGAGCTTAAAGCCGCCGAAGCCGTATTCACCGATGAGCTTGCCAGAGGAGTTGTCAAAAATATCGATGAGCATATTCTTGTCCGGATGGCCGGCGAGGAAGCGGGAGAATACTTCTACGAAATTTTCTTTCTCTTGATATTCCGCGCGCTGAAATCCTTCACCGACGTAGAGCCGGTGCGGCCTTTTTGTGCTATCGAGACGCACCCATAAGCGGGAACCGTTCGAGCCGGCCCGGTCCAGCCAATTGCGGTACTCCAGTACCCGCGCTTCAATTTCTTTGAAGCTAAGATTTTGCGCGAAGGATAAGGCGGGAAAAAGCAATGCGGACGCCAGCAGAATGGTTTTCATTCCAATTGACGTCCGCATTTCCATAGTGTCGCCTATAGCTTCTTAGTTGACCTTGATTTCAACCCGGCGGTTTTTCGCCCGGCCTTCTTTGGTCTTGTTGTCGGCGATGGGCTTCGATTCGCCAAATCCCTGGCCGGAGATACGCCCGCTCTCAACGCCCTTCTTAACGACGTAGTCCCGGACCGAATTCACGCGGCGCTCGGAAAGCTTCTGGTTATAAGCATCCGTGCCAACATTATCGGTGTGCCCGGAAAGAGCCGCCTTCTTGTCCTTGTTCTCGTTCATAAAGGCAACCAGGCGATCCAAGATTGCCGCGGCTTCCGGCTTCACGTTGCTCCTGTCAAAATCGAAGAGCACGTCGTCAAGGATAATCGTCCGCTCGACCTTCGGTGCCGGCTTCGGCTTTGGAGCCGGCGGCGGTGGCGGAGGTGGCGGTGGCGCCGGCTTCGGCTTTGGCTTCGGAGCCGGCGGCGGTGGCGGAGGTGGCGGTGGTGGCGCCGGCTTCGGCTTCGGATCCTCCGTCAACAGATAAGCGAGCCCGCCGCAAATCAATGCGCCACTGACTGCCCCAATCGCAGCCCCGATAGCTATATTCTCATCTTTTTGATGCGCGGCGGCCGCTCCACCGCCTCCGCCCATGAGACCGCAAGTCGTGGCGCCGACCAGTGCCGCCTGATTCTTCGTCATTGTTCCCGTGCAACCGGCGAAAAAGAAACCGGCTGCGGCAAGCGCTAGAAATTTTCTATTCCGCATCTCTGCCTCCTCTGAATCGTAGTCTCGAAATTTTGCCTAACTTAGTTTAAGTAAGAATTGTTGTCAAGTAAAAAATTCACCTTTTTTAAAAATTCTTTCGGGCCCTAAATCACCGAAAAACCACCTATAAACGCCGGTGTTCGCAATAATTCAGTGCCATACCGGCCGCACCTTCATGTCCCAGCAGGCTGCTGAAGAACTACACCGGCAGCCTTCAAGCAGCTCAAGATGAACGGAGGGAGTTTGAATGATTGAGAAAATTCCGCTCAAGCTGAGGCTCTCGAACCTAGCGCGGCGCGGCCGTAAGCAAAATTGCGCCAGAGATGAAGCGCCTTGATCGAAATGCCGCGCTTGCACTCTTTTCATCACTAAGCTTAGTCGCTATGATGACAACCAATTCGCAAGAAATGCCGGAGGCCTCCCCAATGAACTTGAAAGTGCTCAGTGCCTTTTTTATCGCCTTTATCCCGCTAGCTTGTCAAACCGTCCAGCAGACCGGCCGCTCCCAGTTTATTGTCGTTTCAGAATCGCAAGAATCACAGCTTGGAACCGACGCTTATAAAGAAATTTTGGAGAAGCAACCGCTTTCCACGAGACAGGATTGGCAGACACAATTGAGGCGGGTCGGCCAGCGAATCGCCGCCGTCGCCGAAAAACCCGAGTACAAATGGGAGTTCAACGTGATTCAGGGCAAAGAGATCAACGCCTTCGCTCTTCCCGGCGGCAAGGTGGCATTTTGGGAAGGCATCATGCCGGTGGCGCAGAACGATGCCGGCATCGCGGTCATCATGGGACATGAAGTTGCCCATGCGCTCGCGCGCCACGGCGCCGAGAGGATGAGTCAGACCATGGGCGCGCAAGCGATCGGCCAGATTCTTTCGCTGGGGGTCGGTAAAGTCTATCCTGCTCTGCGCGAGGATTTCCTTCAGCTCTACGGATTCGGCGCGTCGGTCGGCGTGCTTCTCCCTTGGGGCCGGACTCAGGAGTCCGAGGCGGATCAGATTGGCCTGACCTTAATGGCGAAAGCAGGCTACGATCCTTCGGCGGCAATAGCGTTCTGGGAGCGCATGTCCAAGGTTTCAGGCGGTAAGCCGCCCGAATTTCTTTCGACCCATCCGAGCGATGAAACGCGCATCGCGCAGATCCGAGCATGGCTACCTGAGGCTATGCAGCATTACCGCAAGCAGTAGTCTCGTTCAAAGTTCAACATTCAAGGTGGGGACGGGTCGTTGAACCTTGAACCCGTCCTTCGACAAGACGTGGTGAACCCGCCGAACCACGGAACCTTGAACCGCGCCGAAGGCGCCACCTTGAACTTTAAACATTGAACTTTGAACCGGCGCAGCCGTCGAACCTCGAACCCGGATTCCGTAGTTAGATTGAGAAGACGCCAAGCGAGGTGGAACCCTGGAGTAGCGAAGGCGTCCGACTGCAAAATTTCAAAGTCATTTTGGGCTTTCGCACTTCGTTGTTACGAGCTTTGATGTTTCCTCGAAGCACCGCTGCTCGATGTCGGCTCAGAGGCAGAAACCCGTCGACTTTGCTACGGAAGGGTTGCGCCTCGCGCTTCCTGTCGAGCGCAACTGCGGAATCCGGGATGAACTGAAAGGCACGGCGCCTTTTGGCTCCACGTGGAGGTTTGTGGTTCGATCGCTGTCAGGTGGTAGAATCGGGCTACTGGCCGTAGCAGCTTTTTACCGCCAGTTCCTGCCCGGAGCTGATGGCCTTAAATTTCTGCCAGAAAGCGTCGTCCACTTTTTTGAGCTGCGGCACCGGTTTCTGAGCGCGGTAGCGCGTCAGATGGCGGGGACCGCCGTTGTATGCCGAGTAAGTTGCCCGCGCCAGATTGCCGCCGGGTTGTTTGTGTTCGTTCTTGCGTATCGCGTAGCGGGCGAGATAGGTCATCAGGATTTCCGCGCCCGCATTGCCGTTATACTCCATATCCCCCGAAAGTCCTTGCAAGTTGTAAAGCCCGCGCCAGACATTGCGGTTCACCTGCATCAAGCCCACATCGCCGGTGGTAGAACTGAGCGGCGCCAGTTTCTGGCCTTTTCTCACGAACTGCCGCCAACAACTCTCCTGCCATGCGGTGGTAAGCATGATTTCTCTAAACAGGCCGTGGAACTCAGGCGCCAACTTTGACTTCTGCAACACTCTGCTTTGGGCGTCGCCGAGCAAATCGCGCACTCGTTCCAGGTATTCTTGCAACTCACGAACCTCCGGGAGCCATTCGTTTAACCTGGAAAAATCAGCCTCGGCGGCGTGAGCGTTGCGCGTGCCCCAAAGGAGGCGCCAGGGCGCGCTCGCCTGTTTCGTCGCCGGCAACGGCAAGCTACCCTGTTCGAGCAAGCTCGACGGTCGCGGGGTGGGCAATGCTACAGTAAGTCCCATGAGATCGCGCAGAGCGGTATCGACATCAACGGTGTACGCCAGAGGATCGACACCGGTTATGCCGAGCAGATTGGCCGCGCCGCGCAACGCATCGGGAGTAATCCGCACGAAACCTAACTGCTGGCTGATGCCGGTTAACGAAGTCACGCCATCCATGGCGGTGGCAAAGCTGGAAAATTGGCTGGCGCTTTGTTGGGACAAGCCCGGGATCGACTGCTTCAATAGCGGCGCGAGACGCGCCCAGGTATCTGTTAAGAGCCGCGGCACCGGGTCCGAGACTCCGGAAGATAGCGCCTGCACAATCTCGTAGCGCGCGTCAAGAAAAATTTCGCCAAGCTGTTCTCTTTGATCCTCGCTGAATTCTTGCCCGAGCTTTTTAACCACCTGGGTCAAGAACGAATCCCAATCGCGCCAACTGGCGCGCTGACCGAACGGCAGAGCGAGAGCGGCGAACTGCGCGGGCTGAGGAGGATGCGGATCTTTGGCCCAAAGGACGGTAACGGTGAAACCAATGGTCAAGCCAAAGGCTACTAATGTCTTAAAGCGTTGCACCACCGGAATATCCTTGGAGTTTTCACTTCTAGCACAACGGCGATGAGCCTTCCATGGCCTAATTCAGGTTGGACGTGCAATGCGCACAGCGCGTGGCTTTAATGGGAATGGCGGACAAACAGTACGGGCAGTCCTTCGTGGTCGGCGCAGCGGCCGCGGGCTTCTGCATTCGGTTGATTTGTTTGATCAAGAGGAAAATCGCAAACGCGATAATCAAAAAATTGATGATGTGATTCAAGAATATTCCATAGTTGAGGGTGGCCGCGCCCGCCGCTTTTGCGGCCGCCACGCTGGGATAGTCCTTACCCGAGAGGTTGATGAACAAATTTGAAAAATCCACATTGCCGAGCGCCAAACCAATGGGCGGCATCAGAACATCTTCGACAAAAGACGTAATAATCTTTCCAAATGCCCCGCCAATAATCACTGCAATCGCGAGGTCGACAACGTTTCCCCGCATGATAAATTCTTTGAATTCTTTCAGCATTGACATCTCCTCCGTTCTTATCTTTCACGGCTGGCAAACCTTCCGCCTGAGCGGCCTATGAAATGTCCTAGCAACTTACTGTTTGGATTTGAGCGATTGCACCCACTCGCTGACTTCCCGTCCCGCCACTTCGCGGCTGCCCAGGCCAAAAGCCAGCGCTACGGCAACGGCCACCGATCCCAGCAGCAGACCGAAGGCCAGATTAATGATGTCCTCGGCCAATCCCATCTGCCTGAGAGCCATGGCCCCGGCAAGAACGATGATCGATACCCGAGCCGCCAGCGCCAATAGCCCGGCTTGATTCGCGCCGCTTGAGAGTACTGTGCTCGAAGCCAGATGCGCAAGAAATAGTCCGATGCCGAAAATGATCAAGCCGAGAACGACATCGCCGGCAAATACCGTGAAGCGCATGACCAAATCGGCGAGCAGCACAAAGCCCAGCTCGCGCAGCGCTTCAATAGTCGCAAATAGCATGATGCCGACGAGCACCAGGTAGCCGGCGATCTCCGCCGGCGTGCGTTCGCCCGGTGCGGGCTCACGCCCCAAGCCCAGGCGCGCAAAGATGGTGTTGAATCCTATTCCCGCTAAAAGGTTCGATACCATGCCTGCGAGCACGCGCCCCACCGCATAGGCGATGATCAGGATCAAGGCGGCCGCGAAGATCGCCGGCAAGGCGCTCAATATCGCATTCAACACATTGCTCACCGGCGCGGTAATGAATTCCAAAGACAGCGCCTCCAGGGCGCCGATGAGAACCGGAATTAAGATTAAAACGTAGCAAACCAGACCCAGAACTGACGACAGGCGCTGGTTGCCCAAAAGCGGCGCCAGACCGACACGTTCGCTCAACTGGTCGGCCCCGATGACGGCTGACAAGTTGCTCACCACCCGCTGGACGACACGCGCCAGCAGCCAACCGATGAGAAGAATCAACCCCGCAGTAAAAATGTTAGGAAGAAAGTCGAGCGTTTTGTCGACCATCCCCTGCACGGGGCCTAGCAGGCCTTGCAATGCCAGCGCGTTTAACACAGCTGGTAAAAACAAGAGAAACACGAGCCAGTAAACAGTATCCGCCAGCGTCTTGGTGAGCGATGCGCCTTTTTCCCTTTCCACGCCGGCTTGACTGGCCAATTTTTCATCGAGCTTGAGCGCTCCCAACACGCGCGCCACGATCCTGCGCAACAGGCTGGCGACAATCCACGCGATTAAAAGCAGTATGCCGGCCCCAAGGATTTTCGGCGCGAACTCAAAAATCTCGCTCAGCAGGCGGTTAAGCGGCTCCGTGAGTAGAGTCAGGCCAAGGGTCTGGAAGAACGCCACCAACACAAAGGCCATGATCAGATAAAATATTGTCGTTCCGGCCATTCGCTCGATGGGCACGGCTCCACCGACGAGCCAGTTCGCCAGGCGATTATCCAGATCGGTACGCCTGAGCGCACCGCTTACCAACGCCGCGATGATGCGCGCCACCAGCCAACCGAGCACCAGTATGACCAACGCGCCAAGAAGAGTCGGCACATAAGCGCTGATGGTTTCACCGACGCGATCAAAAACATTCTGCATCGATGTCTCTCCTTTCCACGGCAAATTTATAGGTTTCGCGAACTTACCTGTTGTTGGGCGCTGGAAACAGTACTTTTGGGATTCCATAACCGAGTAGCAGCTTCTGTGTCAACTCCCTAAATTATGGCGTTCGAGCGTGGGACGAGTCATCGACAGCGCGGGCACTAAGACTGATGGGCCGCGTTCAGCCGCGGACGTGGGATTTTGCCGCTTTTGCAGGATGGGCGCTGGCGTTCAAGCACCAGCCGAGGCGAAAACGCTCTGGCAATTCAACCCGGATTCCGCAGTTGGATTTTCTAGCGGAGCGCAGGGCGAAACCCTTCCGCAGCAAAGTCGATGTGATACTGCCTCTAAGCAGACATCGATTAGCGGTGCTGTGGTGGCGCGTGCAGGCTGATTGCAACTAAGTGCCAGAGTGCAAAAAGGCTTTGATATTTCACAGTCGGACGCCTTCGCTGCTGCGGTTCCACCCTGCGCTTGTGGATCTATCGTTTAACTGCGGAATCCGGGTTCAACAGGAGTCGGTGAGAGAAGGCGAGAGAGTCGCAAATCCGCCGTTGGCAACGATCAGGAAGGGGAAACCGAAACCGGCTTGCCTTGCGGCAATTTTTAACTCGTGGTTAAATCTGTTGCCGCCAATGCCATCATGCAGGGAGACTTACTGCCCTTGACCCAATTCCTTTGACCGTTTGGTGGCATTGACCACGGCTTCCATCACCGTGCCGCGAAAACCGCGCTGTTCGAGGGCATAGATACCCGCCATGGTCGTGCCGCCCGGGGAGGCGACTTCGTCTTTCAACTCACCCAGATGCTTCGAGCTCTCGAGCGCCATGCGCGCGGCGCCATAAACCGTTTGCATCGCCAGCCTGAGCGCCACGTCGCGCGCCAACCCCGCCTGCACGCCGCCATCGGCCAACGCTTCCATAAAGAGAAAAACATAAGCCGGCCCACTGCCGCTCAGACCAGTCACCGCGTCCAAATACTTTTCCTCCACCGCCACGGCAACACCGAAACTGTTGAGAATCGCGCCGACTTGTTCCAGGTCTTTGGCCGTGGCGTGCGCCCCGCCGGCATAACCGGCCGCTCCGGCGCCGACGACGCAAGGGATATTGGGCATCACGCGCACGACCCGAGCCTCCGGCGCGAGATTCGTTTCGATCCGCGATAACGGCATACCCGCCGCCACCGAGACCAGGAGTTTCACCGAGCCAAGTTTTTTGGCGATCTCTCTGGCTACGCCATCGACGATTTGCGGCTTGACTGCGAGGATCGCGATATCGGCAAAGTCACAAAGCGCGCCGTTGTCGGGCGTCACTTCGATGCCAAGCTCACTGGCAAGGGCTTGACGCAGCTCGGTACTCACGTCGCTCGCCATCACCTGCTCCTTGCGCACCAGCCCCGCGCGAATAACCCCGCGGGCGATTGCCGCGCCGATTTTTCCAGCACCGATGACGCCTATTTTTGCCGTTAACATCTAGGACCTCCCTCGTCCTATGGGTTCAAAGTTCAACGACCCACCCAACCTTGAACTTTGAACATTGAACGTTGAACAGGCGAAGCATTGAACTTTGAACCGCGCATCGCGAGATCAAAAGCGCTTGCCGATGGATTCCAGCGCCTTGGCCGCGTCGGCTTCGTCCGGACTCAAGGCGAGCACCTGGCGGAATTTGAGCTCCGCATCGCGGATTCGGCCGAGCCGCGCATAGGCCTTGCCGAGCGCAAGCCGCAAATCATTTCTGCGCCGCCGCATGCGCAGCGCCTGCTCATACGAACCGACGGCCTTATCCCATAGCCCCAATCTCGAATAAACTTCGGCCAGCTCGGCATGGAGGTGAAGCGATTCTTCACCTTTCGCCTTGGAGCGTTCCAGCAATTGCCTGGCCTGTTGGAACATTTTTTTCAACTGCTCGGGATCTTTTTCTGCTTTTGCTTGCGCCGCCGCCAAACGCCCCCATGCCAGGAGCACCGCGGGGTGATCCGGTTGCATCTCCCGCGCCGGCGTGAACCACTTTTCCGCTTCCTTGAGGTCACCGCCGTGGAGCGCGATATTACCCAGCCCGAGGTAGGGCAGAACCTCGCGGGTGCCCAGACCGATAATTTTGCCGTACACCGCCTTGGCGTCGGGTAGATACAATTCATCGCTCATCGCCAGGGCCTGCGGCGCGTTGTCGCGTTCCAGTTCCAGCGCTTTGAAAATCGCCTTGGCGCCCTCGGAGCTCTTGTCTTGATCGAGCAATACCTTCGCTTGCAGAAGATAAAATTTGGCATTCTTCGGATCCAGGCCAATCGCCTGCTTTAGCTCTTTCAAGGCGCGGTCCTGCGCGACGCTCGCGGCGTAGGATTCGGCAAGGTAGTAGTGATGCATTGCCTCGGATATTCCCGGCGGCCTGTTGGTCTTGAGCCACGGCGGCGTATCGACCAGGTGCGGCGCCATCAAACGCTGGTTCAACGTCGTCGTCGGCCGCCGCAAATTCTTCGGCGCCGAAAACTCGAGCTCCGCGCCGTCGTCGGTGTTGATATCGGCGCCCTTGGAAAACTCCAGCATCTCCTCGCGGCCCATGCGGTAGAAGCCCTGCACCGCGTAAACATCCGAGAGCCCGAGGTAGTCGAGGTCGGATTTCAACATAGGATTCTTTTCATAGCTCGCCTTCACCGCCGCGTAATTGAAGACCTGGGGCCGCTTGCTGCCGATCAGCAAAAAATCGCTTTCTTTCATGCTCCACAGCGACACATGCGGGAAGGCCTCGGAAAAGGTGCGAAAAACCATTCGGAAATCGTCCGGCGACATCGAGTAGTTGTGAAACCACTGGGCGAAAATGCCGTTGTCCTTGATTTTCGAGTTGATGACCCGATAAAACTCCCGCGTGTAGAGGTTGGCGATGCCGGCGATCCACGGATTGGACGGCTCGGCGGTGATGACGTCATAATATTTCGGCGTGGCCAGGATATAGTTGCGTCCATCGGTGGGAATCACCCGGACCCGCGGGTCTTCCAGCACGCTCGAATGACGCGAGTGGCGCGCGTTTCGGTACAGTCTATCGACGGCGCCGCGGTACTCCTTGTCCTCTGAAAGCTTCATCAGGCGCGAGCGCTCTTCGTCTTCCATAACGCCTTTGTAATAAAGGCGCTTCTCAGCCCCGTCGTACCAGACCCTGCTTTTTGCGCCATCCGCCGGAAAGCTCACATTGGCCGGTATTTTTTCCATCGGCACCCAGGCGCGGTCAAAAAATTTGCTCGCCTCGATCATCGCCGGCTCGATTTCGATGACTTCGATCTCTTTGAGCGTTTTAAACGTCGCCAGCGCCTTCGCCGACATACCGCTGCCCAGCCCGATGGTGAGCGCCAGCTCGGCTTTGGGGTGAAGCATCATTGGAATGTAGCTCGTCATCAACTGGCTCAACGCGTCGCCGTAAGAACCATCGATCTTACCGTTGGATTTGAAGTATATATATTCACTGCCGGTGATCTGGTGCACGCTCACCGTCGTGGTCAAACCCTCCTTGTAAAACAGCACATCGTCGCGCTTCATTTCCTCGATGCGCAGCGAATCGCTGGGCAGACTCTCGTAGCGGTCGTTGTAAATCGTCACACCGCTGGTCAGGATATGGCGGTCCCAACGGGGCATGCGAAAGGGCACGACGATGGCCAGTATCAACACACCGGCGCCCAGCGCATATCGCGGCAACACCGAAAGCCGGGTATCGCTCAACACCAGCCAGCAGCCGATAGCCAGATTCATGACGACGGCAAAAATTATGGTGTTTTGCACGCCCATGGTGGGAATGAGAATGAAGCCGCCGGCAAAGGCGCCGACGACGGCACCAACGGTATTGGCGGAATATGAACTGCCCACGCCGCTGCCGACGCGGTATAGGCTTTGAGTGAAAAGCCGAGCCACCAGTGGAAAAGTCATTCCGAGGAGCACGGTGGGAATGAACATCACCAACGCGGAAAGAAAAACCTGAAGGTAAAGAAAGACCGTGAAGGTATCGCCGAAACCGTGCAGCAGGCGCACAAAGATCAGCGGCAGCCGTTCGAACAGCGGTATCGTCGCCAACGCGGCGAGGCCCACCCACAGCTCGATCAAGCCGAAGGTGCTCAGGCGCGCCTCCCGCTCGCCCAAGAAGCGCGCATAAATAAATCCGCCGAGAGCCAGGCCGATCAAGAAAGTCACCAGCATGGTGGTAAACGAGTAGATCGAGCTGCCGATCACTAAGGTCAACGCCCGGGTCCAGGCATTTTCGTATACCAGCGAGGCGAATCCAGAAAACGCAAAGGATAACAGAATAATCCAGCGCAAGGACGAAGACGACGCCTCCGGGGCCGGCGCCGCCGCTTCGGCTGCCGCCGCCTGGGTGGTGAGATACTGGGGTTCCTTGTCGCGCAGGCGGTCAACGATGAGTATGAGCAGCGCGATGACCAGATTCACGGTGGCGGCCAGATAAACCGTTGCCCGCATGCCTAACACCGGGATAAAAAGGAAGCCACCCGCCGCGCACCCGATCACCGCGCCTAGTGTATTGGTGGCGTAGAGATCGCCCACCCGCCGGCCGAATTGGGCGAAGCTGCGCACGAAAAAGCGGCTCAATACCGGCAGAGTTGCCCCCATGAGTAGGGTCGGGAAAACCAGCAGGACGAACGACAAGGCAAAAAGGACCAGGTTGAACAAGAAAGGATGACTTTCGTTGAGGCCGAAGATCGGGCCATAAACTTTTTGCGCCAGGGTGAAAAGCCAGGGCACGGCAAAGCCGTAAACGCCCACGCCGGCCTCAAGAATACCGTAAAGCAAGAAATCGTTCTTGCCCCGATCCGCGATCTTGCCGAACAGATAACTGCCGATCGCCAGCCCGGCCATGAACGCCGACAGTACGGTGGCGATCGCATAGGTGGTATTACCGAAAATCTGCGTCAGCATGCGCGTCCAGACTACCTGGTACAGAAGCCCGGCGGCACCGGAAAAGAAAAAACAAAAAAGACCGACGACAAGGAGCCAGTCTTGTTGGGAACGCTGTTCAGCCATATCGGTTTCCGTGGAGACCTCCATCAAACGAATTCAAGATGTGATAGCAAGGCGCTATACAAGTGTAAAGGCTTGCCGGTTCTTTAGGGGGAGGTCGCGGCGCCGGTATCGACTACGCGCCGCTCGGGCGCGCGTTGACTTTCGAAAAATTGTCGTATATTTCTTCTTTCCGTTCCCGCATCCGGCGTCGAAAGAGATCTCGCCAAAGCCGATAAACAGTTGGGCCAAAAGAATTTCCAGATATTTTAGCGGGGTAGGCTATCTCACTCGGGATTCATGGGGCACGCTGATGGTGGGCGCAAGATTCACGCGAGATTGAAATGGAGGAAAGCAATGGCAAAAGCTGCGAGACTAGAGGGGGCGTCGCCTCAAGAGGTCAGAGACCTGCGCGCCACAATAGAATGGCTCAAAAAGGAGGGCGACCTGATTGTGACCGACAAAGAGGTCGACCCCAATCTCGAGATCACCGGCATCCAGAAACAGTTGGACGGCGGCTGCCCGATACTGTTCAATAACATAAAAGGCAAACCCCAGCACCGCTGTGTCACTAATCTTTTTGGTGACATGAACGTCATCAACAAGATGTTCGGCTGGAAAGACCATACCGACCGTACGAGGAAATTGGCCTACGCTCTCACCCATCCGATTGCGCCGCTTATCGTTGACCAAAAGGACGCGCCGGTCCAAGAAGAAGTTATCGAAAAGCCGGCCGAGGCCAATGACTATGTAGTTCCGATCCGTCACACCAACATCGAGCCCGAACTTACCGTCGGCTCCGGCAACGGTTTGATCGCCGGTGAATACTTCGACGGCGGCACCCATTTTGGCTATAACCGCATGAACTTCCGTTGGGGCAATGTCGGAACTTTCCAGATTTCTCCCGGCTCTCACAGCTGGCAAGTTGTTAGCAAGTATTACAAGGAGAACAAGCTCGTCCCGATGACAATGAACTTCGGTGTGCCGCCATCCTGTACGTTGATGGCGGGAGCTGGGTTCGACTATGTCATTCTGCCTCAAGGCTGCGATGAAATCGGCATAGCAGGGGCGGTTCAGGGCGCGCCGGTGCGGTTGGTCAAGGCGCGCACGGTCGATGCTTTGGCCGTGGCTGACGCCGAAGTTGTGCTGGAGGGTTACCTGAACCCGCGCGACCGTCGCTTTGAAACGGCGGAATCGGAAAAAGCCGGCGTTCAAGGACGTTTCCACTTCCATCCGGAATGGGCCGGTTACATGGGCAAAGCCTACAAGGCCCCCACGTTCCACGTCACGGCGGTCACGACCCGCAGGCGGGATTCCAAGCCGATCATCTTCCCGCTCGGGGTCCACACCCTCGATGATCACAATATTGACACGACGGTGCGCGAAGCCGCGATGTTCGAGTTGTGCGAGAGAATGCAGCCGGGCATTATCATGGACGTAAACATCCCCTACTGCATGACCGACTGGGGCGGCGCGATCATTCAAGTCAAGAAACGCAACCGGATCGAAGAGGGCTGGCAGCGCAATTTCATGGCGGCGATTCTGGCGACTTCGCAAGGCTCACGCCTGGTCGTCGCGGTCAGCGAAGACTGCGATCCCTACGACATGGACGACATCATGTGGTGTCTGACGACGCGCGTGAATCCCAAAACCGACATCATCAACCCGCTCCCCGGCGGGCGCGGCCAGACCTTCATGCCCGCGGAACGCATGACCGCCGGCGAACGCGAATGGACGGCATCCAATACCATGTTCGAAGGTGGCATGGGCATCGACGCCACAGTCCCCTTCGGTTACGAAAGCGATTTCATGCGCCCGGTTTATCCCGTCGACAAGGTCGATTTGAAGAAATGGTTCACTGACAAGGATATTCAGAACGCCAAGTCGCGCATGCGCGGCTGGGTGCATTCCCTGGCTCGCACAGGCAGATAGCCGCTACGCTCAAATTCGAGTCATTCCAATTGTTCAAACCGTTGAACCTCCCCCGCGAACGCGGGAAAGAGGTGGGGGCCAGCTCACTATATATATAGAGGTAGTGATCGCGGGCTCCCCGTATATGGTATTTTTTTCCTCAAAGTACCCTGACCCCTCGGAAGCCTTAGCTCGCGCTCCAGGGCTTCCAAGGGCCGCAAATCTCCCCTTTATCGGCGTTGACAACCCCGATCATGTTTGATACCAGTTGGGGCGCATCTCGACACAACCCGCTTTCCAAATCCTTAAAAAAGAACGAGGGCAAAGGTATGGAGAAACGTCATAAAAAAACGCTGCCTCGTACTTTGCATTGGGGCGCCGCCTGCGCCAAAGTCGGGCTTACGGTTATCTTATTCATACCGGCGCTGGCGACCGTCAAATACGCGGTTCCCCAGCCAGTCCGGCGCGACCCGGTCAAGCTGGTGGAACAGGTTGAAAAGACGCAGCCCAGGGAACTCGTAACAATATATTCCATCGTAAAATCCAACCGCCCAAGTATTGCCGACAAGGAGGCCTGGAAACTGTCCGCGGCAATCCACGACGAGAGCGCCAAGCGCGATCTCGATCCAATGCTGGTGCTGGCCGTCATCAAGGTCGAAAGCGGCTTTCACCACCGCGCCCTGTCCCCAATGGGCGCACGCGGCATCATGCAGATTATGCCCGAAACCGGAAAGTATCTCAGCGAGGAGCTCTACCGCGTCGATGGTTTCGAGCCGCGCGACTTCATAGCCGACCATCTGGATGATCCCGTGCTGAACATCAAACTGGGCGTCTACTATCTCGACGGCCTAAAGAAGCAATTTCGTAGTTTGAGTCTCGCTCTGCTCGCCTACAATCTCGGTCCCGGCGAAATTCAAAATCGACTGGCCAATAATCTCCACTTCTCGGACCAGTACGCCGCCGTGGTCCTCGACGCCTATCGCGAATACAAGAAGGCGCAAACGCGCGTCTTCTGAACGATTCTTCGGCCATTCGTCAACCCGAGCCGTCGCCCTTCACCCGTCGTGGCAATCGGCGCGCTTTCCGTGCTAAATGAAGCATAGTACGATGCCGCAAAACTCCGCGATGATGGAGTGTGAAACCTGCGATGAACCAGCCGAATCCCCTGCACTTATCCGCTGAGACGATTGCGCAGATCTCCGACCACGCCCGAGAGACGTTTCCGGAGGAGTGCTGCGGCGTCATTTTTTCCAACGGCGCCACGGATCGGGTACAGCGTCTGAGCAATATTCAAAACAAGCTTCACGCCCTCGACCCGCTGACCTATCCGCGCACCGCAGTCATCGCCTATGCCATGGACCCCAAAGAATTGGAGAAAGCGATGAGCGACGCCGCCGGCGCGAAGCTCAAAGCTTTTTATCACTCCCATCCCAATCATGACGCCTACTTTTCCGACGAAGACAAGGCCTTCGCCTGCCCCTTCGGCGAACCCAATTTTCCCGGCACCGCCCAAATCGTCGTGTCGATCTACGAGGGCGGGGTAAGACGGATCTGTGCCTACGCGTGGTCCGACAGCGCCAGCGACTTCGTCGAAGTCGCTGTCAATAAAGTTTAGGGCGCATGTCCTTGCCGCGACACCGGATCGTCGATGCCCGGGGATTGCCCATTCACTGCCTGGAATGGGGCGAGTCCGCCGGTGAACCCATCGTCCTGGTGCATGGGTTCTTAGACATGGCATATAGCTGGTGCTCCTTCGCCGATGCGTTACAGGCTCAATGCCGGCAGCCGCTTTGGATCACTGCGCCAGATTGCCGCGGCCACGGCGACAGCGGCTGGGCCGGCGCCGGCGGGTACTATCACTTTCCGGATTACGTCTTCGATCTCGATTGCGTTATCCAGGCGATCGGCGTCAAGCGCTGCAAATTAATCGGCCACTCTATGGGCGGCACGATTTCCTTGCTGTACGCCGGCGCGATTCCAGAACGCGTCTCCAAACTCGTTCTCATCGAAGGCGTCGGGCCGCCCGGCATGAAATTTTCCGACGCGCCGGAGCGCATGGCAACCTGGATCTCCGAAGTTCACCAACGCGGCCGCAATCATTTTCGCCAGTACACGAGCGTTGAAGCCGGCGCGCGTCAATTGCGGCAAACCAATCCCAGGCTCACGGAGGCTGCTGCTTTGGACTTGGCCCGAGCAGGAATGAAACTCAACGCGTCTGGAAAGTGGCTTTGGAAATTCGACCCGCTGCATCGGACAGCGGCGCCACAACCTTTTTACACGGAGCAAGCCCTGGAATTTCTGCGCCGTATTCAGTGTTCAGTTCTGATCGTCGACGGCGCACAAAGCCAACAGCGCCAACGCCTGGATAAACAGCAACGCTACGACGCTATCGCCAAGCGCAAGCAGGTCGTCATCGAGAATGCCGGCCACATGGTTCATCAGGATAATCCGGAAAAGTTGGCCGAAACCGTCGCTGATTTTCTGGCAGGCGGAAATGGTTGACTGTGCCGGCAAAATTAGGCGATAGTATACAACATACTTGGGTGGCGCCAATCAAATTGGCGGACTCGAGGAGTCATTTCGTTTGAATTTAAATGGCCTTAGGGCTGAAGGTTCTTTCGTGAAGCGCGGCAAGACGAACCGCAAGAAACCGGCGCGTGCAAAAACCGGCGCCCTCGACAAAATCGATTTCAAGATCGATGACAAAGCCGCGGCGCGGCAGCAAGCGCCCGCCTGCCTCAGGGTGCGCGCCGCAGGGCCCAATGTCGAGTTGGTGGTTAAACACTTTGAGCGCCGCCGCAGGCTCAGCGAGCAAAAACGGCTATACTTGCGCGTTGGCGACGAAGTTTCGCACTTGCGTTATGAGGAGTGGGGCATGGGCGTCGTCATGGAAGTCATGACATCATCCGTGCCGGGCGGCACTTGCTTGGCGCGCATCCACTTCGAGGATGGCCAGGTACGCTGTTTCAACAACGATCTCGACAACGAGGGATGCTGTTACTTTTTTGGCGTGCGGCGCTGCTGGAATCCGGTCCGAGCCAAGAACGGAGTACGAGCGGCGTTTTTCCAAATGAAAGGCTGATTGATATGGCGCGGCGAATCCAAGTACAAATCACGGCAATGGCCGTGACATGCTGTGTCTGGAGCAGCGCTCCAGCCGCACCGCTCCGGGCCGAAGATAACATCGAAAAGGCCGGCGTAATCACGGCCGTGACGGCGGGCAACATGTTGTTCATTCCTTTGAAAGCGATTTCATTCTCCATGGGCGCATTCAGCGGCGCGCTGTCGTTTGTCCTGACCGGAGGCGACGAGGAAGTGATGAGGCAAGTCTGGCGCGACACCCTTCAAGGACCGTACGTCATCACGCCTGAGTTGGCCAAGAAAGCCATTGGCGAGCGGCCCGAATTGAACGTCAAATGAAGCCTACACGGGTTTACACCCGTGGTCTTCTCTACCAAGGCGGATAAAAAGCGGCATGCCGCGCCACCAATCTCGGTTCGGCGGCATGCCACCTGTCTCAAGCCGGCTAAGTATTACGCTAGATTAGCTTTGAAAAAACTCGCCGTGCGTCCCCAGGCGTCCTTCGCTGCCTCCGGGTTATAACGATCGGCGTTGGTATTATTGTTAAACGCGTGCTTGGCGCCAGGATATATTTTGCAATCGAAGCTCTTACCGGCCTTGGCAAGCGCGGCCTTGAGC
The DNA here is from genome assembly GCA_036555515.1 of Binatia bacterium. Taxonomy (GTDB): domain Bacteria; phylum Desulfobacterota; class Binatia; order UBA9968; family UBA9968; genus DATACQ01. The sequence goes on from DATBLC010000062.1 coordinate 18,469, forward strand.
GGTTCGACGCCAGGCATGATGTTCGGGTCATCCGCTGCGTAGTTGCCCATCACCGCGCAGGGAATGTTGGCGACGGAATCCAGCGGATCGGGATTGCGGCCATAGTAGACGACGGCGGCGTTTAGATCCTTGCACTTGGTCGCGAAGTTGAGCGACTGGCCGCCGCCCCAGCAATAGCCAACGACACCGATTTTGCCGTTGACGTAATTTTGCTTTTTCATATAGGCCACGGCCGCCGTCAGATCTTCCACCACCATGCCACCGTTCACTTTTTGGATCTCTTTGGTGGCCTCATCGCTACCATTCCACTTATCACTGCCACCGATCCGGCTCATGCAGTCGACGGCAATCGCGGCGAAACCCTCTTTGGCGAAGCGGCGCGCCACGTCTTTAATGTGGCCGATCAGCCCTCTGTTCTCGTGAATAACAACGACCGTACCTAAATTCTTCCCATCCTTAGGCCGGGATACGTATGCGTTGATGTTTCCCCCGGGGCTGGTAAATTGCACCATCTCCGATGTCAGGCCCGCGTCATTGGGATCGACGATATTATCTATGGTCTGAGCCATTTAAGTTCCCTCCTTTAAAAATTCTTGGTTGTCCCAGCTATAGCGAAAATTGCTTTTCAAAGCTAGAGCTATTTTTCAATCCGGATTCCGTCGTTAAACTGGAGCCCGGAAGCGAGGTGGAACCCTGGAGGAGCAAGGCGTCCAACTGCAAAATTTCAAAGTCATTTTGCGCTTTCGCACTTCGTTGTTACGAGCTTTAATGTTCCGTAAAGGCACCGCTGCTCGATGTCGGCTCAGAGTCAGAAACCCATCGACTTTGCTACGGAAGGGTTGCGCCTCGCGCTTGCTGTCGAGCGCTAATGCGGAATCCGGATTCAATTGGCGCGGCAAGATAAAAATAAAAAAGCGGCGGGTAAAACCGCCGCTTGAAAACAGTAGACGGCGTGACGCCGCCGTTGCGCTACGCCGAGGTAGAGCTGGAAGCCGAGGAAGAAGGCTTTTCACTGGTGCTCGAAGAACTTTCGCTCTTCTTGCTCTCGCTTTTCGATTCGGATTTGGCTTCCGTTGATTTCACGCCGTTGGCCCCCTTGGATTCGCCATTCTGGCCCTTGCGCGCGTAGTCGGTGATATACCAGCCGGTGCCTTTGAGCTGAAAGGAGGTATTGGAAATGAGCTTCTTAACCTTGCTCTTGCAGGTGGGGCACTTGCCCAAGGCTTTGTCGGTGATCCGCTGGGTGACCTCGAAGGTGCCGCATTTCTGGCATTTGTACTCGTAAATAGGCATGTAAAATCCTCACCTTAGGATATGTTGCCGATAGCTTAATCACTCAAATCTGGCTTGTCAATTGACCTCTGCAAGGGCGGCAGGTGGTCAGGAACCCGCTTACGGGTTGGCTCATTGCTGGTTGCGGTCGCGGCCATCGGCAAGGATATGCGGCCCCCCGAATGCTTCCGACCGATTACCCAACAGCACCAATGGTTCAGTCCCGGTATTGGTTAACTGATAATAATCTTTGGCGGCCAGAAACACGATTTCGTTTTTCTTGATCGCCCGCTCTTCGCCATTCAGTCCTTTGATCACACCATTACCGGAAAGAACCAAGAAGGTTTCCGGGTTGGCGTGAAAATGCATATCCGTCCCGTCCCCCGGCACGAAATTGAGCATCCAGCAACGGAAGTTATCGGTGCCGAAGAGATCGATCTTGCGCTTTCTGCTTGCCATCTTTTCGTCAAGATTTGCAACGTCCATAGCGCCTCCTTTTTTCGTGCCCAATAGTAGCCTAGTCGCCCACCCGTGGGCAAGCGTTGCCTGTATGATTCGTCGTCCGCGCAAACATTACGATGCTGTGTCAGCGGTGAGCCTGGCGGTGCCAAGTTATGCGCCTCTGCTTGACAGCCAACTGGACGTGCCATATGTGGTGAAAGTGCCGCAGTGAAATGTTTGCGTTCTCTTCGGGAGGTCAAAGCGATGCTCAAATTGAACGAGAGCCAGGCCAAAGAATTTATCGCCGAGCTGGCGGCCAAATGCGCTATGCGCTGGCGAGAAACCGTCGACAAGACCCGCTTCATGAACGAGCTGCGCGAAGGCAAACTCAAGAAGGAAACCATCCAGGTTTTCTATAGAAACTGGGGCTCCTTCGTGCCGGTGATCAATTCGGTTTATACCTCGGCTTTCTACAAGCACCTCTGGTTTTTCGTGAAAAACGTCGACTTGATGGAAGTCTACACGGAAAAAGTTCTGGACGAGTTCGGCCATCCCAGCCCGCCGGGGCATATTCGAATCCTGATGAGCACCGGTGAAGCATTGGGATTGACCAAGGAAGAAGTGCTGCTCTCCCCCATGCTGCCCGAATGCCGCGCCTTGCCCGATTTTCATCGAACTCTCATCAACGACGGCCAGATCCAGGAATACTGGTTTTCCGTCTTGTGGGAACATCCCTTCGGTAATTCTTGTTTGGATTTTTTCAACGCCTTGACCAAGCACTACGGGCTGACAACGGCGCAAGCGAGCTATTTTTCCAAGCATCACGAAGCCGACACCATGGATCACCTCGACCGCAGAGCCCACGGCGAAGTAACGAAAACCGTTCTGGTTCGCTTGTTGGAGCACGGCATAATAGAGCGCTCGGGCTACTCGCCGGAATATTGCGCCGTGACACCGGCGGATTTGAACAAGATGTTCATGGATGGCTGCTACGACGCAACGCATTAGCAGACTGCTGAAAAAGACTCATGGACGGTCTTGTTCGTGATGCGTGATCGTGCTCGTCTGCGAACACGAGACACGAATAATGCATGCGCGCCTCGCCTCTGAGATCTTTTTGAGCAGTCGACGGATCAAGTACACCTGCGGGAGGACCAATGGTCACGTCGCTCGAGGATTTGAACCGGGAACTTAAAGAGCAGAATCTCATCGGTTATTGGACGATACCGAATACCAGCACCGGCTTTCGCGAGCCGGAGCCGAATTTCGGCCCGTTTCTTTGGAAGTGGCGCGAGATCCGCGCCGCCCTCGATAAAGCGGCCGAGTACATTCGTCCCGAAGAAGCGTTTCGCCGGTTTATCGGCTATCAGCATCCGGCATTTAAAATGGGCACCGCGCACACGCTCCTGATGGGAGCGCAGATGGTGCGCCCCGGAGAGTACGCTCCGGCGCACCGCCATACCATGGGCGCGATTCGCTTCGTCGTCGAAGGCCGCGGCGCGGCGACGGTGGTCGAGGGCGAACCATTGCCCATGGAACCGGGCGACCTGATCACGACGCCGAGCTGGAGCTGGCACGATCATATCAACTCGGGTGACACACCGATCATCTGGCTCGACGGCGCCGACGGCCCGATGATTCATTACTATCAAAGCGGCTTCGCCAATCCTTTTCACGAACGCCAACAGACGGCGAGCAAACCGGTCGGATGGTCCGAGCAGACTTACGGCACGCTCAGGCCGCGGCTGGCCCCGCCGGCGACGACCTCGTCGACCCACAGGCCGCCCTACCGTTACGCCTGGAGCGAATCGGAAAAAGCCTTTCATGCGCTGACCGAAAGTCCCGCCGACCCTTACGACGGCATCTTGCTTCGCTACGTCGATCCCATCACCGGAGGACCCACGCTGCCGACGATGAACTGCGAAATTCAGATGCTTCGGCCAGGCGAAAAATGCCGCTCGCATCGCCACACGCATACCGTCGTGTATCACGCCTTCAGGGGCAGCGGCACGACCACCATCGGCGATCAGCGCTTCGATTGGCAACAGGGGGATTCCTTCGTGCTGCCGCTTTGGCACTGGCATTCACATGAGAGCAGCTCGAGAGAACCGGCGATTTTATTTTCGATAAATGACCGGCCGGCGATCGAAGCATTGGGAATGTTTCGTGAAGAGGCGCGGGCTTGATTTTCTGATTTCCTCTCCCGCGAAGTGGCGCGAAGTCGCAGAGGGCGAGCGTGAGGGACCATTTTCACCCTCACCTCAATTTTCTCCTCCAGGAGAGGGCGAGGAAGTTGGAGTTAATCGCAAAAATTATACGTTGGAATAACTTAGATGGCCTTTGCTGACCTGAGAGCGTTCATCGACGGCGCGCAGCGCATCGGCGAACTAAAAATCATCGACGGTGCCGATTGGAACCTGGAGATCGGTTGCCTCACCGAGTTAATGGCGGAACAAGAAGGCCCGCTGCTGCTTTTTGATAATATCCCGGGCTACCCGAAAGGCTTTCGCATCGCCGCCAACGTGCTCGCCACGGCGCGCCGCTTCGCGCTTGCCCTTGGTTTGCCGACGGACGCGCCGAAGTTGGAGATGCTTAAAACCTGGCGCAATAAAATTCGTGATCTCAAGCCATTTGTTCCCGTAGAAATCTCGTCCGGACCGATCATGGAGAACATTCTGCAGGGAGACCGGCTCGATTTAGCAATTTTCCCCACGCCCAAATGGCACGAGTATGATGGCGGGCGCTATATCGGCACCGGCGACATGGTGGTCGTCAAGGACCCGGACAGCGGCTGGGTCAACGTCGGCACCTATCGCGCCTGCGTCGTTGGCAAGGACCGTGTGACGCTGTGGATCATTGAACAAAAGCATGGCAAGCAGATCGCGCGCAAGTATTGGCAAGCGGGCAAATCTTGCCCCGTGGCCATCGTTCTCGGCTGCGAACCGGCCACCTGGATGGCCGCGCCCTCAGCCGCCAAGGCGGGCGTGAGCGAGTACGAATATGCCGGAGCGCTGCGCGGCGCGCCGCTGGAAGTCATTCGCGCGCCGCAGACGGGTCTTCCCGTCCCGGCGACATCGGAAATCGTCATCGAAGGCGAGATGCCGCCGCCCGAAGAAGAATCGCACATGGAAGGACCTTTCGGCGAGTGGCCCGGCTACTACACGCACAGCGGCAAGGAATGCGTCGTGCGCGTGAAATGCATTCTTCATCGCGACGATCCCATTCTGCTCGGTAACCCGCCGCTATTGCCGATTACAGAACGCTACGGCATTCCATTGTATGCGGCGCGCATCTGGGATCATTTGGAACAATCCGGCATTGCCGGCATTCAGGGCGTGTGGTGCCATTGTCACACTCTGATGGTCGTGATTTGTTTGAAACAGCGTTACTCCGGTCACGCCATGCATGCCCTCACGGCGGTGTCGGGCATGTTCACCGGCGCGAGCATGTATCGCTACTACGTTGCGGTGGATGACGACATCGACCCGGTGGACCTCAAGCAAGTCATCTGGGCCATGTGTACGCGCGTGGATCCTGCAGAGTCGGTGCAGATTCTTAAATCCTGGACCTCGGATCTCGACCCACGTCTGCCGCCGGACAAACGCGACAAGGGCGATTTCACCATGAGCCGCATGATGATCGACGCGTGCAAACCGTTTCATTGGCGCGACCAATTCGCGTTGGCGAACAAATTCAGCGCGGACATGAGAGATAAAATATGGGAGAAGTGGGCGCACAAGCTGCAACTGAAATGACTTCGTACACAGCGCAGCGCGGTGGACGAAGTCATCCTGAACGGAGGTGAAGGATCTCGACCCTGTCGGTATCACAAGGGCATCTACCGATTGCATCCATTCCGCTTTCCTTATACTAATCGAGCAACAAAATCCGTAGATCAATACGAAGGAGGAAGAGAAAATGGACAAAGTACAATTTCCTTACCGCTCGGAGAGCCATCTGCCGTTTCTTCACGTGGTCGGACAATCCGGCTCTTGGCAAAAACACGGGCTTGAGGTCGATTATGACAAATTCATCAGTTCGGAGGATGCGCACAACAATGTTGCCAACGGCAGCGTCGAATTTGTCGGCGGCAATCACCTTTCTCCTTATATACGGCGCCCTAAAGGCGATCGGTGGGTATATCTTGGCCAGAGCGTGAGCCTTCTCAATCACCGCATGGTGGTGCGGGCTGATTCAGGCATATCCAAGCTCGCCGACTTGAAAGGCAAAAAAATTGCGAGCAAAGGGCAACATCCTGGGCTCAATACCTGGCTCTATGTCAAGCAGCACGGATTGCTTGGAGATTGCCAGATCGAGCGAGTCCGCGGCGAAACGCCACACTGGGAGTATGTCCGCGACGGCAAAGCCGACGCCGCGTTCGTGACGCCGCCGGCGGATATCTTGGCGCGACGCTTGGGACTGAAAGTGATCGATGTCCCATTTCTGCCGATGGTGTGGTTCACGACCGTTTCCACCGGGCTTTCCTTCGTCGAGAAGCACCCGGATATCGTCGACAAATTCCTCAAGGGCATTTGCGAGGGTATCGCCTATTTTAAAACCCACCGCGCCGAATCCATCAAAATCATCAAGGACAACTATAAAGACGAAGGGGAATTGGACGACGAAGCGGCGACTCATCTGTATGAGGAACTGAAAATGATCCTGCAGGCCAAGCCCTACGCGACCATCCAGGCCATCAGCAACGTCTATGAAATATCCATCGAGCAGGACAAAACGGCGGAGAAAACCGACCCGATGGCGCTCTGGGATTTTCATTATCTGCGGCGCATCGATGACAGCGGCTTTATCGATAATCTTTATAGAACCTAACTGGGTCTCGGTTTTAGATTTGGGTGTCGGGTTTCGGGTGTCAGGGGTCAGCAATCTATTGCGGACTGAACCCTGAACTCTGAAACCCGAACACTGAAACCTGACACGTGAACCCTGGAAACCGGCAAAATACTATTCAAGGACTCAGGTAATGAGCGCTGCAACGCCTAAGCTCGGCGTGCGGTTAAGCCCCGCAGACGCCAAAGCTTACATCCAGGAGCTCAACGAGAAAGTCACTCGGCGCTGGCAAGAACGGGTGACGCAGGGGCCGTTCATGAGCAAGTTTCTCGAAGGAAGCCTGCCCATGCCGGCGATGAAATTATTTTTTAAGAACTGGGGCAATTTTACCGTCGAGATCAACACGCTGGTTTCCGTCTCCTACCATAAGCATATCGGTTTTTTTAAGCGCCATCCCGATCTCATGGGCCCCCTGGGGGTGAAAATCGCGGATGAATTCATTCATCCCAAACCGCCGGGCCATGTTTTGGTTATGCTGCAAACGGCTGAAGCGTTGGGTTTGACAAAAGACGAAATACTGCGCGAGCCTATGCTTCCCGAGTGTCGCGCTATTCTCGATTTCAAGCGCCAACTCATGTGGGAGGGCACGGTGGCCGAATGGTGGTTTTCCACGCTGACGGAAGAGCCCATCGGCCACTGGTCGGCAATGTGGTTTAAAACCTTGACGCAAAAATACGGCTTTACCAAGCAACAAGCGGTCTATTTTTCGACCCACGAAGAAGCCGATTTGAAGGAGCATGAAGACGGCATCATGGGGCACAGCAGTCTTAACAAGCTGGTCATGCAAAGAATTTTAGAAGACGGCTACGCCGATTGCCGGGAAGGTTATAATCTAGAGTACTGCGCCATCGCCGCCGTCGATCTTTACGGCCTCATGCACCGCGCCGCCGCGGAACTGGCCCAATAACAGTCTGGCGTCTGAGGTTTTGGGTCTCGAGTTCCCATCCCCAACTCTAAACCCGTGATGCGAGATTATAGACTGCGATAGCACGCGAGAGGTATTCGATGATCAATGGAGGTGTTATCAGATTCTTCGCTACCCTAACGACATGTGCGCTCGTCGTCATTTTTGCAGCGGCATTGCCCGCGCAAGATAAATCGAGCGGTGAGAACGTGCGCGTCGCAATCGCGACCAACTCCTTGGCCTTTTTGGTCTCTTTTGTCGCTAAAGACCGCAGTCTATATGCGAAGCACGGCAGCGACGTCGAGCTGATTCAAATGCGACCCAACATTGCGATGGCGGCGTTACTAGGCGGAGACATACATTACGCCGAGCTCATTGGCTCGGTTATTCGGTCCGCCGCCAGGGGGCTTCCCGTGCGCGCTATATCAACCGGCATTAAAGCGCCTTTCTTCAGTATCATCGCCCAGAACAAGTTCAAGACCGTCCAGGATCTCAAAGGCGCGACGATCGGCCTGACCTCAATCGGCGGCACCAATCACGTCAGCACGCGCATGACGCTGCGCCAGTTCGGGATCGACGCGGATAAGGAAGCTAAGATCCTGGCCATCGGCGATGAAAAGGTGGTGTTCGACGCATTCAAGTTCGGCCGCGTCGACGCCGTCGTACTCGCTCCGCCGTTTTCCCTGCAGCTCAAGCGCGAAGGGTTCCCAATCTTGGCTAACACTTCCGACTACGTCGTCATACCGTTTTCCGGTCTCGGCACGACCATCGAAAGGATCAAAAGCAATCGCGCGCAAGTCAAAAGACTCGTTAAGGCTGAACTCGAAGCCCTGAGATTCATTCATTCCAACGCGGCGGGCACGACGGAAGTCATCCGCAAACGCTTCCATATGGACGAAAAACTAGCCCGCGAGTCTTATGACGCCGTCGTCAACTCGTTCAGCCACGACGGCCGCGTGCCGCTGGACGGCGTAGAGATCTTGCTGCAAATCGAGAAAGACGCGAAGCAAATACCCGCAACCGTCACGCCGCAAATGGTCGTCGAACCGTCATTGGTGGATGAGGTGCTGAAGGAGATGCCGCGTTAGCGCGAACGTTTCCCTGTAGTAAAACTCGAATGCCTGAACCGTAGGCGCTAACTCTTTCTCAGGGCCTCCAGGGCAGCTCTTTTGACTTTCATGTCCAGATCATTGACCAGGGTCTCAATCTCACCTCGCAGTGATTGCAATACCGCCTCCCCGCCTGCTTCAGCCAATCTCTTTAATGTCAATTCCCGAACGCGCTCGTCTTTGTCCTTCAAGCATTTCCGATACGTCTCGCCATGTTGACGGACCTCGGTCATTGGCCCCAAACAAACAAGCGCATCAAAGCGGAGTTCTGGATTCTCATGCTCCAAGTATTTGAGATAGACCTCCGTGACTTCCTTTTCCCTGGAAGAAAATCGCCACAAGTTGAATAGGATAACCCTCTTCTGTTCCAACGGCCCGTGTTCGAGGCGGTCTACGAGCAGCTTCAAGATTTTGTCGTCGCGGAGATTGCACAGAGCATTGACGGCGGTTTCCTGCACACCCGAGTCGCTGTCGTAGAGCCGTTCGATCAGAGGCAGCGCCGCTTGAACGTTTCCTTCCCATCCTATGGCAAAAGTCGCGTGAAGCCTTCTTTCATTGTCTGTGCTCTCAACCTCTTTCAGCAATCGCTCGACAAGCGGCTGGGGGTCATTTAGGAGCGGTCCAATCACACTCAGTTGAATCGATGCATCGTGCCGAACCTCCTCGCTTTCCGAAGTATCGGTCATCATATCGAACAAAGGCCAAACGACTTTCTCTTTGGCAAACGACACGAGAACGATCAGAATCTCTCGTTTAAGCTCTCTGCCGGCGTGCTTTAGAGCTTTTAACATCAGGGGGACCGCCTGCTCCTCGTCCCGAAATAGGTCGATCGACTCCGCGTATTTCTTGGCCTTCTCAAGCACGCGTTCTTTTGGATCCAATTCGATGACACGATTGTTTTTCATAGGACCGGTCCTGCCATGTTCGGTGAGACGATAGTGTTTCACGTGCCAGGAGAAGGCAACAGCGGCAGCCAAACGAAAAAACTCTGTTCAGCGAGCAAAGGCGTTGCCGATCTCTCGCCAATGATGATAACGGGTGATTTGCGCCGCTTCGGCGTCGGCTTGATTCCAAGGACGATTCAACAACGCGACAGGGAGCTGCATTGCTGTCGCCAAGAATTTCGCCATCGGCAAAGAGTCCTCCACCGCCCAGCAAAATTGTTGTTGCGTAAGCTCAGTTAGGGATAGGCCGATGTTGTTTTCGGTCTCGAACCGGCCGTACTTGTCGACTATCGTGAAGCTGTGGTACGGAACCTTGAACCGCGCAAGCCACTCCACGGACGGCGCAAATGTATCGGGCGGACGACCGGTGACGATGGCGATTTCATAGCCCGCACCTGTCCATTCATTGAGCACATCGATGGCCTCGGGAATCGGCTCGATGCTAAGAATCTCGTCTTCGAAATGAATGATCTCGTAAAGCTTTTCCCGCTGGCTCGGCGTCAAGTCGCAACTCTGCTCAAAATCGAAATCCGTCAATCGCTCGTAAGCGACTCGCTTGCCGAATTCCCTTTCAATGATGACTAAAAACCGCCGCGCCGTCTCGCACAGCACGTCGTCCATGTCCACGTATATCGTTCTGGTGCTGGTCACGACTTGATTTTCACCGGGACCCGTTCCCCGGCGCGCTTCTCGCCGGTTTGGTAGTGATCCCCTCTCAACGCCGCCTGGGCATCTTCTTCGTCCTCGTCCGACCAGAGGCCCAGATTATAGCCATACCACGGTTCTTGCGGATTGAGCTTCGGCAGTTCGAGCCGCTCCCAAAGCTGCCTGGCGCGCTCCATGTATTCCTTTTTCGGCAAAGACACCGGCGGGTAATCCCATTTTCGGGTCGCGTCGATTAGCATCGCCGAAGCGCCGGCTATCTCGTCTAAGGAATGACCGGTCTCCTGCCCCGGCGGAAACACCGACGGGTCCATCTGCGGCGTGCGGTTGCGAATGATTAACACGTCCCGATGCGGCTGCATGCGGAACGCCATGGCCCAGAAAAGCGAGTCCAGGTTGCGCGGATTGATGTCTTCGTCAACGGCAATGACCATTTTCCCGGTCGCCGGATTATAGCCGACCATGCTGTGCAGCGCCTGCCAGACATGCGCCTGGTTGATTTTTTTCATTTTGATGACGCATATCTGCCGCACCGCGATGCTGTGAAAGGCCACTTCGATGATGCCAGGAATATTGCACTGGTCGCGCAAAAAGCGCAGGTAATTGCCCTCCGCCGCCACCTGGCGCATGACGCTCGACTCGCTCGGCGGCATCTGACTGATGATCGTGGCAAGGATCGGATTCTTGCGGTGCGTGATGCACTTCACTTCGAAATAGGGATTGAGCAATTTCTCCGCAATGTATCCCGTGGACTCGCCGAACGGCGCTTCCGGTTCCAAAAACTCCGTCGAGATTTCACCTTCGATCACGATCTCCGCATTGGCCGGCACCAGAACGTCGTTGGTCTTGCACTTGACGACTTCGATGGGCGCCCCCGCGAGACCACCGGCGACGTCGAGCTCGCTCACGCTGAAAGGAATGCGCGACGGCGCGGTATAGGCCACGCAGGGCGGCGCGCCGATCACCAGGGCCGCCTGCAACGGAATGCCCCGCTCTTTGCACTTGCGCCAGTGATACCCGCCGTGATTGCTCGAGCTTAGAAACACGCCCGTTCGCGTCGGGCTCTTGATATGGCCGCGGTAGTTGCCGACGTTGATGATGCCGGTCTCCGGATCTCTGGTGAACCAATGCGACGCCGTCGTAAACGGGCCGCAATCGTAACCCGGCGTGGAGATGGGCACTGGAAACTCGCCCAAGCCTCCCTTTTCCAGCAGCGACGCACCCGCATAGACGACTTCGTGCACCGGCGCGTTTTCGACGATCTTCGGCGGGATCGGATTGCTCTGCGCCTTGTTCCAACGCTCGACGATCTCTTCCGGTTGGCACTGCAAGCCGAAACCGTATATTCGCCGCGACGCCGCGAGGGTGCCGACGACGACGGGAATATCGTATTTGTGCCCCTTGGCATCGACGACATTGGTAAACATGAAAGCGCGCCGTTCTTCCTCCGACAAACCGCGGAACTGCCAGCGCACCAGCGGCATCAGCTCGGTGTCCTTGTTAATCTGCTCGTCGATTTTGA
>DATBLC010000063.1:0-79042 GCA_036555515.1 Binatia bacterium
GCACAGGAGCGCAAAGGTTGTTTTCAGGCCCTGCCGGCGGGCATTTCCACCTATGGAGAGGACGGGGTGGTGGCCGGCAAGGCAGAGAACCATTGACCGCGATCGGAAGGGCTCGCCTCTCGGTCGCACACTGGCGACATAATCTCTAAATAACGAACTCATTACTAACTGCGGAATCCGGGATGAGTCCGCGCAGAGTTCGCAAGTAGCTGGGGCGTGATCGCTGAAGGAACAAAAAAAAGGGCGACCGTGATGAACGGTCGCCCTTTTTGCTACTGCACAATGGAAGCGATAACTATCCTTCGATGACCTTTTTCCACTTGTTGTAGATCTTCTCGCGCAGTTCCGGCGAGGATTCGGCCACCGGCGGGAACTCTTTCATCCACTCGAACGGCCGGCAGGCATCGATGACCGCGCGGGAGTTGAAGCCCTTTTTGCTCGGGTGGATGCGCGGGTCGAGGGGGCCGCTCCAGCAGCGGCGCAGTATTTCAATCGATTCAACCGGATCGGAGCGGCTGGCCAATGCCCAGAGCACGTCGAAGGTGTTGGTCGGGTCTATATCCTCATCGACGACTATAACGTAGCGCCCGAGATAGGCGCCGGCGTGCACCTGCGAAGCGGCGAGCATCGCCTGACGCGCATGGCCCGGATAGCGCTGCTTGATCGAGATGATGTTGAGCAGGCGGCCGCCGCCGGCTTCGTGGCACCACACGCCTTTCACGTCGGGAACGCCGGCCTTCTCGACCTGCTCCCAGATCAATGACGCCTTCACCATACACTTGGCGATGGAATAATCGGACGGCGGACGCCCTGGACGCGCGCAGCAGAGAATCGGATTGTTGCGGTAATAAACATTATCGACGCGGATCACCGGCTCCGGACGGCTCGAGCTGGCGTAGTATCCGGTCCATTCACCGAACGGCCCTTCGGTCTTGCGATTCGCCGGGTCCATCCAACCTTCGATGACGATTTCCGCGTTGGCGGGGAACGGCAGGCCGGTCGACTTGCCTTCGATAACTTCGACCGGCTCGCCTTTCAAGCCGCCGGCATAGTCGAATTCGGACACGCCGTAGTCGATCTCGTTACCGGAAACCATGAAGAGCACCGGGTCTTGGCCGACGGAAACGATCACCGGGCAAGGCTTGCCGCGCTCGAAATACTTATTGCGCTGAATGCTGCCATGCTTGCCGGGCGAGATGTATAGCCCCATGCTCCCCTTGTCATGCACCATGCCGCGATAAGCGCCGAAATTGACCCACCCTTCGTCCGGGTCGCGCGTGATCACCAGGCAAGCGGTGCCGATAAAGCGGCCGCCGTCGAGTTCGTGCATGAACGGCACCGGAAATTTCAGGAGATCGACCTTGTCGCCGGAATCGACGTTTTCGAGCACCGGGCCTTTGGTGACGACTCTGTGCTTGATCGGTTCGTGGTTTACGAGCTTTTGGCGGAAAGCGCGCACCAAGTCCAGGTTCGACAAATTCATGTCCAGACCCAAATTCAACGCCATTCGTTTGAAGGAAGCGTTCTGGGCGAAGAGAGTTCGGAAACCCTTGGGATAACCGGGAACGTTGTCGAACAGAACCGCGGGGGTTACGCCGCTCTTGGACTCACGAGCCAATATTTCCGCAAGCGTGCCCATCTCGAGATTCCAATCCACGCCGTCGACTTTTTTCAGTTCGCCGATGCTGTCGACGATTTCCAGCCAATCGCGCAAGTCCGTATACTTCGGGGTTTTCCCCGCCTTCATATCTTCTTCCGCCAGCTTTCTAGCCTCGAGTGCTGTCATCTAAATCAAGCTCCTTTCAATTTCGCCTGGACCCATCTTAGTCCCCGAGCATCGTTTCATCAATACCTTCCCTATCATCCGCCGGCAAACCATTGCAGCTTCCTGGATCCAAGTGCAGGTACACTTTGTCACCCGGACTTACCGAGTTGAAGGGATGGGTGTGCACTGCGATCACGTCATCGCCAACGGCGACTTTGCACTGATAAGCGTCACCCATAAAAATCGCTTCTGTGACGGTTCCTTGTAAAACATTATCCATATTCGCAGGCTTTTCCTTGTACAGCGGGATATTTTCCGGTCGGATGGAAATCACCGCCGCCTGATCCTTTTTTAGCGTGGTGGATGGAATGAAACTCAATATGCCCTTCTTGGTTTGAAGTTTACCGGGACTGCTATTGCCGTCCACGTCGATCACCTTACCCTCGATGAGATTGGTGAGTCCCAGGAAGGTCGCCGTGAAACGTCTTTTCGGGCGGGTGTACAGCTCGTGCGGCGAACCGATTTCGATCAGCACGCCGCCGTGCATCACCGCGATCTGATCCGAAATCGCCAGCGCCTCGGCCTGATCGTGGGTCACAAAGATGGTCGTGATGCTAGTGCGCCTCTGGAGCGATTTGATCTCGGATCTCATCTGAACGCGCAGCTTCGCGTCGAGGTTGCTCAACGGCTCGTCGAGCAACATGACCTTGGGCTCGTTTATCAGCGCCCGCGCAAATGCGACACGCTGCTGCTGGCCGCCGGAAAGTTTCGGCGCAGGCCGGTCTTCCAAACCATCCAGCCCGACGATCTTCAAGACGTCGGCTACGCGCCGCTTGATCTCCGCTCTGGGCCGGCGCTGAATCGTTAAAGGATAAGCGACATTTTCCGCCACGGTCATGTGCGGCCAGATCGCGTAGGATTGAAACACCATGCCGATGGGCCGTTTGTTGGTTGGAACGTAGACGCGTTCGCCGGAGGCGTAAACCGTCTGGCCGCCGATACTGATCCGGCCGCCGTCGGGCCGCTCGAGGCCAGCAACGCAACGCAGCGTAGTAGTTTTGCCGCAACCGCTGGGGCCGAGAAAAGTGTAAAGCGAACCCTCGGGAACGTTGAGTGATACGCCCTTCAAAACGTGAACGCGCTCTTTATCCTCTCCGAAATATTTCTCCAAAGAGTCGATCTGCACCATGTCTCTCTTATCTGCCATAAGTCCTCCCGCAACGCGCCCGCGCTCGCTGTCGAGCGTACAATGAATTTGTTGAGCGGTTACTTATTCGGCGATGCCGATTTTCGCGCCAAGCTTGCGCGCCGTGAACGCCATGACGACCAGAAGCGATACCATCATCACGCCCAGCGCGCAGACATATGTGTATTGACCGCCTTCCCATAAGTCAAACGCCATGATCGACAGCACCGTGCTGTTGTATGAATAAAGCAAGATCGAAGTCGATAGCTCGCGCAATGCGATGATGCTGATGTAGATCCAACCGGCGATAAAGCCCGGCATCAAAAGCGGCAAAATCACTTTACGAAAGGTCTGAAACCAGGTGCCGCCGGCGGTGAGCGATGCTTCCTCCAATTCTTTATTGATTTGAATCATGGAGGCCGAGGCGGCGCGAATGCCATAGGGAATGTATTTAGTAATGTACGCCAGCAGCAGCACCCAGATCGTCCCATAAATCGGGATGGGCAGGGTCAGGTAAACCCAGATTAGACTAACCCCGAGCACGATTCCGGGCATGGCAATGGGGATGAAAGTCATCGTGTCAAGCAAGGCCCGCCCCGGCAGTTTGGTTTTGACCGTCACCCAGGCGATGACCGACGTAAGCAGCATCACCAGCGTCGCCGAGCCCACCGACAAATAAAAGCTGTTTTTGAACGCGGTGGCGGCCAGCGGGTAATTAAGGATGTACTTGTAATTGGCGAGCGTCATCTTTTCGGCCAACTCCCACGACGGCACGCCGTAATAAGGAATGAAGGACGACCAGAGCAGCACGAAGACCGGCATGATGACCGCGAGCAAAAAAATCAGGAAAGAAAGAGCGCAGGTGAAGTATTTCCAGGCGCCGAGATCAATCACCCGAGGACGGTAGCCCTTGCCAGTCACCGTGGCAAAGCGCTCTTCGCGCCGGGTGATTTTTCCGTAAATCAGCACGCCGATGGTGCTGATGGCCAGCAGTGTCACTGCGTAGGCGCCGGCCAGTCCGAAGTCGGAGGGAAATTGATGAATCGCCAGAAAAATCTTGGTCGTGAAAACTGAAATCTTCGCCGGCACGCCGATCAGCGCGGGCACTTCGAAGGCCTCGATGCCGCGAATGAAGACGATCAACAATACGCTAAACATCGCCGGGCGCATGAGCGGCAAGGTAATTCGTCCGAAGGTCGAAAGCGTGCTCGAACCCGCGGTCAAGGCGGCCTCTTCGAGGGAGGTGTCCATGTTGCGGAAGGCCGCGGACATCAACAAAAAAACCAGCGGATAGAGATGAATCGATTCCGACCAGATCATCCCCCACATGGAGTAGACGTTGAACGGCGCCGACTCCAGCCCCAGCAAGCCCTTTATGACTAAGTTGATCAGACCGATTTTAGGGCTGAGCAGCAGAATCCAGGCGATGGTGCTCAAAATGCCTGGAATAATAAAGGGGATGAGCGCCATCACGACGAATAGCTTTTTGAACGGCGTGTTGGTGCGCTCGCTCACCCAGGCGAGAAACGTGCCGATCAGAAATGTAACCGCACAGGTGCCGATGGCGTAGTAAATGGAATTAAGAAAGAGGAAGTAAAATTCCTTATCGAAGTAAGCCTTGACGTAATTCTGTATGGTGTAGGACGCCCCTGGCTCCCCTATCGGCGCGCTGCGAATACTGCCGTAAAGGAGCATGACCAGAGGCACGCCCGCCAGGTAGAGTACGAAAAGGATCGCCCCTATCAGAATGAGGGCCTGGGTGTTGAGCCTGCGCACCCTGCTCCTCCCGGAACGGACTAATTTCTTGGCGCTTCGTTAATGTTGTGAACGACCTGGTCCTGAATCATGGTCTTTTTGACCTCCTCTTCGATCAGGTTCCAGACTTGATCCTCATATTTCAAAAACGCTGGATCGCGCTTGACCGAAAGTTCGCGCGGCCGCGGGATATCGATCTTGATCGACGCTTTCACCCGGCCCGGGCGGGCGGCAAACACGATCACCCGGTCCGCGAGATAAAGCGCCTCGTTGATCTGGTGGGTGATAAATAGCACCGTCTTCCTGGATTCTTTCCAGATCCGCAACAATTCCGCCTGCATGATTTCACGGGTCTGGGCATCGAGAGCGGCAAACGGTTCGTCCATGATTAGGATCTTCGGGTCCACCGTCAGGGCCCTGGCAAGATTGCAGCGCTGTTGCATACCGCCGGACAGCTCGTGCGGGAAATGTTCTTCGAAACCCGCCAAGCCAACCAGTTTGATAAACTCCTTGGCTCGGGATGCCCCTTCGCCATTGTCCAAGCCCTGGCATTCCAGGCCAAAGATTACGTTCTTAAACACAGTACGCCACGGCATCAAGCAGGAGTCTTGGAAGACCATGCCGCGATCCGTACCCGGTCCGGTGACTGGAATGCCGTCAATATCAATCCTTCCTGCCGTCGGTTTGAGCAAGCCGTCACACAGGTTAATAAACGTGGTCTTGCCGCAACCGCTGGGTCCGACGATGGTGACGAACTCACCGTCGTCGACCTGTAAGTTAATGTTATCCAGCGCTAACAGTCTGCCGCCCGTTCGCGGTTGGTAGTATTCATGCCGCAAACCGGTCGCCTTTAGTTTTGTCTGTGCCACAATACCTCCTTAAATATGGGAAACCATAAATAATTAAAATAATGGATCGCTGACGCCACCGCTCTCCCTTGTGAATTTGGCCCCTTGTGCGGCAGCAGTGAAAACCGAAATAGCACTTATCATTTTCACTGCTTTTTGCAAGTTCAATCGGCCTTCGTTGACAACGAAAAACCAATCGGATAGGTTTCGCGGCATTGCATAAACTTTTTTATGCAAAGTAATTCGATGCCCGACGCCCTGAGAAAAACGAAACCCAAAGCGCGCTCCGCCGAAAATCTTTCTGGCCGCGTCTACGCCCAGATCAAGAACTTGATTCTGCGCAACGAGGTCATGCCGGGCCAAAAAATGCACCATCAGGAACTCAGCGACCGTCTCGGTGTCAGTCGCACTCCCGTGCGTGAAGCGCTCACTCGGCTCGTCCAGGAAGGGTACGTATCCTTTCTGCCGAATCGCGGTTTTACCTGCAAAGAAATTAGATTGCAAGAGGCCGAAGAGCTGTACGAATTGCGTGAAGCCCTGGAGTCTTTCGCGCTTCAAAAAGCGGTCCAAAACGTTAGCGACGACGCCCTCGATCAACTGTCCCGAAAGATGAATCTTTACGGCGCGGACGTGCGGCGGCGCTTCTCGCGCGAGCGCCTGATCTACGACCAGGACCTGCACTTGGAGATCGCCCGCCTCTCCGGCAACGAAACTTTAATCCGCGCGTTGACTCAAGTATTTGAACGGATCATATTGAAAAGACGCACCGACGGCCTTTACGACCCGGCCCGCGGCCTCACCGCCCACCAGGAACATCTTCAGCTGATTCAAGCCATGAAGCGGCGCGACGCGGCGCAAGCGGTCGGCATTCTGCGCGCGCACATTCGAACCGGCAAAGACAATGTTCTTGCCGACTTGCGCCAGAGACAGCATTTCCGCGAAGTGCAAGGTTTGCCGGTATTGGTCCAGTAAGACTAGCATCTGTGGAGAGTAAGGTTTACGAATGTACTGTCACGCGAATTCTGTCATCGCGGTCCTTCGGCTGCGCTCAGGATAAACTCCGGATCTCGGCCGAGATTCTTCACTGCGCTACGCTCCGTTCACAATGACAGCGATGGAAAATTGCAATTTTTACTCAAGAACAAAATACCAACAAAGGAAGGACGAACAATGGCTGCAGATCTAGTAATCAAGAATGGTTGGGTAGTGACACCCGCGGAAACCTTTCAAGGGGGCGTTGCCATCAGCAACGAGAAAATCGTCGCCATCGGCTCCAACGACCAGTTGCCTCAAGGCAAGGAAGAAATCGACGCGAAGGGCAAACATATCCTGCCCGGCATCTTCGATGGCCATGTCCATTTCCGCGAACCCGGCATGACCCATAAGGAAGACTTTCAAACCGGTTCCACGGCGGCGGTTTGCGGCGGCATAACCACCGTCATCGACATGCCGAACACGGTTCCGCCCACCGCGGACGCGGAACAAGTGAAGGTCAAGAAAGAGCTGGGCGAGGCGAGGTCGCTGGTGGACTTCGGCATCACCGGCGTGATCGTGCAAACCAACACGAAAGACATTCTACCCATGGCCGCCGCCGGCGCCATCGGCTACAAGATCTTCTTCGGCGAAACCATCGGCAACCTGCCCTTCCCCGACGACGGCATGTGTATGGAGGCGTTCGACTACATCGCGCAATCGAAGTTGCCATTGGGCATCCATGCCGAGAACCGCCAGATCATGGCCTATTGCACCAACAAGCTCAAAACGGAAGGCAAGAATGAGGCTCGCTATTGGGAAGCCTCCCGTCCCGATATCTGCGAGGCGGAGTCGGTGCATCACGCGCTGTTCTTCGCCGAAACCTTCGGCACCAAGCTTCACGTTTTTCACATGAGCTCCAAGCAAGCTGCGTATATGGTCCGCGACGCCAAGGCGCGGGGCCTGAGAGTGACGGCGGAAACCGGACCCCATTATTTGCTGCGCGAGCCCAATGACATGGACAAAGTGGGCTCGCTGCTCAAGATGAATCCACCAGTGCGCACCAAAGACCACGCCGAAGTTCTCTGGCAGGGGCTGCGCGAAGGTTTCGTTGATACTTTAGCTACCGATCACTCGCCGCACACGCTGGAGGAGAAGGGTTCGGACATTTACGGCAAACTCACCAAGCCGGCGATCTGGGACTGCATCTCCGGCTTCTGCGGCGTCGAGACCGGCGTGCCGCTGATTTTGACTGAGGTGAATAAGGGCCGGTTGACCCTCAACCAGTACGTCAAAGTCGCCTGTGAGAATCCGGCAAAGGTCTGGCAGGTCTACCCGCAAAAAGGCGCGATCCGCCTGGGCTCCGACGGTGACATCACGATCATCGACATGGACAAGGATAGCACCATCGACGTCAATAAGCTGCACAGCAAAAATAAGCCATCGCCCTGGCATGGCTGGAAAGTTAAGGGCATGCCGGTCTGTACCATCGTGCGCGGCCATGTGCAGATGAGAGACGGAGAGCCCTGTGGCAAAGCCATCGGCAAGGCGCTGAAGCCATTGGTTTAAAGATTGGAGTACTGGAGTGATGGAATAGTGGGTTTCGCAAGACCCAACACTCCAGGACTCCAGTCAGTTGCGGCACGACGCGTTCGAGCGTGGTGAAGCGTATTA
Organism: Binatia bacterium; assembly: GCA_036555515.1. GTDB lineage: Bacteria > Desulfobacterota > Binatia > UBA9968 > UBA9968 > DATACQ01. Next base: position 8,201 of record DATBLC010000063.1, read on the forward strand.
GCCTCTATGATCGTTTGGCTGAGGACATAAGTTCATGAAGCGCACCGAACCGCTAGACATGTACCAACCGACCACGCTCAAAGAAGCAAGCCGGCTGCTTAAGGACAATGGCCCCGGGGGGCGCTTTCTTGCCGGCGGCACCGACCTGGTCATCGCCATGAAGGAAAAGGGCTTGGTACCGAAATACGTCGTCGATCTCAAACGGATTCCCGGTCTATCGGGAATCCGCGAAAACAGCGACGGCACTATCTCCCTCGGCGCCCTGACGACGATGCGAGAAATCGAAGTATCGCCGCTGATCAAGAAGAAATATCCCTTTCTCGCGCAGAGCGCGGCTGAAGTTGGCTCGATTCAAATCAGAAATCGTGCCACTGTCGGCGGCAACATGGCCAACGCCACGCCATCCGCAGATGTCGCGCCTGCTCTCATTGCTCTCGATGCCACGGCAACAATCGCCGGCGCGAGCGGCGAAAGGACAGTGCCGCTTGAAGGTTTTTTTCGCGGCCCCGGCCAAACGGTCATGGCTGCCGATGAGATTCTCACCGAAATCTCGATCCCGAAGACCGGCGCGCAACTGGTCGGCGAATATATCAAGTTTTCACCGCGCGAGATGATGGATCTGGCCTACGTCGGCGTCGCGGTCGTCTACAATCTCGGCGCCAAAGACAAGATCTGCACCGGCGTGAGAATCGTCCTCGGCGCCGTGGCCCCAACCCCGATACGGGCCAGGAAAGCGGAAGCCGCGTTGGAAGGACAGGCGCTGACCGAAGCGCTGGCGGAAAAGGCCGGCGTGATTTCCGCGGCGGAATCCAAGCCCATAAGTGACGTGCGCTCGACCGCTGATTACCGCCGCGCCATGGTCGGCGCTATGACCAAACGCGCGCTATTAAACGCCGCCGCCGGGCCGGCGAAGTCGTGGCTTGAACGGCGCGACCGGCGATATTAACAGGCTGCTGAAAAAGACTCATATGCTTCGTTGCGCTCGATCGTCTCGCTCCAACGTACTGGCCGCGTACGCCTCCGCTCGCCGATCTTTCGCGCGCCTCGCCTCTGAGATCTTTTTGAGCAGCCTGTAAGAGAGGTTTTTGTATGAAAAAGACAATTCATATTACGCTTAACGGCAAATCCTTTGCGCGCGAAGTTGCCAATCACCGGCTGATGCTCGATCTGTTGCGCGATGAGATCGGCGCGACGGGCACGAAAGAAGGGTGCGGCACCGGCGACTGCGGGGCGTGCACTGTTTTGCTCAACGGCAAACCGGTTAATTCCTGCCTGGTGCTTTCCGGCGAGCTCGACGGCGCCGAAATCGTCACCATCGAAGGACTGAAGATCGGGCCGGAATTGCATCCGATTCAAGAAGCGTTCCTGCAAGACGGCGGCGCCCAGTGCGGCTACTGCACGCCGGGAATGCTCATGATGTCAAAGGCGCTGCTCGACGAAAATCTCAACCCCACGGAAGAGGATATCCGCTTCGCGCTGTCGGGCAATCTGTGCCGCTGCACCGGCTACGCGAAAATTGTCCAGGCCGTGCAGGACGCCGCAACTATGCTTCGGAGTAAGAACGTTCCATAAGTTCAAGCCGTTCAATTCGTTCAAAACGTTCAAAACGATAAATCTTCGGATCGTTCCCAATGGAAATCTGGACTATTCAACGGCTTGAACGAAGCGCAGCGTTTGAACGACTTGAACGCTTTGAACGGTTATTTTTGAGGAGTTAAGAGATGTCCGAACTCACAGTAGTAGGAAAACCGGTGACCCGCGTCGACGCGGCAGAAAAGCTCACCGGCCAGGCGGTGTACGGTTACGACCTGGTGCTGCCCAATATGCTCTATGGCAAGACCCTGTTCAGCACCAAGGCCCACGCCAGAATCAAAAAGATCGATACCGAGAAGGCGAAAAAACTCCCCGGCGTGGTCGCGGTGGTGACCGGCGCGGACGCTCCCTGGACCCATGGCGAAGCCGTTAAGGACAAACCTTTTCTGGCTCAGGGCAAGGTGCGTTACATCGGCGAGCCGGTGGCGGCGGTGGCCGCCGAGGACGAAGACATAGCGCAAGCGGCAGTGAAGCTCATCGATGTCGAGTATGAAGAGCTGCCTGTTTACACCGATCCCGAAGAGGCCTGTAAGCCAGGTTGTATCGAGATCCACGAGGGCTACGACAAATACCGCAAGGCTGACTTTATGGTTCGCGGCGCGGCGCCCAATGTCGCCGAGCACTTCAAACTGCGCACCGGCGATGTCGAAGCCGGTTTCAAGCAATCCGATTTAGTCGTCGAAGAGCGTTACTTCGTGCCGATGATCCAGCACGCCGCCATGGAGCCCCATTCGGCGCACGCGCAGTACGACAAAGAATCGGGGCGCTTGACCATCTGGGTGGCCAACGACGCGCCGTTCCGCGCGCTCCATGAAATCACTGAAGCTCTGGGCATGGCCAAAGATAAAGTCCGCTTCATCAACCCGCTCCAGGGCGGCGGCTTCGGCTCCAAGGGTGGTCTCAAGGTCGAGCCCATAGCCGTCGCTCTCGCTTTTCATACCGACGGGCGCCCGGTGCGGGTGAAATTCAACCGCGAAGAGACTTTCATATCAACGCTCACGCGCCATGAAGCGGTGGTCTACTGCAAGACGGGCGTGAAAAATGACGGCACCTTGGTGGCGCGCCAGATGACCATCTACTGGGGCGCAGGCGCTTACGCCGAAAAGAGCCCGACGGTTTGCATCCGCGGCAGCCTGCCGGCGCCAGGCCCTTACCGCATTCCCCATGTCAAAGTGGATGGCTACGCGGTTTACACCAACAAGCCCGTCGCGGGTTCATATCGAGGGTATGGTATCCCGCAGGGGGCCTGGGCCGGCGAGCAACAACTGGACGAGATCGCCAGGCGTCTGGGCATGGACCCCATCGATATTCGAATGAAGAACATTTTCGTCGAGGGCGATATCTCGTACTGGGGCGAGCAGCTCCATGCCGTTGGTCTCAAAGAGACGCTGATCAAGGCCACCGAAGCGATCGACTACGGCAAGAAAACCGCCAGCGCCAAGCCCGGAGTTAAGATTGGCAAAGGATTCGCCTGTATTCAGAAACCGACCCGCTCGCCGACCACTTCGGCCGCCGGCGTGCTCGTCAATGCCAGGGGTGAAGTGACGGTGCTCGCCGGCACGGTGGAGATCGGCCAGGGCTGCAACACCATTCTCTCTCAGATAGCGGCGGAAGAACTGAAAGTGCCGATGGACAAAGTGCGCATGCACCAGCTCGACACCGATGTGATTCCCTACGATGCTTCCACGACGTCGAGCCGGAGCACCTACCATATGGGCAATGCGGTGCGCCGCGCGTCGATTCACGCGCGCGAACAGATCATGGAAGCGGCCAGCCCTATGCTTGAGGCCGCCACCAAAGATGTCGACGTCGGCGACGGCAAAGTGTTTCTGAAGGATCAGCCCCAACAGGCCCTGCCCATCGGTGAAGTGGTGCGGCGCAAGTTGGGCATCAACGGCGAGGTGCGCGGCGACGGCTCCTACACCTACGAAATCGGCAAAGATCTGGACCTGGAAACCGGCCACAGCGACCACGCTTCGGCGTTTTATATGTACGCCACGCAAGCCGCCGAAGTGGCGGTGGACGAAGAAAGCGGCCGGGTGCGCGTGTTGCGCATGTCGGCCGCTCATGATGTCGGAAAGGCAATCAATCCGCTCAATTGCGCAGCGCAAATCGAAGGCGGCGTAGTCATGGGCATCGGCTCGGCCCTCCATGAGGAATTGGTGGTGGACGACACCGGAAGGGTGCGCAACCCGTCATTTCTCGATTACCACCTGGTAACCTCTTTGGACACGCCTGAGCTGATTCCCATCGTCGTCGAATGCGCGGAACCTGAGGGACCCTATGGCGCCAAAGGCTTAGGGGAGCCCGGTCTCGCGCCGACGCCCGCGGCCATCGGCAATGCCGTCACCGACGCAGTCGGCGTAAGGGTCTATGACCTTCCGCTCAAGCCTGAAAACGTCTACTGGGCACTGCAAAAAAAGAAAAAAGACGCCGCGTAGGAAAACGTTCCGCGCTTGACAGCCGGCGCGCCGCCCGCATAGATTGATCTGCCGAGTTCAAGCCGAGGAGCCGCTTACGGCCAAACAACAAGAAGACACTTCGCTTAACCTCGTTTCCCTCGACGGCGCAGAACCGTCGGCGGCGCGCAAGTTTGTCTGGCGTGTCAAGGATATTCTTTCCGACTGGCTTGGCGTCATCGGCGTCGTCGGCTTCTTCCTTGGATGGGAACTCGCCACGCGTTTCGGAATCTTAAATCCCTTTTATTTCCCGCCGTTCACCAAGATTATCGCCAAAGGCTACGAGCTATTCGCTAACGGCTCAATCTGGGAACATATGTGGTTCAGCCTGACGAACTTCGCCATCGGCTTCGTCGTGTCGGTGGCGCTGGGCGTGGTCATCGGCGTTCCTATGGGCTGGTATAAGAACGTCAGCAAGACCTTCGATCCGCTGTTGTCGGGTGTCTATGCTACGCCGCTGATCGCCCTGCTGCCGTTGATTATCATGATGTTCGGCCTGGGGGCGATCTCGAAAATTATCATGACGGTGCTCGCGGCGGTTTTTCCGATCTTGATCAACACCATGGTGGGTATCGCCAACACCGATCATCGCCTGATCACCATGGCGCGCGCCTTTGGCGCCAAAGACAGCACGATCTTTCTCAAGGTTTCGGTGCCGGGATCGCTGCCCTACATCGTCGCCGGCATGCGCGTCGCGCTGGGCCGCGCCCTGGTTTACATCGTCGTTGCCGAACAGTACGGCGCAGCCACCGGTCTTGGCTATCTCAGCTCCGTGGCCGCTCAACGGTTTCAGATGGCCGCGATGTTCGTACCCATCGTCATGATTGCCGCGCTCGGCGCGGGATTGAACGAGTTGCTCAAGATGCTGGAAAATCGTTTGGAAAAATGGAAACCACCAAGACAGTAAGCGACTCTCCATTCCGCCACGCATGTTCAGAATGACAGGATGAAGAATTGGAAATTTTAATTTTTGACGACCCCTGATCAAGACGCGGGTAAATGGGAGGAAGTTAATGAAATCGGCAATCGGATTTATCTCGACGTTGTTGCTTCTAACCGCAGGGCTTATCTTTCTCCCTGGCGAGAGTTCCGCCCAGGGCGCGAAGATGATCGTCGGCCAAGCGGGCGTGAACCCTGGCGCCGGGCTCTTCTCCATCGCCGTAAAACAAGGGTTCTACAAGAAACATGGACTGGATGTCGAAATCATCAAAACCAATACCACCGCAGCGGTGCAGGCGATGCTCGCTAACAAAATGCAGATGGCTACGGGCGCCGGCGCTGCCGCCTTCGTGACGGCAACGCTGGAAGGCGCGCCGCCGTTCGTGCTGGTCGGCTCTTGGGTCAATGTGTTTCCCTATAAGATCATGGCCCATAAAGGCATAAAAAACATAGCGGATCTCAAAGGCAAAACCGGGCACGTCGGCGCGCCGTTCGGCACGATCCCGGACACCGCGTTGCGCTTCGCCTTAAATCGACTAAAAATCGATCCGGAGAAGGACGTAAAACTTGTTCAGCATTCCGGCGCCGATCCGGTCAGTATCCTCGCGGCGATGGAAAAGGGCGAAGTTCAGTTCGGTATTCTCGCTCCGCCGTTTGATTTGATCGCTGAAAAACGCGGCTATGAGATGCTGCTCGCCTTACCAGGTCTGGGCATCCCGTGGCAACAGAATGGCGAATTGCTTCCTCGTTCGTACTTGAAAAGCAACCGCGACAACGTCGTTCGCTTCCTGCGAGCGACCGCCGACGCCTCGAAGTTTTATTTTGACCAAAAAGAAAAAACCATTGATATCATGAGCGAATACCTCGGCCGCCCCCGTGATGAAACCGAGTACGCATACAACCAATTCAAGCGCTGGGTTGACAAAAACCACCGGCCTCAGGTTGACACCATCAAAACCACACTCGAGGCAATTAAGAAAACTACACCCAAGGCAGCGAGCGCTAACGCGGCGTCGTTTATCGATACCAGCATTGTCGACCAGTTGGTGAAAGAGGGCTACTATAAGTAAAGATGAAGCGGAAAGGATGAAAGCGGAAGACGAGATTTGTCTTGCTACTTCATACTTCCGTTTTTTTCTTGATAACGTTTTGAACGACCGGAACTATTTGAACGATTAACAATGCTTTAAGAATGCTTCGATTAAGCTCAGCATGAACGAAAAATGCTCAATCATTTCAAGGCCCGCATCGTTTGCCCTGAGACTTGTATGATGGATGTAGGGTCTGACAGTATGTCGTTTCATAGAGATCCTTTGACCTAAGAGGAGACATCGCCCCAGGGAACGACTCGACGAGAGCCAGAATCGGGAGAGACAAACTCTTCATGGTTCGTCCCTTGAGACAGAGATCCCGGGGCCTTGCGCCCAGAGAAAGGGCGCATCCCAAGTCAGTGTGACGGCCGTGTGCCGTGCCATGTATAGCAGGCAGTCTCTCCTTGGTCGAGGGCGTTGACATCCACATAGCAGGCTCTCGAAGGATGAACGGAGGTTTTTCGGCAGAACCATCAATGTGGTTTGACCCGACCGGTGTCGAGTGTTAGCATCGCCCCTAGTTCAATCAAGGAGAGTTTTTTAAGTGAAGCTGTATAATTTCGATCTCCTCGCCTACCCTGGCGTCCCGAAGGATGCGCCGCGCACGCCCGTTCCGAGCAATTATTTCGATCCGCTCAAGGGCGCGGCGAACTACGCCGAACACCTCGAAGAGATGGCGTACTGCGAGGAACTTGGCTTCGACGGCGTGGTCTTCAACGAACACCATTATAGCGCGTATGGCACCATGCCGTCGCCGAACCTGATCGCCGCCGCCCTCAGCCAAAAAACCAAAAAGATCAAGATCGGTGTCCTCGGCAACATCTTACCGTTGCGCAATCATCCCGTGCGCGTCGCCGAAGAGTACGCCATGATTGATTGTCTCAGTAATGGAAGGCTCATCGCCGGCTTTGTGCGCGGTATCCCGCCGGAATATATCTGGTACGGCGTGAACCCGGAAGAATCGCGCGGCCGTTTCGAGGAAGCCTACGATCTCATTATGACCGCATGGACCGAAGCGGTCTGGAGTCATGAGGGCAAGTTCTTTCAGCTGCGCGATTGCGCCATCTGGCCAAGACCCATGCAACAGCCGCATCCGCCGGTATGGATCGCCGCCCGCAGCGCCGAGTCGATCGAATGGTGCGTCAAACGGCGTCTCCCCTGCGCCCAGGTGTATCAGACGACGGGACAGATCGAAGACACGTTTGGTTATTATCGGACCAAAGCGAAAGAAGAAGGCTGGGAGGCCAAGCCGGATAAATTTATTCTTTGCCGCCATATCTACATCGACGAGAGCGATGAGAGAGCTCGCGAGTTCGCCACGCCGGCGATGAGTTATTTTTTTACGGTCTTCAACCGGGGCTTCAACGAGGCCATCAACAAGGGAGCCGTCGATCAGCGGCTGACGGCCGCTTTGACGTCGGAGAGGTCTTTCAGCTACTTTCGCGAAGGCAACCGGGAACGGCGCGACTTCTCTAAACTTGACTGGGACGGGCTTCTCAATACCGGCTATCTTATCGCCGGGAATCCCGACAGCGTCGCCAGGCAAATCCAAGATCAGATGAAGCAGGTCGGGGCCGAGCACTTCATGGGCATGTTCCACATCGGCAACCTGCACCATGATAGAGTCATCAACTCGCTCAATCTCTTCAAGAAAGAGATCATGCCGCGGCTGCAGTAAATTCCCGCCGCTGCTAAATTTCAAGCAACTGTGCAAGTCAGCCTGTGGCGCCGCAGCCGTGGAATGGCTGCGGCGCCCGGCTTTCGCCTGACGCCACTGCTACTAACGCTCTACCATTGCCATGGTCCCGTCAAAGTCGTGTTGAAGAGATTAAAAATCCCTCTAAATCTCCCTTTACGAAGGGAGACTTTCTATACCCCTTAATACCCCCTTTTGAAAAAATTTGAAAAAGGGGGAAGGGGGGATTTTTGGAAAAACTGAGTTGGAGTTTAAATGAGCAAGGCGCAAATGACTTTGGCGTTGCCTTGCTACCGATGCGCCTTGGCTTGACAACAATTTTTGCCTCTCATATTTCTGCGTGAAGAGCGTTTTTGAAAGGATTTTCATGGCGGCGAGCAAACATTACATCATCGGCGTTGATACTGGCGGAACTTTCACCGACGTGGTCGTGCTCGGCGACGGCGGAGAAGTTTGGACGGCAAAGGCATCGACGACGCCGGACGATTTTTCCCGTGGCGTGATGGACGCGGTGGAGGAAGCTGCAGGCGTCGTAGGCGTCGACACTGCTGATCTGCTGAACCGGACGATGCTTTTCAAGCATGGCAGCACGGTTGCGACCAACGCGCTCATCACTCACAGTGGCTGCAAGGTCGGCCTCATCACAACCAAGGGCTTCGAAGACACGACGGAGATCATGCGCGCCATCGGCCGCGTCGACGGTCTTTCCGACGACGAGATCAAGCACGTCACCTGGATCACCAAGCCGGATCCCTTCGTGCCGCGCGAACGCGTCATCGGCGTGCGCGAGCGCATGGACTACCAGGGCAACGAGATCGTGCCGCTCAACCGCGCCGATGTCATGGCCGCCATCCGTCGGCTGATCGAAGAAGACAAGGTCGATGCGATCGCCGTGAGCCTGATGCACGCGTGGGCGAACACCAAACACGAAGAAGAAATTCGCGCGCTGAGCGCCGAAGCCGATCCGCGGCGCAAGGTTTATTGGTCCTTCGGCAGCACGCTCTCCCAAGTCGCTGGCGAGTACGCGCGCGCGAACACGGCGATCTTGAACAGCTATCTCGGCCCCACGGTGGAACGCTATCTCAAAGGCCTGGAGGCGGAATTACAAAACGGCGGACTCAAAGGGCCGCTATTGATCATGCAAGGCAACGGTGGCGTGGCGCACCGCGAGCATGTGAGCGCCATTGCCAATCTCCAATCCGGCCCGGCCGGCGGCATGATCGCCTCGGCTTACGTGGCGGGACTCTTGAAGCACAAAAACGTTATCACTACCGACATGGGCGGCACGAGCTTCGACGTCGGTCTCATCACCGAAGGCTACTGGCATTACGCCCGTGAGCCCATCGTCGAGCGCTTTCGCATGCTGCAACCGATCATCGACATCGAATCCATCGGCGCCGGCGGCGGCACTATCGCGCAGGTGGAATCAGAAACCGGACGACTGCTCGTCGGACCGCGTAGCGCCGGGGCGAGCCCCGGCCCGGTTTGTTACGACGCCGGCGGCGAGCAGGTCACCGTCACCGACGCCGATCTAACTCTCGGTATCATCGATCCCGGTTATTTTCTCGGCGGTAGGAAGTCATTGAATAAGGAAAAAGCCCTGAGGGCGGTCGAGGAAAGGATTGCCCGGCCGTTGAAACTGGCGGCGCATGAAGCCGCCGCCGGTGTCTTCGACATCGTCAACGCCAAGATGTCCGACCTGATCCGCCGTCAAGTCGTGCGTACCGGGTATCTTCCCGAAGAGTTTGTCATCTACGCCTTTGGCGGGGCCGGCCCGGTTCACGCCGCCGGCTTCGCGGCTGAATTGGGCATCAAGCAAATCTACATTTTCGCCACCTCGCCGGTGTTCTCGGCTTTCGGCGCGGCCGCCGCCGACGTGATCCGCACCCGCGTGATTAGCTGCCAGTATATCCTGCCGGCCGATCCCGCGCTGATCAACCAACGGCTCGCCGCCATCGAAGAGGAGATGGGCGCGGCCATATGCGCCGAAGGTTTCAAGCGAAAGCAGGTGGAATTTCGCCGCTTCTTCACCATGCGCTACCGGCGCCAGACCGCCGGGGTCGAATTGCCGGTGGACTTCGACCGCTTTAACGCCAAACGGGTGACGCAACTGCAGGACGCTTTTGAGAACAAATACGAGGAGCTGTACGGAACCGGAGCGGGCTACACCAAAGCCGGCATCGAGATCAGCGAGATGCGCGTGGACGCCGTCGGCAAAGTCGCCAAGCCGCGCCTGAGCGTCAAACGCAAAGCCGCCGGCAATACTCGCGCCGCGCTCAAGGGCAAGCGCCGCGTCTTTTTCACTCGTCCCGCGCGCAAATTTATCGACACGCCAGTTTACGACTATGCGCGTCTCGGCGCGGGCGCAACCCTTAAGGGCCCGGCGATCATTGAGTTGCCGTTCACGACCACGTTAGTGCCGCCGGAACACAAGATCACCGTCGATCCGTATATGAATCTGGTCATGGAAACACCATGAGCAGAACTGGAGTGATGGAATGCGGAAGTGTTGGGGGATCGAAAACCATTACTCCGCTTCTCCACCATTCCAATATTCCAACTAGAAGCCCACTAAAAAGGCAATATCGCTGGGCGGCACGCTAAACAGGAGCAAGGTATGAAAAGGAAACTCGCCATTGACCCGATCCGTTACGAGATGTACCTCCATCGTTTGTGGGCCATCGGTGAAGAGGGACGTATGACGCTGCAGCGCGTCACCGCTTCGCCCATCGTCTCCCAGGGCGGCGAGTGCATGAGCTCTTTCTACGATGCCAAAGGCACGATGGTGCTCGCCTGCTCGGGACATTTGCGCTTCGCGGCGGCAACCTCGGACGCCATCAAAAGCCTGTTTCAGCGTTTTGCCAAGACCCCCGGCTTTTTCGACGGCGATCAGTTTTTCTTTAACGATCCCTATGTCGCCGGCTCGCACACCTACGACATGATGATCGTCAAGCCGATCTTCCACAAAGGCGATCTGATCGCCTGGACGGCGACGAGTACGCACACCGCGGACACCGGCGGACTCCTGCGCGGCGGCGCGTACGAGATTTTTCACGAAGGCATCTGCGTGCCGGGACTCAAAATCGTCGAAAGGAATGAATTTCGCGAGGATGTGTTTCAGACGCTCACCGGCATGTGCCGCGACCCGCAGTACGTCGGCCTGGATGTCAAAGCGATGATCGCGGGCAATAATATTTGCGCCAAGCGCTACCTCGGACTAGTCGCTAAGTTCGGCCTAGAGTTTGTGCAGCGCGCCGGCGAAAAGATGATCGAGGACTCGGAGGCCAAGGCGCGCGCCAAGCTTAAATCGATGCCCGACGGCACCTGGGTGACACGCCAATACGTGACGACGCTGGACCGCAAGACCCGCAAATCCGTCGCGCAACAGCTTTACTGCACGATGACCAAGAAGGGCGATGAGTTGCATTTCGATTTTACCGGCACGAGCCCCCAGACCGACACGGACCATAACTCGACCCTGCCAAGTACGGTGGCGCACCTGGCCCTCGCCTTGACCAACGCGCTCTTTTGGGACGTGCCTTGGAGCGACGGCAAGATGCGGCCGGTGAAAATCCAAGTCCCCGAAGGAACGATACTTAACTGCAAATACCCCGCCGCCTGTGGCGCCGGCCCGCGCATCGGCAATGTGCTGGTATCCACGGTGTGCGAAGCCGTGGCGAAAATGATCTATGCTTCCGGGCGCTACGACGACGTCAATTGCTCGACCACTGGAAATTTGGAGTTCGTCGGCGGTCCCGGCTATTTTTACGGCGGCCACACCCGCGAAGGCATCGCCGTGGCTCAGGGCCTCTATGATATTCACGGCGCGGGCATGGGGGCGGCGCCTAACCGGGACGGCGTCAACACCGGCGGCCACATGAACATCCCTTCCGCCGGCATCAGTGACATCGAGCGCATCGAGATGCAATACCCGTTTCTCTATTTCACCCGCTCGCACAATCCCGACGGCAGCGGCTTTGGCGAGCACCGCGGCGGACTGGGCAGCTATCGCATTTACTTGATCTACGGCTCCCAGGATTGCAGCGTCGACTACAAGCCTTATGGCGGCGTCGCCCAGGGCGGCTTCGGCCTTTGCGGCGGGTATCCGACGGGCATCGGCGCGACCCGAGTCATGATCGAAGCGGGTTTAGCCATGCTCGACAGAGTCAGAGCCGGCGAGCACCCGACGGGACAGGCCATGCGCGCCGGCCGATGGGGCAAGTCTTTTCTTCCCGCCGGTGTGCCGGAACGAATACCGCTTCCCGAAGGCAGCCTGCTGGTGGACTATGTGGCCGGCGGTGGCGGCTTCGGCGATCCCATCGACCGTTCTCCACAAGCCGTGCTCCAAGATTTTGGTCGCGGCTGGGTGAGCCGTGAGGTCGCGGAGCGCATCTACGGGGTAATTTTAAACAACCATGAACCCGCCGTGGATCTTATCGCGACTGAAGCGCGCCGGCGTGAAATGCGCGACGCGCGCAAGCGCGGTGGATCGCTCATATCGGGAAAAATCAGCAGCGTTTCCGCCATCGCCAACAACGGCTGGCGCCAACTCTTGCGCTTTCACGCCGCTTTGGAGATCTGCTCCAATGGGCGGCGAAAAGTTATCCGTTGCCGCCGCTGCGGTCATCTTTATTGCGACGCCAACGAGAACTACAAGCTGTATGCGCGCCATCATGTGGCGCACTTGAGCGAAGTGATGCCCCCCTTGCCAAGCGGCGAACCGTATATCGGCGAGTACCACATATACAACTGTCCCGGCTGCGCTACTCAGCTACAAGTAGATATGTTCAGCCCGACCCTGGGCGGCGACGCTGTGCTTTGGGATACGCGCATCGACGCGGACAAACTGACGAACCATTGACGGAAAAGATCAACAAACGGAGGACATGCATGAGCCCGAGCGAAAGCAAAATGGTTGGCCGTGCATAACCAGAGGATGAAAGAGAAACCTGACGAAATCGTGAAAATGATCAAGGCCGTTCTGCGAGCAACGGATTACATCCGCACCCGCAAGAATGACGTGCTGGCGTTTTTGGACGCCAAATGGGGCATTAAAGAAGCCGACGTACGGGAGAGCATCTACTGGGACATGGTGGATCTCTTCAGCCGTGATGGGATCGCCTCGGACGAGACCATGAAAAACGTCGTCCAGCTGGTGCGCGACACGCGCAAATCGAAGGACGACAAAAAGATGTCGGATATTTTCGACTGGAGCTTCGCGCGAAAAGCCCAGGCGGAGTTGAAGATTCGCTGACTCATCAGTTTCTAGTTTCTGGTTAACTTGAAACTTGGAACTACAAACCTGGAACCGGTTTTATTACGAGCCGAGTTTTTTAAAGAACCCTTCCTTCTCCAACTCGTCCAACAAGGAGTGATCGACGAACTCTTCGGGCTTGCGGTTTTTAAAATCAGAGTTCTGCTCGGCGTAAAAATTGAGCGTATCGCGCACGCCGCTTAAATTCACCCGCGGCGGCAGCGAAAATCGCGGCGCGAAATATTCATAGGTGGAGCGCACCGTTTCCGGATCGTCGACCCGCATGCGGTGTGCGAATACTTTCATCGTTCGCTCGCGGTCGGTCTTGATGACGTGAATGGCTTCGGCATAGGCGCGCAGAAACCGCTTCACCCGGTCGCGATGTTCCCTGAGAGCACTGCCTTTTACATATAATGAGGACTGCGTGAAATTCGCGCTCATCTCACCCATGTCCGCCAGCACGCGGTAGCCCGCCTTCACCGCGATCGTCAAGTGAGGCGGCGACAAAATCGTCGCGTCCATGCGTCCAGCCATGAGCGCGCCCATGCGCGTCGGCGCATCGCCGCCGATGACCACCTGGACGTCGGCCAGCTTCATGCCCCACTCTTTCAACGCCAGCTGCAGGGCGAGATCGTTGGAGCCGCCGTAGTTGAGGATATTGACTCGTTTGCCGCGCAGATCGTTGGGACTGCGAATATCCGGTCTCACGACGAAAGCGTATGGAAACTTGTTATATGAAGCGGCGATCACCTTCACGTCCGATCCCCTGACGGCCGCAGCCAACGGCCCGGTGGCGGAACCGGTGGAGAAATGCGTGCTGTTTCCCAGGAGCGCGGCCACTGAACGGGCTGCGCCCGTGATCATGATAATCTCGACGTCAAGTCCATGTTTTTCGAATATCTTCAAATCCTTTCCCACCCAGGTCGCGCTTTGAAATCCCGCGTGCCCGCCATAGTCGGCAATGAGCTTTTCCGCCGCATATAGAGGCCCGCCCAAAAGAACCAGGATTGAAAATAATGCCAGACTTCCTATCTCGCGTCGCTTCATTATTCCTCCCTCTGACGCGCGATCTTATGGGTTTGCAATTTTTGGGTCAAGACGGTTGCCGAAGAATCGGCAATCGGAGATTACATTCTCTCTGACCGATTCGCACAATCGAAAATCCAAAATAGCAGACGACTACCGCATCGCCTCGTCTACGTAACTGTTGTCAAATGATTGCCTTGCGTCGGCTCCCTTGGCTTTGGGATGCTCAACGAACTTCAGCGCATTTGCCATCGCCTTCTCGATGACCCTGAGCGATGGGGGAAAGGCGTCCTTGTAGTATTCGAAACTCCCTTGCAAGGATGCGTCGTCGTCGACTCGGGTAAACCTTTTGAGCGCTTTTTTAGTCACCGTCGCGTTCTCTCTGGCAAGTACCAATCCTTCCTGGAGCGCGCGTAAAAAGTCCACCGCGACCCTGCGGTTCTTGGCGTCCTTGAGCCACGACTCGCGCGCCGCGATGACGGCGGTAGGGAAAAGGCCGTATTCGGTCTGGGAGGGCCGGAAGAGCAAGTTAAAGCCCGCGTTTTTGGCATTCAGGCCGAAGGGGTAGCCGATCATGCAGACATCCACCCGGCCGCCGAGAAGTGCTGCGTAGGACTCTCCGACGCCGCCGTTTTGGATAAAAGTAACCTCACTGGGTTTGACTCCACCCGCCTCCAACATGGAAAGCGCCGAAAAATAACTCGATGCGCCAAAACGGGTGACGCCGACTCGCTTGCCCCTGAGATCGCCGATGGATTTGATCTCGGGTTTCGACCAGCCATCGATGGTCAGCACGGGCAACGGTGAGGCAATCGCGATCAGATCGCTGCCACTGAGCCGGCTCGAAATAACCGCGCCGCCGCCGGTATAGCCGATGGGAAATTCTCCGGCGAGGATCGCCGAGTTGATCAGCGGCGAGCCGCCCATGAAAATGCCGGCCACGTCGTAGCCGTATTTTTGAAAAATCTTTTCTTCGACGGCGATGAAAAACGGCAGCGACGCTCCGGCAATCGGCGTGTACCCGACCGTGAGCTTCTGCAATTCCTTCTGCGCCGCTTGCGCTCCCACTCCTGCAATGCACGAGGCCATCAGTAAGATTGCACACCACCAGTAAGAAGCTCTGACTATCATCGCATGACTCCTCTGCAGTAGTTTCGGATTCTGAACTTTCGATATTGTTCAGGTTTCGTTAGTTCACTACGCGTAAATTAAAATCGAACGGACGGACCACGACAATCTCTCAAAGCGCCCCTTGCTGTCCTTTGCCGATTCCTGACAAAACTACGATGTCTTTAGTTTTTCCACAGTTGTTTGAAAAATCCGCTCTGGTCGATTTCCTGAAGCAGTGAAAGATCAACAAAGCTCTCAGGCATCACTTTCTTTGCCCGCGGCTGCGATTCAGCCATGCCGTCTAAAATAAACTTAATGCCTTTAAGCGTCGGGTACGGGATTTTTTGAAGTCTTTCCGAATAAAAGGCATAGGCATCGTCCAATAGCTCTTTTTCATCCACTCGCAAATACTTTTTCATTATCTGAATGGAAAACTCCCGGTCCGTCACAAAACGGTGCAGACCTTCCGCATAGGCTTGGACGAAAGACTTTACGATAGGTCGCCGCTCGCGCAAGTATTTGGTAGTAACCGTAAGACAAGTCTGCTGCAGCTCCACGCCGAGCGTGTTCAGATCAAAAAGCTCTCTCATGCCGAGCCGTTTGGCCCGAGTCGTTTGGGGAGGATTGGCAAACCCTGCCTGCACGGCCCCTCTTTCCAACGCTGTGATAATTTCCGGCAGGCCGCCCAACTGAATGATAGCGACGTCCGTGCCGCGCTTGAGACCGAAGCGCTCAAGAAAAAGCCCCACGGCGGTTTCACTCAATGCGCCGAATCGTGATATCCCTAGTTTTTTTCCTTTGAGATCTTCCGGCGTCTTAATTTCCGGCCGGGCGTAAATCGAGCCAGCAAGCCTGTCCTGCACGCTGGCTATGATTCTCACATCCGCCCCGGCTAAAATAGCGCCGGCAGTAGAAACTCCGGTAACTTGAGCCAGCTGAATTTCACCCGCGATCAGCGCCTGGGTGGCTGCGACCGCAGGAATATAAATGAGCTCTGCCTCTATACCGTATTTTGACAGGTAACCGCCCTCCTTTGCCATCCAAGGAGCCGCCTGGCCTGCCGTCAGAGCTGCATAGCCGAGCTTGATGGACTGAGCAAAAGCCTTTGCGCTCAAACTGAGCAAGACCAATGTCAGCGCCGCGATGAGAGATTTATGGACGAGAAGCCGGCGTCGGCTCCGATCAGAAACTCGGTTCGCGAACAATGATTGCGGGAGAATGTAAGAGTTCATTTCTGGATCCTCCTCTGTCGCATTGCTTCACGTTTGTCCGACCTTCACCTCCCTTGAGTCCGAACTGGAGACCCCGTCTCAACGCAAGCGGCTAAGTGGACGCGTCTTAGTATAGATGAACACAGCTGTCAACAGCTTTTCAGGGCATCCGGAATAGCGTGTGCGGGCCTCACGTTAACAGGTTGCTGAAAAACCCATCGTTTGCCCTTCGAGAGTCTCAGGGCGAACGGTTCGGAACTTGAAATGATTGAGTATTTTCCGTTCTGCTGAGCTTGCCGAGTTATTAGCTTGTCGAAGCATTCCGGACTTTTTCAGCAACCTACTAAGGAGCAGAACTCTTGTAGAGTGTATCCCAGTACATGAGCTCGTACGCCTGCAGTAAGCGGGCCGCACGGTGGATCAGGCGCGGCTCGGCGCCACGATCGAGCCCTTGCTGAATAACGCTCAGGGCGTCGGCTTCAAACGTCGCCGGAGGGGAGGCGAACAGATCAAAAAACGCGACCTCATTCTCACGCAGGCCGAAACGCTCTTTCAAGATACGGCTTAGCCGACCACAGTTCTCACCCCAGGCGGGAAAATTGAATAAGTAGGCCGCAGCAATCTCGGCGTCGGAGCCATAGAGCGCAAGCCACGCCATGTAGCAGGTGTAGGCATGAGCGCCGGGCAGTGGCTCGTGCTCGCGCAGTTGAGATTCGCTCAGGCCGAGGACATGGGCGAAAGTTAGCAAGGCATCGAAAGCAGCTCTTTCACCTTGCAGGACGCCCAGAAAAAAATCTCCGCTCGGCGCGCTCCCGAAGCGACTAACCAGTAAAGCCACGCTTCTTAGATCGCTCGCTATGATGTTGTACTGCTCGCCTGCAAAAAGAACCAGCTTCTCCCGCCCGATTTTTCCTTCCTCCAGAGCCTGGACGTAGGGATGGCGAAGAAGGTGTTCGGTCACGGGCTGCAAGTCGTTGGCGATCTCATTCAACAGAGCCTTGGCATCGGTCATGGTCATCCTCCTTGATCACGCTATCGGGCACGCGGGGCGGAATGAGCGATGCAAGAGACTTTTAGTCATGTTTTTTCTTTCTTACTGTTGCCTCATGCCTATTGCCTACTTAATCACTCGCTCCGCCCGCACCAGCACGTTGGGAGGAATCGTCACCCCGATCTGCTTGGCAGCTTTCAGATTGATAACAAACTCAAACTTTGTCGGCTGCTCCACCGGCAGATCGGCAGGCTTGGCTCCCTTCAAAATCTTGTCCACATAGGCGGCAGCGCGCCTGTCTAAATCGAATGGGTTCACTCCGTAGGTGATGAGCCCTCCCTCTTCCATGTATTCGCGACTGCGGTATATCGCCGGCAGCCGGTACTTTACCGTAAGGTCTACGACCTGTTTTCGACGAGAAGCGTAGATACCGCTCCCCAGCACCAGGATTGCATCAGCGCGCCCGTTGCCTGCTGCATGGAATGCAGATTCGAGATCATTAGCCCTTAGCACGTCAAGGTATTGAGGCGTCACTCCGAAAGCACCTGCGGCGATTTCGATCTCTTTTAACAACTGCCCGTGGCCTGGAGTGGTCGACGTCCCGAGGACCGCCAAGCGCGAGAGCCGGGGAATGATCTCTTTCAGAAGCTCCACGTGTTTTCCACTTATCTCTGGCGCCAGGCTCGAGAGTCCCGTAATATTCCCGCCGGGTCGCGCCAGGCTGGCGACGAAGCCATTCCCGACCGGATCGGTATCGCGCGACATCACAATGGGGATGGTAGCAGTTGCTGCCTTCGCAAAACGAGTGGGTCCCGGACCACTCGTAACGATGACGTCTACTTTGAGCCGCACGAGCTCAGCTGCAAGCGCAGGAAGACGATCTAATTTGCTATCTGCATACCGATACTCGACGAGAATGTTACTCCCCTCTACATACCCGAGCTCGCGCAAACCCTGCCGAAATGCCTCATTACGAGGCGCGCCGGAGGAGGCCGACACACTATATAGCAATCCTATCCGGGGAATCTTCGCCGTCTGCTGCGCCTCGGCAAATAAAACAGTTGTCAGTAAGACAGTTGCGAGCACAGCGAAAACCGTACGACAAAAGACGTTCTTTCTCATGACTTCCTCTCCCGCGTTTTCATTCTGCGCTACGCCCTTTGCCCTCTGCGCTCTGCTCTCTCACTTGACTACCCTGTCCGCCCTTGCCAGCACATTCGGCGGAATTGTCAGGCCGATCTGCTTTGCTGCTTTCAAATTGATAATGAACTCGAACTTGATCGGTTGCTCGACAGGCAAGTCGGCGGGCTTCGCCCCTTTGAGGATCGTGTCCACGTAAATAGCCGCGCGCCGATAGAGGTCATCGAAATCTGTCCCGTAAGACATGAGGCCGCCTTCATTGATAAACTCCTGCTGGTAGTAAATAGCGGGAAAGCGGTACTTGGCGGCAAGCTCAACGATCCGCTTTCTTTCGGAGAGAAAGAACGGAGAGCCGGTCGTCATGATCGCGCTCACCTGTTTTTGCTTGGCCGTTTGAAAAACCTTCTCTAAACTTTTGGGTTCGGCTTGAGTCTTGATCTCCTCCAATTTCAGCCTCAGCGCCGCAGCCGCAGGCTTGAGCTCTCTCAATTGGAGTTCTCCTGATACGCCGCTTCCCCGCAGCAGTCCAACTCGCGCGAGCCTGGGAACTGCATCCTTTAGTACCTCCAGCCTTTTGCTATTTAGCTCGGGCGATAAACTTGCGTTCCCGGTGACATTGCCTCCCGGCCGCGCTAGACTGACAACCAGACCTGCACCTACGGGGTCCCCAACGTTCGCCATCACGATGGGGATGGTCGTGGTGGCGTTCTTGGCCGCTGACGCAGATGGTGTGTCGGTGGCCACGATTAGATCAACCTTAAAGGCGAACCAGGTCCGCCGCAAGCTCAGGCAGGCGTTCAGTGCCTTTGTTCTCTCCAAATCGATATTCGATTGTGAGATTCTTTCCCTCAATCCATCCAAGCTTGCTCAGCTCTTGCCGGAACGCGTTCACGAGGATCGCGCTACCGGAAGCAGTGCTTGTATCGAGGAAACCTATGCGAAAAATTTTCCCTGGCTGCTGCGCCCAAACTGGAAGGCAAAGCGCATGGAGCATGGCGCCTAAGAAAATTATGACAATTCGTCTATGCATCGACCTCTCCTAGTCGCTCGCCATTGCCCATGTACCTTGACTTGCAAATGACCGGCACCCTATGATGCTCCTATTGAAAGATGAAGGTTTAGGCCAGAACTTGTTGAAGACCGCAACGTAGCGGTAAAGCGTTTTCCCGTTCAAGCTCGCGTCGCAGTGAGATTCCCGGCAGACCGCGTGGATTAGTTGCCCAAGATGCTTCGCTCTGTAACGGATCTGCTGGGACACGAGATTTATCTGACCGATGAACGTTGGGCGCATGTTTGCGAAGAACATCCCGAAATGCAGGCTTATGAAAGCGAAGTTTTGGAGACGATTCAGAGAGGGCGACGGTTTCAAGATGCGTTCCGTCCCAATGTGTCCCTTTATTATCGCGATTTCGAAAACTTGCCCGCCGACAATACCACCATCGTCGCCTTGGTTACGTTCAGCTTCAGACCTGACGGAGCCGAAAACAATTTCGTCGTGACAGCGTATCAGATTTCGCGACAGAAGGGGTGAACTATGAGACCGACCCGTATCACTTACGATCCCGACGGCGACGTGCTTTACGTTAACTTCGGACAACCCACGGCATCGACCGGGTATCAGCTTTCCGATCAGATACTGCTTCGAGTCGATCCCAAGGCGCAGACGGCCTCTGGATTGACGATTTTCAATTATTCTCTCCATGCATCCGCCGCGCGCGAGATTCCCCTGCCCGGGATCGAAGAACAGGGGGACGTAAAAGCGTTGCTTCTGAACATTCTTGGTTCCCCTCCTGTCAATCAATTTCTCACCGTCGTTACGCGAGAAGGGGGAATATTCGCCAATCTACTCAGCCCATCCCTGCAACAAGCAGTTGGCGGCTGATGCCGCAACCGATCCGTCAACGCGCGTTGAAAAACTCGCTCCTCACTCCTAACTTTCTCCTGCCGTAACACCGCCAAGAGCCCTGCCATACCAGAAGCAGTGCTTCCATCCAGGAAACCTATGCGAAAATTTTTCCCGTCTGCTGCGCTTGAGCGGACGAGCATAGTGCAAAGAGCAAAGCGCTAAGCACAAGACCAAAAAATCCCTTTCTCATGGGTTGCTCTCGTTATTTACCTTTGCTTGTTGCCCCATTCGCTGTGCGATTTTTCACTGAATCACTTCGTCACCTCGGACCGGCGCGTCCGGGAGGAGCGATAAAGATTTCGTCATAAATATCGCTTCCATGTCAGCTCAATGCCGCTTGACAACAAGATCGAGTTCCTACAACCTGCATGGTGAGAAGTCGAAAAGAGGTTCCGTGTGTCTACTTTTCCACAAAGCATTCCTCCAGGTAAAATCATACTCACCTATGACGACTACTGTCTCCTGCCCAACGACCGTAACCGTTATGAGATACTCGATGGAGAGCTTTCCGTGACGCCGGCGCCGACTACGAGGCATCAAACAGTTCTGGGTAACCTTCACCGGTTTCTCGCCAACTATGTTGTTGCCAACCAGTTTGGAAAGCTTTTCATTGCACCCACAGACCTTATCCTTGCGCCCACCACCGTCATCCAACCGGACCTCATCTTTATCGGCAACGATCGCCGCCACATTCTTACGGAGCGGGCCATCGAAGGGCCTCCGACTCTTGTCATCGAAGTTTTGTCTCCCACGACTCACCGCACAGACCGCGTGACCAAGGCCCAGCTTTATGCCAGGCACAACGTGCCCAATTACTGGCTCATAGATCCGGATCAGCGAACCCTCGAAGCCTATGAGTTGGTCATAGACCACTATCATTTGGCCGCGAGCGCCCGAGACGCTGAGCTGTTTGATCCTTTGCTTTTCCCCGGTCTTTCCATTCTGCTCTCCGATCTTTGGGCGTGACCCTCACACCTTTTGCTTCACCTCTCGTGCCTCGAGGTAATGCCTATCGAACTATTCTTGTCGCCCGTGCTAGCACGTCCGATGGAATCGTTATTCCGATCTGCTTGGCAGCTTTCAGATTAACGACAAACTCAAACTTCTTCGGCTGCTCCACGGGCAGGTCATCCCGCCTTCCTCGTCTTCGCCGCTTTGATCATTCCATCAATCGAAAGATCTTCGTCTAACTCCGGCCAGTGGATACCGTAGCCCGACGGTGAGATCTCGAAATTTCCTTTAGTACGCTCGTCTGCTGAGGCGAGCTTCTTGGAGTGTTGCCGCAGGTCAATTCTAAAGTCCCGACCATCGACCGTTAACAGAAGAAAGTGTTTGTCAAAGCGAACGTTTTTTACGTTATGGTATTTCTTCATTATTTTTTCTCCTGGAACTTGTCCCACTCACTCTCGATATACTCAAAATGTTCGAAAATAATTCTCTTGACTTCCCGCTTGTCCTTGCCGGTCATTCGATAGCTAAACGCCTCCGCCAAATCAAAGTTCCTTCTGTCGAGCCAGTATTTACATTCTTTCTCGGCTTTTCGACAATGAATATGAATCGGTTCGTTCGCTTCGTTAGCATAGAAAAAGAAGCGCCACCCACGAATTAGAAGTATTGTCGGCAATGATCATTTCCTCCCTTGGAGTGTACTCGATTAACGTATCGCCAGCATTTCCAGTTTGGGTTTTAGATTAATGGGGCATTTTAATCACTCTGTCCGCCCGCGCCAGCGCATTCGGCGGAATCGCCTAACATTTTAGATTTTCGATACTGCGACCTCGCTCAGTACAGGTTTTGGATTGGCGAGCTACCTATTAGGAGTCCTATTTGTGGAATCTTTGGTGTCGTTTGGGCCTGAGCGGAAACGCCGAACGCTAACAGCATGGCGCTCGATAGAATTGTCGCTTTGAGATTGCGGACTGCGGAGTTTAAATGCGGTCCGGCAAAGCAATGGATCCAACTTCGTTTCATCGTCCCTGTTCTCATTCCGCAATCCGCATTTCGCGATCCTAAATCATCGAACCACCCGATCCCATCGCGCCAACACATTCGGCGGAATCTTACGATTCTGGATTTCGGACTGCGGATTTTGGATTGTTCGGTCATCGGATCACCTTATCGACTCTGGCTAAAACATTGGGTGGAATGGTTAATCCGATCTGCTTGGCTGCCTTTAAGTTGATGATGAACTCGAATTTCTTCGGCTGCTCAATGGGCAGGTCGGCGGGCTTTGCTCCTTTTAGGATTTTATCGACGTAGGTAGCAGCGCGCCGCCACAACTCGTGGAAGTCCGCTCCGTAGGACATCAGACCGCCAGCATCCGGATTGTCCCTCACGGTGAAAATGGCCGGTAGCCGGCTCTTTGCGACAAGGTCCAAAATCTGTCGTCGATGGATGCCGATCAGCGGACTACCGAGAACCATAAGCGCCCCGGCGCGCTCTTTTCTCATCATGTTAAAGGCACGCTCGAAATCCTCAGGCCCCGTGACTGGCACGGAAAGAACCGTCACACGGAATGCTGAGGCTATATCCTGGATGTCCTTCAATTGGCGCAGAAGCGTCGGGTTGGCCGCATGGAAGAAGACGGCGATCCGAGATGCCGAAGGGACAACTTCCTTGAGAATTTCAAGCCGTTTGGTGGCGAGGACCGAGTGGAGGTCCGACAGTCCTGTAATATTTCCACCCGAGCGCGCAAGGCTGGCGATTATCCCGTCCCCGATAGGATCTGGATGGACCGTCATTACGATGGGGATCGTGTTGGTAGCATTCTTCGCGGCAAGAATAGCCGCCTCGCCGTAGACCACGAGGATATCGACTTTGAGACGAATAAGCTCCGCTAGTGATTCAGAGATTTTTTCAAATTGCCCGGCCGCATATCGCTGCTCGATGGCGATGTTTTTACCCTCGATATAGCCCAGCTCTTGCATCCCGCGCTGGAAATGGACAAAGCGGTTCTTGTCAGATTCAGCCGACGCTGCCGATAGATAACCTATGCGGGCGACTTTCCCCGCCTGCTGCGCCTCTGTTAAGCCAGTGATCAGCAAGACGGTCATCAGTAAACAGTAAGGAACAAGAATTTTTACGCGCATCTATTCGTTCTCCTGTTCACTGTTAACTGATCACTGACAACTATTATCTAATGACTCGATCCGCTCTCGCCAACACGTTCGGCGGAATTGTCAGCCCGACTCGTTTCGCCGCGTTCAAATTGATGATGAGTTCGAATTTAGTCGGCTGTTCTACAGGAAGATCAGCCGGTTTTGCTCCTTTAAGGATCTTATCCACATAGATGGCCGCGCGGCGATCCATATCGGTAAAGCTCGCGCCGTAGCTCATCAGCCCTCCGGATTCAACGTACTGGCTCTGGTGGTATATCGCCGGGAATCGGTGCTTCACCGAGAGTTCTACAAGCTGCGGTCGGTGAGAAAAGAGAACGGGGCTCGTCATCGTAAGGATTCCGTCAGCATGTTCCTTTTCTGCGGCTCGAAATGCCTGCTCAATGTCCTTCGGACTGCCCACATCCAGGTATTGGATCTTCCCTTTAAACGCTGCGGCGGCGAGCTCCGTCTCCTTCAAAACTTGTGCGGAGCCTGGGATCGTTGAATCTCCAAGCACCGCGACTCGGGACAATTTAGGAACGGTCTCCTTCAAGAGCTCCAGCCGTTTGCCGCTCAACTCCGGGTCGAGCGCTGCCAATCCAGTGATATTTCCACCGGGTCTCGCTAGGCTCGCGACAAACCCATTGCCGACCGGATCATTATCCTGGAGCATGATAATGGGAATCGTAGGGCTTGCTGCTTTGGCGGCACGGGTTGGCAATGAACTGGTAGTGACGATGATGTCCACCTTGAGACGCACGAGTTCAGCCGCTAGCTCCATCAGCCGATCTTGGCTGCCTTCTGCGTAGCGATATTCAATGATTATGTTTTTCCCTTCCAAGTAACCGAGTTCGCGCAAACCCTGCCGGAATGCCTCCTGGCGGATCGTAATACCGGATGGTGAAGCAGGAGTTAGGTATCCTATGCGAGGGATTTTTGTTGTTTGCTGAGCGTCTGCTGCCGCGCATAGGGCAAAGAGCACAGCGCAAAGGGTAAGACAGATGACGTCCTTGGTCATGACTTTCCTCCGGAGTTTTGTTTCTGGGCTATGCTCCACGCTCTTTGCCTCTGCCGTCTCACTTGATCACCCGGTCCGCTCTCGCCAGCACATTCGGCGGAATCATAACCATTTTAGATTTTCGATTTTAGATTGTTCGATCATCGGATTACTTTATCGGCTCTAGCCAAAACATTAGGAGGAATCGTTAGTCCGATTTGCTTGGCTGTCTTGAGGTTGACGACGAACTCAAACTTTGTCGGCTGCTCCACGGGCAGGTCGGCAGGCTTGGCTCCCTTCAGGATCTTATCGACATAGACGGCGGCGCGCTTGAAGCTCTCGGCGTGGTTAGCTGAATACGACATAAGGCCACCGGCCTCTGCGGTGTCAGTTGCTTCGAACATTGAAGGAAGCCGATTCTTGATAGCAAGGTCCGCAATCTGTTTCTCGTAACGTACAAGCAGGCCATGACGAGCTATAATGAGCGCATTCACACGTCCCTTCGTGGCCTCTCGAAACGCTCTCTCGAAATCGGGTGTCGGACTGCCTACTTCGAGTGATTGAAGTTGTAGTTTTAGTGCAGTCGCCGCGATCCCGTATTCCTTGACCGCATCCTTCATGCTCGGAGAGTCTGCGACCAAGAGGACGCCGACGCGTGAAATCCCAGGAACCGCCTCCTTAAGTAGTTCCAGCCGTTTGCCACTTAGGTCGCGGGTAAGTCTGGTGAGCCCCGTGACGTTCCGCCAGGACGCGCCAAACTATCAATGAGCCCTGTCGCAACCGGTTCTGCAACCGTGATCATGACGATGGGAATCGTTTTGGACGCCTGCATAGCCGCGCGGATGACGACCGGACTCGTAGAGACGATCAGATCAACCTTGAGGTGAAGAAGGTCGGCGACGACGCTCGTGCTACGATCACTCATTCCCTCCAGATAGCGAGACTCCACTAGGATAGTTTTCCCTTCGACATCGCCCAGATCGCGCAACCCCTGCTTGAATACGTTACGGTGAGCGCTACCACCTTCGGGACCGCTTGCCGCGACATATCCTATCCGCGGGACTTTCCCCGGCTGCTGCGCCTGAGCGAGATTTGCCGTCGCCAAAACTGCCGCCGCGGCTAAGAGAGTGGCGATCTTTCGAGTCATATTTCTCCGCGTGTCGAATCGACGCCTAAGGTTTCCCAAACACAGAGCATGAACAGTGCCAGACATCGTTTGCCGATACCTTTTACTACGTCGTTGATTTTGTTTGACGTTTTTTCCCCATGGGAGCCGGCCAAAGGCGCCAAATCGCAAGAGGTGTA
This sequence comes from Binatia bacterium, assembly GCA_036555515.1. Classification (GTDB taxonomy): domain Bacteria; phylum Desulfobacterota; class Binatia; order UBA9968; family UBA9968; genus DATACQ01. The sequence goes on from DATBLC010000063.1 coordinate 34,017, forward strand.
GTCGCTTTGATACAGGGTGTAGCAAATTTGATTCAACGCGGCTCGTCCAAGTGCTGCTCTGAAACGGCCAGGGAGACGCCAAGAATGCTGCTGAAAATGCCTCGTCCATCCTACAAGTACTGGTGAACTAGATTCCCGTTTCCACGGGAATGACTGACGCACCACGGCGTCCTTGAACTTTGAACTTTGAGCAGCGCGGTCGTTTGCGTGCCGCGCCTCTGAATTTTTTTGAGCAGCCCTCGAAGAGTTATCGCATTGCGGCGGAGCGTACGTCAATCACAATCGAGCCGGGAGGTTTGGGGGATCCCCTTACTCCTTACTCCTTACCCCTTACCTTTCACGTCTCACCGTTCTATATTGATTCGCTTGACAGTCCAGGGGCGCTGAAATATTCGTGGAAAACCAAGTGAAGCCAATACGACTATCAGCCCATGCTCTTGGCTATTCCGCGAAACGCGGATTCACTGTGGCGGAGGTGGAAGAGGCCATACGGAGCTGTGCGTGGCAGCCCGCAGAGTTGGGGCGCTTGGAATGCACGAAAAGCTTTCCTTTTAACGGGGAGTGGAACAATAAGGTGTACGCAACGAAACGGGTGCGACCCATCTTTGTTGACGAGGCGAATGAAATTGTCGTGGTCACGGTTTATACTTATTACTCTGAAAAGGAGTTTTCGCTATGAAAATAAGCTACGACGCTGAGGTCGACGCGCTAAGCATTACGTTTCGTGAGACCACAGTGACGACGAAACATATGGGGGAAGGGATAGCTGCGGACTATGACGCTGAAGGCAAACTGGCGGGCATTGAGATCCTGGACGCGGTGAAGCGTTTCGGCGGCAAGGAAACTCTCCGACAAGTCGTCATCGAGGGACTCGGTCCCGCGACGCAATCCTGACTCTTGTACGAATAACCGCTGTAATTCTCAACTACGGAGTAGATCATGAGCATCAGAGGAAAAACGGCAATCGCCGGTATCGGCGAGACGCCCACCGACCGGCTTGGCAGCAAACCCGGCGAGCCGCGCAAATCGACGGCGGAATATCTTGCCTGGGCCGCGCGATTGGCGATGGAAGACGCCGGACTTACGAAAAAAGATTTCGACGGGCAGGGCTTGGCGGCGATCTATACGACTAACCATTCACAGCCGTTCTGGCCTGAAGAGGTGGCGGCGATACTCGGCATCGCGCCCGGCGTTTCACTCGCCGGCGGCAACGGCGGGGCCAGCTCCGTTTCTTTGCTTGGCCACGCGGCGGCGGCGATCACCGCCGGGCTTTGCGACCTCGTGCTGGTCATTGCGGCCGCATCGCCGTTCGGCGAGCGCGGCGGTCACCGCGGCGCCCACGCCGACACCCGCGACTACGAGATGCCTTTCGGCGTCATGGGTCCCAACTGTAAAATCGCCTTCGTCATGAGCCGCTACATGCATGAGTCCGGGATGACGGAAGATCATTTCGGCAAGATCGCCGTAACCGGTCGCTATCATGCTTCATTGAACTCCAATGCATATCTCAGAAAACCGATCACCGTCGAGGACTACAAAAAGTCGCGCCTGATTTCCGATCCAATTCGGCTACTCGACTGCGTGATGCCGGCCAACGGCGGTAAGGCGTATATCATGACCTCGGCGGAGCGCGCCAAGACGTTGCGCAAACCGCCCGTTTACTTGCTCGGCTGGGGCGAGTGCAACAACGCAAGCTATGGACCGCGTTACCGCGCCAATCCGCTTATCACGGGCATTACCGACGCCGGCAAACGGGCGTTTGCCATGGCGGGCGTGACACACAAAGATATTCGCTGTCTGAATCTTTACGACGATTATATTCCGGTCGTGATGATCCAGATTGAAGACTTGGGCTTTTGCAACCGCAATGACAAAGCGTTCTTCGAGAAAACCGATTTCACGTTTAAAGGCGACCTGCCGATTCAGACCAGCGGCGGCATGATCAACTGCGGCCAGCCGTCGACAACCGGCGGCATGCTGCACGTCATCGAGACCGTCCGCCAGATCCGCGGCGAAGGGGGAGACCGCCAGGTGCCCGATATTAAATTCGGCATCTCTACCGGCGTCGGCGCGGTGAATTACGGCAAGAACTTCGGCTGCACCGCGGCGGCCATCCTGGGCAGCGAGGCGTAGGCGCAACCAAAAGAAACCGAGATTTCACCACGAAGGACACGAAGAACGCGAAGTTTAGGAATATATATGTCCGAACCCTTCGTGATCTCCGTGGTGAGAGTTTATTTCTCGAATACTATATTTACGGCCTAGCGGGACGAGCCACGAACACGAAGCAAGAACGTAACGACCGGAAAGGTTCATTGATATGGCAAAACAAGAAGTCAAAAAGCCGTTGCCCGAAATCACTCCCATCAACCAGCCGTTCTGGGACGGCGCCAAGAACGGCAAGCTGATGATGCAAAAGTGCCAAGACTGCGGCACCTGGGTGTTTTGCCCCCGGCCGGTGTGCGGCGACTGCGCCAGCGACAAGCTCGAATGGGTTCAAGTCAGCGGCAAAGGCAAAATCTTCTGTTTCACCATCATCCGCGAAGTCGTCGGCAACGCGCTGCGCGGTTTCGGGCCCGATATTCCCTACGTCACCGCCTGGATCGACCTCGACGACGGTCCAAGAATTTGCAGCAATATCCTCGGCTGCGCCATCGACAAAGTCTACATAGACATGCCAGTTGAAGTGGTCTTCGAAGACACCGGCGAGGGCATCACGCTGCCGAAGTTCAGGCCACAATAAAGATTTTAAAAAATCCTATGAATGCTTCGACTAAGCTCAGCATGAACGGAACAACCTTCAATGATTTTAACCGCTTCTACGTTCGTTCCTTTGATATACTCAGGAGAGACTCTGAGGTTCTCGAAGGATGGAACGTTTTTCAGCGTTATCAAAAAGGAATCTGTCACTGAATCGTTTTCGCCGCGCTGCTTGATCAATAAACTGCGCTAGCGTCCTTATGAGGTAAAAATGAACATGCACAAAAAATATCTTCTGCTTGGCTTTCTTTTGCTGCTCGCTATTACGGCCACTGTGTGGCCGAGTGGATCGACGAACGCACAGAGCGCACCCTTCTATCAAGGCAAGACCATGCGCATAGTGGTCGGCTTCACCCCCGGCGGTCTTTATGACCAGTATGCGCGGCTCTTGGCGCGCTACATGGGCAGACACATTCTCGGCAATCCGAATATCATCGTGCAAAACATGCCCGGAGCGGGCTCGATTATCGCCACCAATTACGTCTCCAACGTCGCCAAACCGGATGGGCTCACCTTGGGAAAAATCGGCAGCGGCATCTACTTGGACCAGTTGCTCGGCGTGAAAGAAGCTCAATTCGACGTGCGCAAGATGCCTTTCATCGGCAGCGTCGATCAACGGGACTTGATGATGTATATGCGCGCCGATGCGCCGTGGAAATCCATAGAGGACATCGTCAACGCGAAGGAGCCACCCAAATGCGGCGCGACGGGGACTTCCGATCTGACCACCATCATGATCAACATCATGGAGGACACCCTCGGCACCAAGTTCACCAACGTGCGCGGCTACCCGGGCGGGGTCGAGATTGATCTGGCGATCGAGAAAGGCGAACTGCACTGCCGCGGCACCGGCATCACGACGCATTTTGCCCGCGAGCCATATCATACCTGGCACAAAAACGGCTTCGACCGCCATATTCTGCAGACTGGCAGCAAAAAAGACCCGCGCGTTGGCGACGCGCCGACTCTTCCCGAGCTCATGGAAAAAAGAAAAACCTCAGCGATGAGCCGAAGCGTAGCCAAACTCTTGCTGCTTTCCGCCACCGTGGGACGCCCTCTGGTGACCACGCCCGGCGTGCCCGCCGAGCGTGTGCAGATGCTGCGCGAAGCCTATATGAAAGCATTCAAGGAGCCTGAACTGCTCGCCGAAGCCAAGAAGGCGCGCATGGAAGTCACCTTGCAGGCGGGCGAAGACGTGGAAAAAGACATGCGCGACGCCGTTAACCAGCCCAAGGACGTCGTGGCTCGCGTGAAAAAGCTGATGGAGTAAAATTTGCGGCTTTACTCGAGCAAGGTTGTCGTCTTGCGGCGCCGCCGCTGAATCCCTCGAACCAGCAACGGGGAGAACCCGAATGAAGCCTTACGTGCGGATTACCGCGCTGGTATTGGGCGCGCTGTTTCTGGTCGCCGCAGCGACGGCCGGGGTCGAACTCTGGAGCGAAGGCGATTTACTCGTCAATCCAAAGCTCAAACCCGCCGCCGCATGGCTGCTGAGCGGCGCGATGTTCCTTGCCGTCGGGCTGAGGGGGCTCTGGCGCCGGCAAAAGAAACCGTTCGAACACAGATAATGCTGGAGTAACGCAACCCGGAAAATTACTTTAGCGCTTTTCTCAAGATACGAACCGAGGCGTCCGCATCCGCAGCGTTGTCGAAGGCGAAATAAGTCACGGCACGCCGTCCAAGGGCGGCTGCTGATATGCCGCGCAGATTTATTCCGCCATCCGCCAGGGCGCGAGTCATTTTTGTGCCCAGCCCCGGCCGGTCAGGACCTTCCACGCGCACCGAATGAAGGCTGTCGGTGGTTTGAAGACCCGCTCCCTGGGCGGCCGCCTTCTGTTTCGCTCCCTTGATCGGCGTGACAAAGACAACGCCCGTGCCCGGCTTATCCGGAGCGCGGCGGGCGATGATAAACGCCAGATTCGCGCCGGCGCTCTGCAGCGTTTGTAATGTCGTTGCCAAGCCGCCCGGACGATCGGCGATCTCGCCGGCCCATACGTCTGCCTTACTAATAGCATACGCCATGATCGCACCTCCTTGATAAGATTAATTGCGCGCCCCGCAGAGGGTCATAGCAGGCCCCTGAAAACGCCCGGTTCACCCATCGAGAAATTCAGGGCGAACGGGGATCATTTGAAACCATTTGGCGCTTTCCGTTCGTGCTAAGGCTCTCGAAGCACTAGAACCCCTTTTTTCAGCAGCCTGATGGTTTTCTTAGGCGCACATAGCACCACGCTGAAGATACTGTCAAGTGGTTAATGCGTTTGTTCTTCGATCCTCCTTTGCTCGATAGCGTAGCGCACCAGCGCGGCGTAGCGGTAGACAACATGGGCGAACTTGCCGTAGGGCGCGGTGATGAAAAAGCCGGCAACCACGCCCAGGTGAATGACCAGCAGCGTTCCCATCGCTGCGGTTTCACGCGCCGCCAAGAGCAGCATACCCGTCAAGCTGGTGAGAAACAGCAACCATAGAAAGGCTACGTCCATGCTGCGCATCTGCGGCGCAGCCGGAACCCGGTCGCTTTGCCGCTTTAGATAAAGCAAACCGCTGGTGCCGATCAGCAATCCCACTCCGCCAGTCGTGCCAAGAACCACGGGCCAACTTATATAAGGATAAGGCGCCTGCCAATCGAGGAAGTGATCGTAGAAAGCGGCGATGCTGGTGGCGGCGAAATCGAGCAGAAAACCGTAAAAGACCAGATGATGAAACCACATTCTCGAGCGTGAAAAGCTCTCCGCCGGATACGTGCACCCGGCGCCGCCGCCTTTCATGTAGGCCAGGCCGAAGGCGTCTTTGGTCGCGCGCCAGAACGCGCCCGGATCGACGACGTCGGATAGGCTCGCCCGGGTCGCGCGCCAAAAGCGAGCCGCGCCAATGATGAAAACCCCAAGGCCATAAAGCGCGATCACAGACGGCGGCACGGTCATCGCGACAAACGGCACGACGCGGTAAAAAGCCCCTTCACCTAAATGCACGGCGCGCAACACATCCCAACCTTTGAATGCCAGCACGAGACCGCAAATGACGATCAGCGCCGCCGCGGTAATCACGCTCACCGCCAGCCCGTTGCGTTTGAACAAGCCTGATGGAACGGCTGGCCAGGTGAACTCGCGGTAAGTATCGGCGCGTAGCTCGGCCATCAGCTTGGGTATGTTCACGCCGAATTCATGCGGCGGCGCGTACTGGCAGGCGTAATAACAGTCGCGGCAATCGAAGCACAGATTTGCTAGATAGGTGAGATCGGCCTTGGTGAAAATGCGGCGTTGCTCCATAGCCGGGAATACGGCGCAGTAACCTTCACAGTAACGGCAGGCGTTGCAAATCGTCATCTGGCGCGCGCCATCTTTGAGTAACTCAAGAGACGGCATAGCGCGCCGCCTCCCGTCCGGCGATCCGGCCAAATACCGAGCCGATGGTCAGGCCGAAGCCGGCGAGATATCCTTTACCAAGAATATTGCCGGCCATGACTTCGCCGGCGGCGAAAATATTTTTCGCCGGCCAGCCGTTTTGCATGATCACCTGCGCCTGTTCGTTCACGGTAACCCCGAGGTACGTGAAAGTAATTCCCGGGCGCAGCGGATAACCGTAATAGGGTGACATGTCGATGGGGCGCGCCCAGTGGCTCTTAGGCGGATGGAGTCCTTCGGCTCGGCAACTGTCCAAGTTGCCCGGGTCGAACGCACCCGGTCGCACTGCATGGTTGTATTCATCCACTGCGGCAACCAATGCTGCCGCGTTCAACCCCAGAGCGCCGGCCAACTCAGCGACGGTGCCCGCCTCGACCGGCGGAAAAACCGACGGCATGAAGTGCGGCAGCGCCTTGCTATCGACAATGGAATATGCGATCTGCTCCGGTTGCGCCGCGATGAGTTTCCCCCAGATTGCGTAGCGCTTCGGCCAGAAATCCTCGCCTTCGTCGTAAAATCGTTTAACTTCTTTGTTAACGACGATGCCGAATGGCACGCTGTCCAGCCGAGTCACAATGCCGCCGTCGAATTTTGGCGCCCGCGCATCCAGCGCTACCGCGTGACAACCACGCGGGTCGCCCACCGGCTTCGCACCCCCATCGAGAAGCAGTTTCAACACCCGGCCTTGATTATGCGGCGTGCCGCGTATAATGAAGTTGTCGGCGGCCTCACCCCAGTATTCTTTCAGCCATGGGATATTCGCTTCAAAGCCGCCGGCGGCGACAACGAGCGCTTTCGCCGCGACTTCTTTCGCCGCGCCATTGTGAAACGCCATCGCGGAGGCGAATCGCCCGTCACTCATTTTCAATTGACGGACTTCGGATTCATAGACGATCTCGACGCCGAGCTTCGCGGCGCAGTCATAGTAAGCGTTCATCATGGCTTTACCGCCGCCGAGCATGAAAAGATTCGTGCGCGCCAAGTGCAAAGTGCCGCGCAGCGGCTTTTGCCAGCGCACGCCGTTGGCCGGCATCCATTCGCCAAGCGTTTCCGACTCGCGAATGGTCAAACGGGCCAGATCCTCGTTGGTCGCGCCGCCGGTGACCCCCCAGAGGTCCTGCCAAAACTCGTCTTCTCCGTATGGGCCGGTGACATAATCGGTGGCCGCGCGATGCATGTAACGGATATCGCGCGTATGGCGGCTGTTGCCGCCGCGAAAATCTTTCGTGGCGCTTTCGAGCACGAGCACGCGCGCGCCGGCGCGCCGCGCGGTGATCGCCGCGCACAGCGCTGCGTTGCCGCCGCCGACAACCAGAACGTCCAATGGGACTCGCAGATCCGTCATTGTTCAAGAACAATTCCCTGGGGCCAATAGAGTCCGAGCAGCCAACTCAGGAGTACCGTCAAACCGACGACAACGCCGGTATAGAGGAGAGCAGGAAACCAGCGCATTTTGACCCAGCCGTTGAGAAATCCGAAAGTGAACAGCGCGGTGGCGATGCCGAACCCGAATAGCAAGATCAGCAAGAGAAACAAGACGAGCGAAAAAAAATATCCCAGGGCCAATTTGCTTTTCTGGCGCGTCTCGATCCCCGGAGCTCCGCCGGCGGCGCGCACATCGAGGACGACCTGGGCTACAGCCATGAAAATGGCGGGAATCGTTGCCGCCATCGGAAAAATGGCCCCCAAGTATGGAAAAGAGCGCGCCTCGTAGAGCGCGGCCGCGGCGACAAGGAAAACCGAAAGGGTGAAAAGTACGGACGGAACTTTGCCAAGAATAACCGCTCCCTCGGTGGATTCCTCGGCGGGGAGATTTTTACCGCCGCGTTTTCCCAGAACGATCCAGAGTATGGAAGCGAGCAACAACAAGCCTAGAACGATGACTCCGGGCCGAAGCAACCATTCCATGCCGTAGCGACTGATCGAAAGCCACAGGTACTGTTCGGTCGGCTTCGTCAGAACGAAGCCGACGAGCAACGGAGCGCGCGGCCAAGCCAACTGCTTCATGAGCCAACCCAGCAATCCCAATCCCAGCATGGCATAGATATCTCCGAAGTGCTGGGAGCTCTGAAAGGCGCCAAAAAAAATAGTGACCACGATGGCTGGAGCCAGTCGGGCGAAGGGAATCCAGGTGAGCCGCGCCAGCGCCGGGCTCAAAAAAAGGCACAGCGCCGCGCCCATAGTGTTGGCGATGGCAAAACTCCAGATGATCGTAAAAATCAGATCGAGGTTTTCCTGAACCATGCGCGGGCCGGGTTGAATGCCGTAGAAATACAACGCGCCCAGCAGGATCGCAGCCGGGGCGCCGCCGGGAACGCTGAAGAGAAGCGTCGGGATGAAATCTCCTGCCTCGACGGAATTATTGGCGCTCTCCGGTCCGATGACGCCGCGAATATCGCCCTTGCCGAAGCGCTCTCGATCGGGCGCCATGGCTACCACGTGCCCGTAGGCCATCCAGGAGCCGGCCGTAGCGCCGATGCCGGGAAGAATTCCAGCCCAGACACCGATGAGCGAACCGCGCACCACGATCCCCCAATGTTGGACCACATCCTTCACTCCCTGGAGCCAACCATGGCCCAAACCGATGCGCTCGGCGATCTGTCCGCCTTTGGCCAAGAGATCAATGATTTCCGCGATGCCAAAGATTCCCAACGCCACTCCAACCAAGGGAATTCCGTCAATCAAGTAAAGCTGGTCGAAGGTATAGCGATTGACGGCGTCGGCAGGAGCAGAGCCGACACTTCCCAACAAGAGTCCGAGACACGCGGCCAGACCGCCTTTAAGCGGCGCGCCTCCCGTCAGGAAGCCGGCAAAGGAGAGACCTAGAACGCAGAGCATCAACAATTCGGGAGAGCTGAAGAGTAGGACCAGAGGCCGCGCGATCGGTAGAGAGAGAGTCAAGAAAACCGCGCCGATGAGGCCGCCGATCAAAGAGGACAAGAACGCGGCGCTCAAGGCCCTGCCGGCCTGGCCCTGCTTGGCCAGTGGATGGCCATCCAGAACGGTCGCGGCGGCCGCCGCGGAACCAGGCGTGCCAATCAGCACCGAGGTAATCGTATCCGAAGTGTGGACCACCGCCAGAGATCCGACCAAAAGGATCATCGCGGTATGAACCTCGAGGGTGTAAATGAAAGGGAGAAGGATGGCTACACAGGCGATACCGCCGAGACCGGGAAGGATACCGATGACCGTGCCGGCCAATACGCCGGCCGTGAGCATAGCTAGATGAGTCGGACTGGCAAAATTCTCCAGAGCGATGAAAGCCGCGTCCCACATACGAAAGCGATGCTGTTAGCGTAGATCCCGTACAGTCTATACGACAGGGTTGCAGAAAAACCCGGATGGCAGGCTGGTCAAAAAGATCTCAGAGGCGAGGCGCGCGAAAAATCGATGAGCGCAGACGTACTCAGGCGGTACGTTAAAGCGAAGCGATTGAGCGCAACGAAGCATATGAGCCTTTTTCAGCAGCCTGCTAGTCGAATTTCACGCGATACTTCTTACCCACCCACTCCTTGACGAAGCGTTGGGTGTCCGCGTCGATCTGGAAAGCCTGTTGGATGGTTTTTTCAAGCCGATCGCCGCGCAACAGGGGGTAGCCTCCTAGGATTTTGTCGGTCTTGGCGAGAAACTCTTTGTCTTTCTCAAGCCGATCGGCAGCCGCGTAGAAGACCTGCAGCGCATCCGCCGGGGCATCCGCCTTGACCCAGAGAATCTTCTGCACGGCAAACGCAGAAGGCATAAAAATTTTGTAGGTCTCCCAGAATTTGCCCGAGGGCTTTTTCCCCTTGATCTTCTCGTAGACTTCGGGAACCGTCGGGAGATCAGGCACAGCTGGGTCCCGAACGATATTTCCATTGTCATCGAGCTGGCCAAAGCTCATTAAGGGGATCGCTTTGCCTTCCTTAATCAGCGGGACCACAGTAGCGTTATAGGCGGGCGTGGTCTGGTAGTCTATATTGGTTTCCCCGCGTTCAAACGCAATGCGCGCCTCGCCCCTGCCTTTGAAACCAAGCACACCTTTTGTATCGGTCTCTAACAGCTCGAAACTGATGAGCGGGATCAGATCGAGCCCAATGGCGCTGATGCCGCCGTAAATCAGATCCTTGGCCTTGGCGAGATCCTCGACCCTTTTGATACCTGCGGCCGGCGAAGCATACATTACGCCGCCCACGGGATTGACGAGCAACGGTTTCCACTGGCGAAAATCGTACTTGGCAGCCTTGTCTCCCAATAGAACAGGAAAGTAATTGGTCGCCGAGCTGACCAGCACCATGAGTCCATCCGGTTTCGCCTTGAGGGCAAACTCCATCATGCCGGGAATACCCCTGCCGCCCCCTATATTGCGGAAGTTGAATTTTGGATGGCCGGGAATCTGTTTTTCAAGATACGGCGCGATCGTGCGGATCCAGATATCTGAACCGCCCGCAACCGGGAAAGGAATAATGACCTCGAGAGTCTTTCCTTCATAATACGGGGCGGCCGCCAGCGCCGGGACGACGAGTGTGAAAGAGAATCCAATCACAGCCAACCATTTCGCTATTGCCCGTCCAGTCTTGAAACGGATTCTACTCATAGCATCCCCCAATTGAGTTTCTTCACCCATACTGTCTTGCAACTTGTTATGTCAAGGACGAAAAATTAGCCGTTGAACTTTGACGAAACCGTGATGTCAGCGGCCTGCCTGCAACTCTTTGATCGCCTGGCGCGCGAATGAAAAATCTCGTACCTCATCCAGCGGCCGCTTCTTATCGGAGAGCCGCTCCATTTGAAACTCAATCTCGGCATCGGTCATCGTTCCATCTTTGGCGAGCGCCTTGAGCTCGACGTCGTAGGAGCGCGCTGCGGCATCGGGAGACTGCGGCACAAAATGCGCCATAATACGAATCGTTTCTTGTCGGTTCTCGTCTATGAAGCGGTTTGCTTTGAGAGCCGCCCGAATAGTTCGTTTTAATAGCTCCGGATTTTCTTTAATGAATCGGTCCGAAGCAAACAGCCCCGAAGAAGGCACGCCGATTTCCGGCGGCCCGGCGATGGCTTTGAGTCCCATTTGCCGCAACATCACGTCATGGGGCGGCGAGACCGAAACGGCTTGCACGGCGTTGGTCATAAGCGCCTGAGCGCGCAATGACGGATCGCCCACTGCAATAGCTTGCAGGAGAGCCGGGTCGATCCCTATGGAGCGCAACAACTCCCGGCCGATGATATGATCTCCGCCATTGACGGCGGTGACGCCGAGTTTTTTGCCCTTCAAATCCTGGACGTCTTTAATGGCCTCCGGGCGCACCATCAAGTAGTAAACGCCCTTCTTCAATAGAATGAAGACGGTCTTCATCGGCAGTCCTTGCACGACGCCGCGAAAGGTGCTCACGAAGGACGTCGTAAACGTCACGTCGCCGTTCAAAACCGCCAGGGCCCCGAGACGAGGATTGATCTGGATGAACTCGACTTCCAAGCCCTCTTCTTTGAACATCCCCTTGGCCTGAGCGACGTAATAGGTCGTGTTGGTATTGCTCCGGCTGGAAAGCGAGATTCTGACCTTCTGCGTTTGCCCGTGCAGCGGCGCGCTTTGGCCGAGAGCCGAGCACATGATCAATACTAACAGCGCTCGTCGCACATGATGATATCGGTTTGATTTCATTGCTGCTGCCCCTGGGATTATTCAAGATAAACGCCGCTTCGCGGGCGGGGATTTGACTCCCCCTTGACCAAAGGGGAGGCGCGCCCCCTTTGGAAACCCATAATGTTGTTCCCGCCTCAAGAGGCGGGGTTTACATAGCATGAATTCAAGCCGGCCAACCGTGTTGCGACAGATCGATCAAGTTCCCATCGGGATCGGCGATGCGGTACTCGGCCTCTCGGTTCGGCGGCCGTTTTTGGATTTCCGACGCTGCGCCGAGTTCTTTGCAAACCGGCTTGAGAGCTTCAATGTCCTCGACTTCAATGCCGAAGTGATAAAGGCCTTCCTTATATTGCGGCCGCTTCTGGATGATCGCCAGGTTAATGTACCCGTCCGTGAGATAAATGGCCGGGCCGACGCCGTCAATCACCTTCATGCCGAAAGCCTCGGTATAGAATTTAACTAACCGTTCCCGATTTTCCGATACGATCGCTAAATGACGAATCCGGGCCATAGGAACCCTCCTTCCATGCACTAAACCTTTACGCTTCTTCGAACACGCTTTCCGGATGTTTTTCCATGATCTCCCGAATGTATTTTTCCAACTCTCCCCTGGTTTCAGATGCGTCCGCTTGGAACGCTTGGTGATGAGCGCCCAAAAGAAAATTAACCTTGCCGTCGCGCTCGTCAATTTCCAGGAAATAGTTGGTCCCAAATAATACCTGGACGCGCTTGTAACCATGCTCGCGATCACCCTCGACGACGACCGCGCGTATCTTTGCCATGTTCGAGCCTCCTTTCGGGCTACCCTTACAGGCCAAATCCGGGCTGAGCCACCTGTATCATACAAGTGGGTGAACCCCGTCAAGAGTCGCCGGCTCAGGTTGGAAAAGGATCAACCGTAAAATTCCGCTTGCCCTCCAGGGCCGATCTGAATAGAATCCGGCCGTCATGAAGATAATAATTCTGTCGTTGCTTATGTTTCTGCCATTCGCTCATGCGAGCGTGTTTGCCAATCCGTATCTGCCCAAACCCGGCGAAAAGACTATTTCGATGAGAGTATCCACCTGCGCAGTGTCCGGCGGCTTCGTGCATCTCTACACGGCGCTCGATAATGGCCTGTTCGACAAGTACGGTTTTAAATTCGAGAATATTTTCATCCGCGGTAGCGCGCAAAATTTGACCGCCTTGGCGAGCGATGAAGTTCAATTCACTTATTGCGCCGCGGACGGGACTATACCTGGCCTGGCCACCGGTATCGATGTCAAGCTCGTCGCTTCTCCGCTGGTTAAGCTGCCCTACGTGTTGGTGGCGCGAAAAGAAATCAGGGGACCCGAGGACCTCAAGGGGAAATCTATAGGCATCGCGCGGGCGGGCGACTTGAGCGACCGACTCTCGCGCGCGGTGGTAAAAAAATTCGGCTTGTCGCCAACCGCGGTCACGATCCGGCCCATCGGCGGCAGCCAGGGCGAGCGTTATCAAGCCATGGCGGCTAACATCGTCCAGGCTGTTGCCATCACGCCGCCCCTCGATGTCCGGGCGAAAAACGAAGGATTCAATGTGCTCTATCGCCTGATCGATCTGAACCTGCCGTTTATCTACAGCAGTGTCCATACGAGCTATAAAATGCTTCGCGAGCGTCCCGAAATTGTCCAGCGCATGGTTGCGGCCTTTGCCGAAATCGTCCACTTCGTCGAGAAAAATCCGGACAAGGCGAAAGCATCCATCGCAAAAGCGATGCGCACCAAGGACCCCGAAGCGCTACAGTCTGCATATGACGTTTACGCCCGGGAAATCCTCGACCGCACCATGGTTGTCCCTGGCAAAGCGGTCGCCGAGGCCGTCGAACTCGCCCGCGAAACCGGCACGGTGATTAGAAGAAAACCCGAAGAAATTTACGATAACAGCTTCGTTTTCAATCTGGAGAAAAGCGGTTTCTTGAAAGAAATCTGGGGCAGTGAAAATTACCGGCGGTAGTCGTAAAAACGCTGCCCTTCCGCAGTAAGAGACTGCGGCGCGATGTCATTCTGAGGGCCCTTCGACATGCTCAGGATAAAATCCGCCGAAGAATCTCGTCTTCGTAACCACGTGAAGACACGAGATGCTTCGCTTTGCTCAGCATGACATCTATGGTATTGCACAGTTACAACACGGTCTCTATTTAAAGAAGGAGAGAAATTATGCTGAGCGCAAAAGATATCAAGGGGGCTTTGGCGATAATGCCGACGCCAGCCAAGGACGGAGCCGATCGCCTGGACGCGACGAATACAGTCGACCTCGACGAGACCGCCCGCCTGGCTGAGAGCCTGGTCCGCGACGGCGCCACCGGCATCATGGCTTTGGGCACTATGGGCGAGTGCGCGACTACATCGCAGAGCGATTATGAAGTCTTCGTCGATTGTTTGCTAAAAACCGTGCGCGGACGTATTCCGACTTTCGTCGGCACGACGGCATTGAGCGGCCACGATATCGCCCGGCGCATCAAATTCGTCAAAGAGCGCGGCGCCACGGGAACGCTATTGGGCATTCCCATGTGGCAACCGACGACCCTCGATATGGCCGTCAAATTTTACGCAGACGTCGCGGCGACCTTTGCCGATTTTCCGATTATGGTCTATGCGAACCCGCGCGCCTTTCGTTTCCCCTTTGGCGTCGATTTCTGGGGAGGCATCGTCGAGAAAGCGCCGACGGTGATGTCGGCAAAGTTTTCCAGCAAAGCGATTCTCAAAGAGGCGGTGGCCGTTAGCAAAGGTCGCGTCAACTTCGTCCCGCCGGTGGGGATGGCATACGACTTCGCGCAGATCTCTCCCGAAACGACGACCACCTGCTGGATCCCCGCCGTCGGACCGCAAATCGGCCTGGCGCTAATGAACGCGCTCGCCGCAAAAAACGCGCAACAAGCCAAGGCCGTGGCCGATGATATCGCCTGGGCCATCGAACCGCATCACGCAATCACCGGCTCCCAGGATGTTTTCGCTTCGTACAATATTCAGATGGAAAAGATTCTGATGGGCGCTTCCGGCTACTGCAAGCCCGGCCCCATCCGTCCGCCCTATAACGTCATGCCGGATGATTTCGCCAAGGCGTCGCGCGAAAGCGGCCAGCGTTTGGGGAAGCTTAGGGAAAAATACTCGAAGGTGTTAGGTTAGAGCTAAATTCCAAAGGCATTCAATCGCAACAAAGCCGGTAGAGATCTGAAACAACGGACTCGTGATCACTGCGTTGCGCCGATCAGATGTTGCCGCGGGTCGATGGCGATACCGGCGAACCTCACTTCATAGTGGAGATGCGGACCAGTGCTGTTTCCCTTATTGCCCACCTGAGCGATCGGTTGACCCTTGCGCACGCGCTCGCCTTTGCGGACCAAGACCTTGGAGAGGTGGGCATAATGAGTTTTGATCTGCTGGCTATGGTTTAAAATTATCGTCCCGCGCTGAGCGTCGGTGGACTCCACCACCGCGTCACCGGAAGCATGGACCGGAGTTCCTATGGGTTTGGGAATATCCAATCCAGCGTGATACTGCATCTCGCCCGTCCACGGAGAAGGCCGCATGCCGACGCCGGAACTTACCCGGCCTTTTACCGGCCAGCCGGAAGGCAGGGCTGCAATCATTTTCGCGAGTTCCTCCTGCAGAGCGGCAAGGATCTCATGTAACTCATCTCCTTCATGCCTGCCCTCAAAAGATCTCTTACTTCGCCGCGGCAACGACGCCTGAATTCTTTCACGCAGGCCTTTCCAGCGAGAAAGCGTTTCCTGGACCTCTCTCGCCCGGTCCCGTAAGACCGATAACTTCTCTATTTGAGATTGATCGAACTTCTCTATTTGAGGTTGGCCGGCAGCGACGACCTCATCGACCTCTTTTTCCGGCGCGTCGAGATACCGGCTGAAAAACCATCCGCAAATCGACAAAAATAGCACGCCCACCAGCACCCGAAGCTTTTCTCGTGAGACTACGAAACGGCGCATTTGCGCGCCGCGGAGAACGATGATCGAGTACGGGCTATGCAAGATTCTCTTCTCCTTGGCGGCTCGTCTTGCACTGACCGTCGAACACCGCGCCCTCCTCCAGCACCAATATGGGCGTCACAATATTGCCGAAAATCCGCGCGCTGCGGCTCAACTCGATGCGTTCGCGGCCGGTGATATTGCCTTTCACCTGGCCACTGATGAAGGCGACCGTTACCTGAACTTCGGCTTCGACCTCGCCCTCCGATCCCAAGTAAAGCGTGTCGGCAGAAAACAATTCGCCGTGGAATTTCCCGTTCATCGCCACTGTCCCGACAAAAGACAGACGGCCCTGCGCGTCGCAGCCGTGATCGATGACCGATGTCGCAGCGTGATTGGAATTCGAACTCTTTCTCCAGAGTCGCATAATCACTTACCCTCTAAACTGTTTATTTATAGAACTCGCAAAACAGGCCCGTGCTGCGAATCCCGCGTGCGAAAAATTTAACGGTGGCCGCAACATCCATGCCACCACGGCGCAAGTTGAGGGAATGATGACAGAGCGCGACATCACAGCCCTGTTTTCGACAACAATCTAAGCAATAATAAGGATACCTGTCCGAAGCGGTTCGTTTCTGTGCACACTTCGAGCCGTTCAATGCCCGCTAAAAACCCCTTCTTCGTTATCCAAAACACTCGACTCTGAGCGAATAGATGCGCGCTACCGGTCGCCCCAAATCCGACCCATCCGGCCGCCCTTTGAGCACTCCGTTTTTGGATCCGTTCCATGACGGCATACATTGAGCGGTCGAGATTTTAGTGATTTCGCAGAGAGATAATAAGGCACCCGTAACGGGTCCAAAAACCGCTCGTCTGAGGAGAGGAAAATCAGAACCTTAACAGGCATCCGACATCGGGATTATGGCGCACCGGGCGGGATCCACCGAGACATATACTTTCTGCCCCTCGGCCAAATCGTTGTAGGGGTCGACTTTGGCGCGCAAAGAAAACCCATCGCAAGAGACCTCACAATCGATAAAATCTCCCAGGAAGATTTTTTCTTTGATTTCTCCGCTCCAGATGTTTTGCCCTGATGACGGAGCCATACTCGACAGCCGGAGGCTTTCGGGTCTGACCAGCACTAACACCCTGTCGCTCGCCGTAGTTGCATTTGTGCGGCAAAAAATTTCGCCGAACGGCACTTGAACAATACTTGCGCCTGCCTCTTCGCCCTTCATCTTTCCGGGTATGATATTGGTCATGCCGATAAAGTTGGCGGCAAAGCGGGTCTTGGGATGCAAATAGATATCCTGTGGACTGCCGATCTCGACGATCTTGCCCGCATGCATCACGGCAATCTGGTCGGAAATCGTCAGCGCTTCGATCTGATCATGGGTCACATAGAGCGAGGTGATTTGAATCCGCTTCTGCAGACTGCGGATTCCGGAGCGCATCTCCTCCCTGAGCTTTGCATCCAGATTGCTCAGCGGCTCGTCTAGGAGCAAAACCTCCGGATTGCCCGCCAGGGCGCGCGCCAGAGCAACTCTTTGCTGTTGGCCGCCGGACAGCCTGGGCGCCGGCCTGTCTTCAAGATCGAGGAGCCCCACGGCATCGAGCGCGCCGCGCGCGCGGTCTTTCGCCTCGGACCGCGAAAAGCCTTTACTCTTCAGCGGATAGTAGACATTCTGAAATACCGTCATGTGCGGCCAGATGGCGTAGGACTGGAAAACCATGCCGATGTGGCGCTTGTTGGGCGGCACCGAGATGCCCCGCCTCGCGTCGAACACTACGCTTTTTTCTATGGCAATCTCGCCACTGGTGGGAGTTTCCAAACCGGCAATGCATCTGAGGGTCGTCGTTTTGCCGCAGCCGCTGGGCCCCAGAAGAGTGAAGAGCTTGCCGGCCGGAACAGTAAATGAAACGCCGTCCACCGCCCTGACTTCCTTGACGCCGTCGAAAAAGACTTTGCTTAGATTCGTCGCGTTTATCACGACGCTATCTCTCGTGCACGGAAAAATGAGTCGCAAACAGGCGCGTGCCCAGCGCGACGGCACTCAGCGCGACGATGAGGAGCACGCCGAGGGCGGACAGCTCCGAGAAGCGGCCCGACTCATAGAGGCCGTAAATCACGACGGGGAGGACCTCCGTGCCCAGGTGACTGAGCAATACCGGCAGCGACAGCGCTTTAAAGGTCAGCGCCAAAACATAAAACCAGCCCGCCGCCACGCCGGGAAGAATCAACGGCAACACGACGCGCACGAATGTTCTGAGCCACGACGAGCCGGAGATCACCGACGCCTCTTCCAGTTCCGGATGGAGCTGCAACAGCGCGGTGTGGCAAGCGCGCAGCGCGATGGGAACATATTTGGTTACGTAGGCGATAACTAGAATCCATAACGTCCCATATACCGGAATCGGCAAGGTCAGATACATCCACAGCAGTGCCAGACCGATAACGATTCCGGGAAACGCCATGGGCGTGAAAGCGACAACGTCCAAAAGCTTTCTGCCGCGAAGCCTGGTGCGCACCACCACCCAGGCCACCGCGGCGGCAAGCACCGCTGCCGCAGTCGCGCTCAAGATCCCCACCACCACGTTGTTGAAAAGGGCTTGATAGAACATATCCAGGCCAAGCACCGTCCGGTAGTTATCCAGCGTCAGCGCCGACAACAGCTCCCGTGACGGTCTTTGGTAGATGGGCAGAACCGACGTCAAAGCCACCACGAGAAACGGCAGAATCACGCCGATGAACAGGATAAGGGACGACAGCAGCAGCGTCAAATAACGCCAGCGGCCCAAACGTTGAGTGCGCGGCCGGTAACCTTTGCCGGTGATCGTCGCGTATTTTTCCGACGACGCAGTGGCTTTGAGATAGAGCGCCACGCCCACGGAGGCGACTACGAGATAAAAAGTTGAGTAAGTTCCCGCCAGGTTGTAGTCCGGCGGTTGGTACATGCGCAGAGCCAGAAAAATCTCGCTGGCGTAAACTTTGATGTCCGCCGGCAATCCAATCACCGCCGGCACTTCGAAGGTCTCGATACCGCGCACGACCAAGAGGAGCAGCACGGCAAGGATGGTCGGGATCATTAGCTTTAGATTTACATGCCAAAAAGTGGTCAAGCCGCCCATGCCCGAGGCGCGCCCGGCTTCCTCCAACGCCGGGTCCATGGAACGAAACGACGCGGCCATGAGAAAAAACGGCAACGTGATGTTGTCGATGCCGAAAACCCAGATCATCCCCGCCATCGAATAAAGATTGAATGGCGCGCTCGAGAAGCCCAGCTGCTCGATGAAAAATCTATTGATCCAGCCGATCTTCGGGCTGAGCAAGAGAACCCAGGCGATGGTCGTCAAGATGCCGGGAATTACGAAAGGAAACAGCGCCAATCCATAGATCATACCCTTGAACGGCGTGTCCGTACGCTCCGTTACCCAGGCGAGAAAGGCGCCGAAACCGAAGGAAACGATCGCCGCTCCCGCTGCGAATACCATCGTGCTCCAGGCCAGCTTGAAAAGGCTCAAATCGCCGTAGGCCCGGACGTAGTTCACCAACGTAAAAGACGCAGCGGTCCCTGGCGGGCCGTCCCGGAAAGTGCCGTAGAGAATCATTATCAGGGGAATCAGTGTGAGATAGACGACGACTCCCAGCAGGATCAGCAGGATGAGATTTTTGCCGATGGCATGCCTCGTTACGGAGGTGAAAATATGGTCAGCGGAAGAAAACTTTTTTCGCCATCGCCGCATAATGCGCGTAGTTCTGGCCGGTCAGTTTTGAGTCGAGAAAGTGAATTTTTAGCTCCTTCGATTGCAGCGATTTGTGAAAGGTATCAACCTCCGGATGGGCCGGCACCTTACCCCAGGTGCGCACGATCTGCTGCGCTTCTTTCGAGAGATAGAAATCGACGAAGAGCCGGGCGGCGTTGGGATGGGGCGCATTGGCCGAAATCGCCACGGCGCCGCGCAGCGCCACCAGCGGATCGAAAGTTCTGATCCAATCCACCGGCGCCCCCTTGGCTTTGAGCACTTCCAGATGGTGCACATAGGCCTGTGCCAGCGGCGACTCGCCGGCGGCGAGCAGCTCGGCTATCTGCGACGCCCCTCGACGCAACGCGATCTTCTGACGGGCCAATCCTTCGGCCAGCTTGGCCGCCTGTTCCGGGCCGAGTCTTTGTTCCCATCCCGCATAGAGCCGATAATCGAGAACCTCGACCATGATTTTGCTTTGCCACTTGGGGTCGAGCAGATCGAACCAGGATTTGGGCGCTTCCTTTTCCGCTACCAGTTTGGTGTTGTAGCCCATGACCTTGATTGTATAGTCATCCGTCGTCCAGTAGCCCTGAGAATCTTTCATAGCCGGTGAAAATTTATCGGCGGCGGGCGACTGATAGCGAGCAACGAGATTGTCCCGTTTGAACCGCTCCACGTCGAAATCAAGAACCCGAATAACGTCGGCAATATATTTTCCAGCGCGCTTCTCGAAAATGAACTTTTCCACCAGCTCCGGCGCGCCGGTGCGAACCGCCTGCGCTTTGACAAATGGGTATTTCCTCATAAAGGCGTCGAGCAACGGTTTGCTATCCGGCGGCGATGTCGTCGTGTACCAAACCACCTGGCCTTCCTTCTTCGCGCCGGCGATCAAACTTTCGTCGGCCCAAACAGCCGCGTGCAAGTTAACGACGAGCACGCCGGCGACGGCCAACGCTTTAACCATCCGGATTACGAGTTTCATTTCAACCTCCGTCTCTCGTTTGCTCACTGCGCGGGACTTGTGATTTCCCACCAATTGTCGTCCGGGTCGCTCAACATAAACGAAACGACGCGGTCTTTGTCCACCGGCTCGGTGAGCCGCGTAACGCCGACTTCTTTGGCGGATTCCTGTAACCATCTGTGCGCCTCGGTTACGGCTGAGACCGACTCGAGGGCGAGGGTAAAGCGCTGGTTGGGTCCGAGTATTTTTTTCTCGGCCGCCGGCACCTGAAGACTTACGATATACCAAGGCATCGCAGCATGCTTCAGGTAATGCGGTTTCACACTGGGTGATGGAGAGACCACGTCCAGACCCAACACCTCGCGGTAAAAACGGCGCGACACGTCGAGATCGTTACTCTCGATGGTGCCATGACTAAGGGCTTGAGGAACGTAACCTCTGCCCGGAAATTTTTCCTCGGGCAGCAACGATTTCCAATGCGGCAAGACGTTAGCCCCCAACCCAGCCTTAACGGCAAGCTCATAGGACTCGATCTCCCACCAGTTACCCCCGGGTTCTAAAAAGTGCACCGAGCGTGCCATGTGATAATTTCTCGGCTTCATGATCTGAATTTGAAATTCGTCTTTCTTCTGTTCGAGATAGGCATCGGCTTTATCGATCTCGGCATTGGTCGCAACCCTGAGCCCATAGTGATTTCTGAGCGGCTTGTCCGGCGCGTTGGGCCCGCCCTCATGAATTATCAGCAGCCAATCGGTGTTCGGATGTTTTACCGTCACCTCTCCGCCTTTTTCATCGACCACCTCTAAAGCGAGAAGGTCCGTTAGAATGGGCAAGGTCTGCTTGAGGGAGCGGCACTCATAATGGCCGTTGACCAGCGCGATCGGTTTAAGCATAACGACCTCCTGTAATCAGTACTTCCGCCTCCTTTTGAACAACACTGGAACGGAGGTACGATGAGATTCCTAGTTTACTGAAACCGGACTCGTAACTTCCCACCAGTTGCGATCTGGATCGCTCAATAAGAAAGAAACGGCGGCACCGCCCTCTTGTATTTCACCGAGACCGGTGAGGCCCACGCCGTCGCGAGATTCCTTGAGCTGATGATGAGCTTGAGCGACGGCATCCACGGACTCGACCGTAACCGTGTAACGTTGAGACGGCGTGAGCACCGTGCGCATCTCAGGCTTGCGCTCCAGGCTCACGATGTACCAGGGCGTGGCGGGATGTTTGATATAGTGAGGCTGAACACTCCGCGACGGGGATACCACGTCAAGACCCAGCACCTCGCGGTAAAACCGCCGCGAGTTATCGAGATTCAAACATGTGATCGTTCCATGAGTGAGCGCCTGGGGGACGTAACCTCTTCCGGGGAAGCGCTCGGCCGGAATGGGGGTTTTCCACGGCACCGACACATTCGCGCCAAGGCCGGCTTTGACAGCCAGTTCGTAGGATTCGATTTCCCAAGTGTTGCCACCCGGTTCGATGAAATGGACGGAGTGCGCCAGGTGGCGGTTTTGCAGTTTATCGACTTCCACCAGTCCATACTCGCTTTGTCTGGACAACAGATATTCTCGCGCGTTATCGACTTCCTGGTTAGTCGCGACACGCACCCCGTAATGGTTCAAGCGCGGTTTGTCCGGAGCATTGGGCCCACCCTCGTGAACCACCAGCAGCCAATCGGTATTGGGATGCTTCACAATTACGTTGCCGTCCGCTTCTTTTACGATTTCAAATGCCAGGATGTCCTGAAGGATCGGCAACGTATCCTTGAAGGAACGGCATTCGTAATGCCCGTGCGTAAGCCCGACGGGTTTGATCATGGGAACCTCCCAGCTCAACGAACTTTCTGCAGCGGGTTATAATACAGCCGCGCGAATCAACGCAACCATTGGTCGTGTTTCACCTGGTGGTCGTCATCGGTCGTTCGCGGTACAGATTGTCGATGAAGCCGCTGCGGTCCACGCGCTCTACGAAGCGCAGGTCGAAGAGACTTTGCGGCGTTACTTTGCTCGCCGCTGGATTTTGGGCCGCGACCTCGCGGATGACCAGTTCCATGCCTTTTTCCGAGGGGTAGGGCTTGACGGGGAAGATGCGCTCGGCGTAGGCAACCCACCCTTGCTTCATCGCCTCGATATCCGCACCCTTCAAATACGCGCTCATGATCCGCACCGACTCGTCCCTGCGGGTCTTAAAAAAATGGAGACCTTCAGCCATCGCCCGTATGATCCGCAATGCCGTATCTTCCTGGCTGATCAGATCCTCCGTCATGGCCATGACTGAACCCTGGTATTCGACATTTTTTGTTGTGAGATCAACCAGGAGATTAAAGCCCTCCTTTTTGCCGCGAACAACTTCGGCCGGCCCCACCACAGCCGCTTGTATCGCCCCCGCGCGCAACGCGTTGAAGCGATCCGGACCGCTTCCGACCTGAATCATAGCGATGTCTCGGTCTGGATCGAGGCCGAGTTCTTTTGCCGCGATCCGCGTGGCCAGCTCCGATGAGTCGCCGAATCGGCTGATACCGACGCGCTTGCCTTTCAACTGGCTGGCGGAAGTGACATCCGGCGCGGCGATTACCGTGTAGAGCAGGGTATTGATCACGCCGGCGACAATCTTCAA
The DNA here is from genome assembly GCA_036555515.1 of Binatia bacterium. Classification (GTDB taxonomy): domain Bacteria; phylum Desulfobacterota; class Binatia; order UBA9968; family UBA9968; genus DATACQ01. Next base: position 57,071 of record DATBLC010000063.1, read on the forward strand.
GCGCGCTCCGCTCAGGTGAGTGCTAACTATGCCCGATGCGCTCACGATGCCTACGGGAAAAGAGCCTGCCAGCATGGCCTGAACGGACAAACTACCGCGCGCGAGGCTCAAAGTCATATCGAGGCCATGCTTCTGAAAAATACCCGCATTTTGCGCAACCCAGAGCGGGCCGGACCCGACGCTCAAATTGTTGTAGACCATGTTGAGCGCCAGGCGCCTGTCCTTTGGACTCGATTGCGCCTGGGCGTCGGGACTTGGCAGCATCACCAAACTTGCGAAAATGATCGCGCAGAGGTTCAACGACTTCGCCTTTATGTTTTGCATTTTTCTGTCCGGCTAGTTGGCCTCGGCAACGATTTCCCAGCAGTTCGCGTCCGGATCGGAGAAGAGAAACGAGGCACAACCCGACTCTTCACCTATCGGACCAGGTTCCGAAATGCCGTGGTTTGCGCAATTCTCGCTGAGCCAGCGATGAGCCTCAACCACCGAGGCGCTAGATTCCACCGCAAGCGTGAAACGCTCTCGCACACCCGAGGGTATGCGGCTTTTTCCAGGGATCTGTAGGCAAACAATGTACCAGGGCCTCGACGGATGCTTGATGTAATAGGGATCAGCGTCCGGAAACGGATGCATCACCTCAAGCCCCAAGACGCTCCGATAAAAACCTCTTGCCCGCTCTAGATTGAAACAAGACGTGGTTCCGTGACTCAAGCATTGAGGGACATAGCCTCTTTCTGGGAAACGGTTGTCCAAAAGCACGCTACGCCATGGGGATGCTATTTCACTGCTGAGACCGTGTTTTTTTGCTCCACCTTCATAAGACTCTATTTCCCAATAGTTGCCACCGGGTTCGACGAAATGCACGGAGTGAGCGATCCGACGGGTCTCTGGCGGTATGATCTTGAGATCGAGATCATTTTTTCGTTTCTGCAGGTATTCGTAAGCGTTGTCGACCTCCTGATCGGTGGCGACGCGAACGCCGTAATGGTGATAATGCGGTTTATTTGCGGCGCCGGCGTTTTCATGCATGATCAGCGGCCAATCCGTGTTCGGATGCTTCATGATCAGGTTGCCGTTTCGGTGAGAAACGACTTCAAGGGCCAACAACTCTTCAAGAATCGGCACAGATTGCTCGAAGGAGCGGCACTCATAATGGCCGTTCAGCAGGCCGACGGGTTTAATCATGTAAAGCGTCCTTCATCTCGACGGATATCGCTTTGAAGCCCCCAGAGCGTTTTGCTGCGCTTATAATACAGCCGCACGAATCAAAGCAACATTGCTTGCGGTTCAATGTTCAGGGTTCAAAGTAATGAATTCCCTGAATTCCCTAATGTCTAACCGGTTCTTTAACGCGTCTGGGGTCCGGCTTCCTGCACCTTCCTGAGCAAGCTCATATCCTCCAGATCATCCGGTGTAAACTGCTTCGCGATCTTGAGAGTCTCGCGGTAGATCTCGATCTCCCGTTCCACCAGTTTACGCGGCTTGGTGCCGTCTTTGCTGTAGGAAAGCATCTGAGCCTTGAACGCTTTTTCGGCAAGCGGCAAATCGATGTTGTGATAGCGGGCGATGTATTGAATCACTTCGTTGCGGTTGGTTGGATTATGTAGGTAAACCATGGTCCGGTGTAGCCCCGCAATGAGTGCGTGGGCTTTTTGAGGATACCTCGTGAGGGACGCCACCGTCGTCACCAGGCCGATAAAGCTCAAGGGCGCGTAGGTTCTCGCTTCCGCCAGGCGCCGGAATCCTTGGGCTTCCAGCTCTTCCGCGTAAGGCGGTGCCATCAAAGTCGCTGCGACTTTTCCGGTAGTCAGAGACTTGTACGCATTTTCCGTCACTTGCGTTGCGAGAAGCGTAACCCGGGAGGTATCGACGCCATTGCCTTTGAGAATCAACGTTGTCGACATGCCGACAGCGTCGGTAATCGACGTGACAGCAACGACTTTGCCTGTGAGGTCGGCAATCGTCTTTATCTCAGGCCGTGCGAGGAGCGCGTGACTAGGATCCGCTTGGACATAGAAGACCCTCTTGAGAGGCAGGCCGCGGAGAATGGCCGAGGTGGCGGCACCCAGGGTTGTAGAGAAATCAAGCTCTCCCGCCACTAGCGCCGCGATTGCGGTGGGTGGCGACATGACTATGAATTGCGGCTCAATCTGCTCCGGCAAAAAGAACCCTTTGTCCATACCAAAGTAGTATGGCATTAGCGACAGGCTTTTCGACGGCACGTGAATCGTGATCTTGGTTGCGGCCGAGGCTGCCCAACTTGAGAAAACACAAAGCCAGACCGCCGCGGCGACAATCATCTTGAGTTTCATCTTTCTCAAATCACACCTTTTCGCAGGGAATGATCGACTCAGTGTCACCTTCAACGACTTTTCTCCCTCACTCATGGAAACGGCTTGCCGCGGCGGCGGCGACTTTTTCGACGGCCGGCAATGGGCAAAAACCCTGCGACTCGACGGCGAAGACCGGATTGAATTTGCTGCGGAAATTTTCCAGCGCAATGATCGCCGCCAATTCAACCAGCTCTTCCTCGCCATAGTGCCGCTTCAAGCGGTTGAAAAAACGGTCGGTGACGCGCTTGCTCGTATACGTCATGCGCTCGCAAAGCTCCAACGCGAGTTTTTCCTTAATCGACAACAGCGCGCTTTTTCGGTAATCGCCCAACGCCGCTTCCACCTTCTCTGTCGAGGCCCCATGTCGCATCCCACTGGACGCGTTGATGTCAATTCAATATGGACAACCATTGATGCTCGCCGCCTTCATACAAAGCAGATGCCGCAAATCGGCCGGGATCAACCCCGAAGCGAGTATCCCTTGTTGTAGGGCCTGCACGCCTTTTTGGATTGTCGGTCTGAGCCCGTAAACCCTGGCGGTATTAAGTATCGATCCGTACTGCTTCTCCTGCTCCGCAAACAACTGCCGCACATCGTCCGGTGCATCTTCCTTGGTGACGCCTTTAATTCTCAGCATTGAAATCCTCCCGTTACAAAATGTGTAGGGGACGGTCGCTAGCTCCCCAACACTTTAAATTAGATTCAACAGGCGCGCGGCGGTGCCGCCGAGCATGCCGTCGATGACTTTTTCATCCAGCGGCAGTTTCCGAATGGTTTCGATATATTCACCGATGCCGTCCACGCTCTTCCCCATCCTGGGATCGCTGTTATTGAAATTCTGCGGGTAGTCCGTGGCGAAAACCATGCGCTCCGGCTGTATCCCCTCCAGCGCGCAGCGCAGGGCGATGGGGCTGCCTTCGAATCCCGCCATGTCGAAATAAAGCAGGCCGAAATACTCGTCAAACGACTGAGGCAAATTGAAGCGATACGATGAGCGCGCGATCCGTTCTTTGTAGCCCGCTAACCCGCCGCCGAAGTGTGCGAAAACGAGCTTCAGGTCAGGGTAGCGGTCGAGAACGCCTCCGGCGATAAGCCGCGTCACGGCGACGCCGAGATCGAACTCGCGCGTGAGAATGACCGGCAGCATGTAATCCTTGAGCAGATCATAACCCTTCGGCGCCAGCGCTGGGTGAACGAACACGGTCGCCCCGAGCTTCGCGGCGCGCTCGAAAAAGGGTCTAAACTCTTCGGCGTCCAGCGAAAGCCCGTTGATTTGTGAAGAAATCGTCGCGCCGCGCAAGCCCAGTTCGCACACCGCCCGCTCCAGTTCCGCGAGCGCGGGCTTCCCCTCCAGGGGCGGCAGATGAGCGAGACAGGCGAAACGATCCGGATAATCCCTCTGCATCTGCGCCGCGGCATCGTTGATCAACCGGCAGTTGTCCAGCGTGGTTTCCCAGCCCAGGATGCAACTCAACACCGCCAGATCGACGCCCGCCCGGTCCATCTCTTCGACCTGCGCTTGCATATCGAACAGCTGCGCGTGCACCGACGCGTTTTCCTGTCTTACCGGAACTTTACTGTCGGTTTTCATCCCCAACCGTCGCGCCAATTCGACCGGAATATAGTGATGTTCGAAGTCAATGACCATAGCACCTCTTAATCCACTGACCGTCTAAACCGTATCCCAGGGTTTTAAAGACTGTCAAGGAAGAGCAACCAGCGCGCTTAAGGATTGTCGGGCAGGAGATGGCGTTGAGGGACGAATGTTGACGATAGAACACGACTTGACGCAATCCCGGGCGCGGATTATGTTCCCTCCAAATCTGTGGCATATGTCAAAAATATTTTCCTAACGCTTTCAGAGGTGCAAAATGACTCGTAGCGACGGCAAAGCGGATGCGCTGCACATAGCAACCTACTCAGGCTGGTATCGCTTTGAACCGAACGGTGGAGAGTGGAAGGAGACCGACAAGGCGCTTACTTTTTGGAAGCTGACCTCGCTTCAAGTGGATCCGCTCGACCCACGCCATGTTTACATTGCGACGGAACATTCCGGCCTTTTCATCACCCACAACGGCGGCGGGTTTTGGCAGCGCGCCAAACCCAATGTGCCGCGCTTGACAACGAACGCATTGCTCGCTCTGCCCGGAAAGATATTTGCCGGCACCTGGCCGGCGGCGCTTTATGGCGCCAGCGACGGCGGCCCATGGCGCGAACTGGAGGGCGTGCGCCTCGGCGCCACCGGTGGCAGCTTTCCGCCAAGCCCTGAACTGAGCGCCCGAGTGCGCTTTCTCGCCGCGGATGATGCCTCTCCACGCAGGCTCTTCGCCGCCATCGAAGTTGGCGGCATGTTGATGAGCGACGATGGGGGTGAGCGCTGGTCTCAGGTCACTGCGGGGTTGGACGATCCGGATGTTCACCAGATACTTCCGAGCGTCGAGAAAAAAGGACTCGTTTTGGCTGCTTGCGGCGAAGGGATTTATCGCAGCGAAGATCGCGGCGAACGTTGGGAAAAAGTTACGCCGGCCGGGCCGCGCACCTTCGGCTCGTCCGTGATGGAAGACCAGAGTGGTACGCTCTACCTCGGCGTAGCGCTGGGGCGGCCAAACACCTGGCTGCGCAACGAGCGCGCCGACGCCGCGCTCTACGTGAGCACAAATGGCGGCGTAAAATGGGACATCGCCGTTGAAGGACTGCGCGGCGGTATCATGGCCATGTGCCGAAATGATGGCGGCGACGGCGTTTTCGCTTCGACGTCGGAAGGCGACGTGCTCAGCGTCGATGCATCCGGGGCGCGCACGATCATCAGTGGGCTCCCTAGCATCACCGCGCTCGCCTTGGGTGCAGGCTGCTAAAAAGACTCATATGCTTTCGCCGATTGCCCTGAGCTTGTCGAAGGGTGCGCTCAATCGCCTCGCTCCAACGTACTGGCGACGTACGCCTCCGCTCGTCGATCTATCGCGCGCCGCGCCTCTGAGATCTTTTTGAGTAGCCTGCAAGGTGGCGCATGTCGTTTTGAGAGTCTTGATTTAACTCGAAAGCTGAAACCTGAAACCTTCTTCCCTGGAGCAGATGGGAAGAAGAGGAATCAGACTCTTGCCTATTGCCTTCTCACTTGCGTGAGATTTCCAAGAGAATCTTGTTCCATCGTTCCATGGTCTGCACATATTCATAAGTCGTCAGACCTTGCTCGGCGTACCACCGTTTGTATCCATAATCCTTTCGCGGGCTGCCGTAACCGAACTTCTCGCCGAGTATCTTTTGGCCTTCGGGTCCAATCATGAAATCAATGAACAGCAACGCCGCGTGGGGTCGTTGCGTGTTCGCGAAGGTGGCCATTGTGCCGGCGTTGGTCGGAACTAATTCCAGCGGCAGCCACGCCACCGGAGCTTTGCGCATTACGGCTAGTCTGATATTGCTGTCCACGGCCGTAAACGTAAGCGGCACTTCGCCGGAGACGATCAACTCATTCAAACCCAGGGCGGGCATCGAATACTGCTTGATGCCTTGGGCCGCCAATTTCCTGACGAACCCGTCGCCTTTTACTCTCAGCATGGCGCCGAGCATGCGGGTGCCAATGTCTTCCACGCTGATTCCAATCTTGCCTTTCAGCACCGGCTTCAATAGATCGTCGAAACTCCTGGGCACGTCGGTTTCACGGATGAGGTTCTTGTTGTACCCGACACCGACGTAGGATTCGCGGTCCACGGCGGTGAAGTACAGTCCTCCCGGCGCTTTTTCTTTGGAACCCTCGGGATAGTCGGCGAGATGCGGCGAAGTGAAGGGCAAAAGGAGCTTATTGTCGCGCAACAACATCACCGCGCCTGGAGTGGTTTCGATGGCGTCGACATTGTAGCGTCGCGCCTGGGCCTCGCTCACTATCCGAGTGGCCAAAGTCGTCGCCGGTGCGCGGTAGAATTCCACAGTCACGCCGGGATACTTGGCTTCAAAGGACTTGGCCATTTCCTTGTAAGTGCTGAGCGATGTGTACCAGATAAGTTTCCCTTCCTTTTTGGCGCCGTCATACAGCACACGCTCACGGTCGGCGCCGGTGTATTTTGCCAGATCAGCGGCCGTTCTGAGCGATGGAGTCTGGGCCCATGCATTACCCAGCAGGATTGCGTAAACCAGGACGTTAATTCCCAACCTCTTCATTGATGGCCTCCCGATTATGCTACGGTTTCGGCTCCGCTACGAGCGCAGATTTCAATATCTTTCCCGTCGGACCTTTGGGCAGTTCGGCTAGGATGTACACTCGCCGCGGATATTTGTACCGAGCCAGATGATCTCTGCAGTATTCAAGCAAATCCTCGGAGGCGACGTTCTCCATGCGCTTCAAACTGACAAAGGCTGCGACTTCTTCGCCGAGATCTATATCTGGAACGCCCACCACCGCGGCCTCGGCAATCGCCGGATGAGAAAGGAGAACGGCTTCGATTTCCTGTGGAAAGACCGAATAACCGCCGCGCAGGATGCGCTCCCGCTTGCGGCCGACGATCTGAACGTAACCCTCCGGCGAGACCATGGCGAGATCGCCGGTTTTGAACCAACCATCGGCGATGACGGCATTCGTTTCATCAACGGTATCCCAGTAGCCGTTCATCATCGCCGGCGATTTGATCCAGAGTTCGCCGATTCCGTCGCGACTCGTTTCTTCGTCAACGATCGTCCGAATTTTTACGCCCGGGACCGCTCTACCGACGGCATCCGGAATGTCATTTGGATCATCAGAGCAAAAGGACAGCGGCCGGAACAGTTCGGTCATGCCGTAACCGCGCACGATTCTGGTGGCGGTCTTTTCGCGCCATTCGAGCGCCAACTCCCACGGACAGGGCGCCGCGCCGGCAACCGCGATTCGCAGGCTCGAAAAGTCCGCCCGGGCAAACGCCGGCGAATTCAGCAGCCGCCTGAAGATCGTCGCCACCGCGGGTAAAACCGTTACGCGACGTTGCTTGATCGCGGCAAACACGGCTTCGGGCGTGAATCGTTCGAGTATGACAACGGTGGCTCCGGTGAGAAGCGGCGCCAAAAGGCCGCCGTTGAGCCCGAGCGAGTGTGCCAGCGGAACGGCAACCAGCACTGTATCGTCGGCGCTAAGGCCCATGACCGGTTGCGCCCAAGAATGATTGGCGAACGTCAAAGCATCGTGACTAAAGACGGCGCCCTTGGGCCGGCCCGTGCTTCCCGAAGTATAGAGGATCAACGATGGCGCGCTGGCATCGCCGATCGTCGGCCAGGAGTCTCGATTCATGACAACCCGATCGACGCTCAATTTCGGTCTCAGATCCGCCTTGAACGCGGCGAGCTCTTCTGCTTTGACCAGCGGATTGAGCGGCGCCGGTGTCGCTCCTAACTTGAGAATGGCTAGGAAGGCGACCACGAATTCGACTCCATTGGGCAGTAATAGCGCGACGCGATCGCCCGCGACAACGCCTTGGCTTGAAAGATAGGCAGCGAAACCGGACGCGAAAGCGTCAAGCTCCGACCAGGTGAGCTTGCCGACGTCCCACAGCAGCGCCGTTTTGGCGCCGAGGCGGCGCGCGTTGGCTTCGATGGCGCAGACAAAGTTTTCCTGCATTGCTTTTAATCAGTCCGTTGATTGCGCTCTTGTCTAAAAATAGTTCCCGTAATCCTGATCGAGCGAACTCATCATCTCACAAGTCGTGGTTTTGAATTGTTCCTTCTTTGGAGACTGTGTCGCAATGTCATTCTGAGCCGCAGGCGAAGAATCTCGTCTTCGTAACACCTCGAAAACGCGAGATGCTTCGCTTCCGCTCAGCATGACATCAACGCGCTTTCGCGGATTGTGACACAGTCTCTTACGGAGAAGACCAGGATGAGGGGTGATCCATTACTCACCCGTCACCTTCATCCTCTCCCGTCGAGTCCCGTCGAGGGAGAGGAAAATTAATCATCAGCCAACCTCGTTTGCAGCACTACTTACCGACGAAGTCTTTGAGGTTGATTCTCTGCCAGACTTCTTTCGGGATGCGATGACGCGGGGTGTAGGCGGCGAGTGAAGGTTTAGCCGTGGCATCCACGCCCCACTTTGCTGTGTTGCCGTCTTCTTTGGTCGACGGGTCCAGATCCGAGCCTCGAGCATTGGTGACGACCAGGATATCGCGATCGGGCTGGCAACGGGTCGCAATCGCCCAGTTGACCTGCCGATCATTGAAAATATCCACGTCGTGATCGACCACCACCACGCGCTTCATGTAGAGATCGGCGCCGAGCACGGCTAAGATGGCGTTCTTGCTCTGGCCGGAGACCCGTTGTTCGACCGAAACGTAACAAGTAAACGGCGCCGGCACGCGTACGGCTTTTACCGTCGGCACCATGGCGCGAACCGCACGGTACAAATTCGCTTCGATGGGGGTGGTGGAAAGCATCAGGTGATCGAGATGTCCGACGGTTATGTCCTGGAAGATCGCGTCGCGCCGGTGCGTGACCGCGCGCACTTTTAGCACTTCGCGTTGCCTCTCGCCAAGACTATAGCCGGTGAACTCGCCGAACGGGCCTTCCGCCGTGCGTTCGTGCGGCAAGATTTCTCCTTCGATGATCAGTTCCGCGTGTGCTGGAACGAGCAGGGCGGAAGTCTCGCACTTCACCAGCTCGAGCGGTTCGCCGAGCAGCCCGCCCATAACCGCACGCTCGTCCTCGTCGATGGAGCCGATGGCAAGACAACCCAGCGCGATGGCTGGATGGACGCCAACGGCGAAAGCGACGGGCAACGCTTTTCCCTGGGCCTCGGCGGCGCGTTGAAACTCCCATAAATGCTTCGCCAGGGTGAGATGAATCGAGGTCGTATCGCGGCCCTTGATCATGAGCCGGTTGTAGGCGCAGTTCCAGGTATCAGAGGCGGGGTCTTTCGCGAAGGATATTGCGGCGGTGATATACGCGCCCGCATCTTCCTGGTGGTGGAGGATCTGCGGCAGCTGATACAGATCAAGCCGGTCGCCGGTGAGAACCGTCTCTTTCACTGGCCCTATGGAAACTACTTTAGCCTGGATCGGTTTTTCCATGGCGCGCAGATACGCGCGTTGTATCCCCTCAGGCTTGGCGCGGATCGCTGCCGCCAATCGAGAGCGACCGGCATGAAGATTGGTTAGCACCGGGAACTTCGTGCCCTTTACTTTTTCGAAAAGTAAAATTGGCCGCCGTTTGGCTTCCTGCTCGAGCTTGACGGTAATCGCAGTGATTTCAAAAGCGGGATCGACTTCGCGGGAAACGACCAGGAAATCTTCCGGACTGTCGCGCTTGATACCATCTAGAAAGGTTCGCAGATCTTGCGACATAGAGGTGGTGGATCCTCACTCGACGATTTTAGCGCTCTCCTCATCCAAGAACTGGTGACTGCAGTAGGGACAGAGAAGTTTGATCTTTTTGTGCCGAAGTTCCTGCCAGTGGCAATAAAATTCGCCGTTACATTGTGGACAGGTCACCCAAAAAATCTTCGTCACGGCTCTTTTCCTCCCCAGCAAAACAAAATCCGAAAGCCGAATCTCGAAATCCGAAACAAACTCGAAGTCAACGTCAAACTCGAAAAATCCAAAACGGCGAATCGATTCATGTTTGGCAGCTAGGCCTTTGTTAGCCGCTCCAATACCGCTCGCGGTATGAAATCTTCGAGCCGGGTTTTTTCCATCGCGGTTTTCGGCACCGCGACGCGGGCCTCGTAAGGACGCTGCACCGGCTTGGTGGCGTCGATGATCATCTTGGCGGTCATGATGTTGTCGGTCTGGGAAGGATCGAGAGTGTTTCCTTTAACGTTTTTGATGATGTCCACGTCCTGGTCCGCTTGCACGCGCGTCGCCACGGCCCACATAACCTCCTCTTCATTATAGATATCGATATCGGCATCGACCACCACGACATGCTTGACGAAGTCGCATCCGCCGAGCGCGGCCAAAGCCGCCTGCTTGGTCTCGCCGTCGACTTTTTTATCGATGGAAATATAGCAATTGAAGCGGCAACTGCCTGACATTGGGAAATGCACGGCTTTCACCGTCGGCACCACGCCATGGATAAGATTGAACAGACTCCCTTCTTTAGGAATACCGCCGAGCACCCAGGTGTCTCGATGGCCGGTAAAGATATGCTGGAAGATGGCATCTTTCCGGTGCGTGATCGCGGAAACCTCGATGACGTTTCGCAGCCGCTGCGGGCCGTAATAGCCGGTGAACTCCCCGAACGGTCCTTCGATTTCTTTCACGTTAGGAAGCACATGCCCTTCGATCACCAGTTCGGCGTCGGCCGGCACCATGAAATCTTCACCGAGCGTCTCAGATGGCGTGAGCCGAAGCGCCTCGCCCATAATGGCGCCGACCTTGGCGTAGTCGTCGACACCGAACGGCGAGACATTCAGCGATCCAAGATAAAATGCCGGATGATGACTAATCACGATCGCCACAGGCGTCGGCCGGTTTTTTTCCTCGTTCTTGCGATGGATCTGCCAGTTGTGCCGCGGCGACATGTGCAGGCCGAGCTTTCTCGGTCCCTTCACCATGTTGCGCTGGAAGGAAATGTTGTAAAAACCTTCATCCGGATCTTTCATCACCGGCGTCATGTCGATGTACGGTGCCGGGTCCATCGCGTGATGCCGAACGACCGGCAGCTCGTAAATGTTTGCCTCGTCGCCGCGCTTGATCACCTCCTTCACCGGCGCCTCGCTCCGGGACACCGTTGTCGGCGGCAGCATCGTGTCTTCTCGGCGGGCATACTCGAGGCTCAGCGGCAAGTCGCCTTCGCTGGGTTTCATGCCTAGGGACAACGCGCAGCGCTGGCGCGTTGCAAACACATTGCTCAGCAGCGGAAAAGCGGAAGGCTTACCAATGAGATCGAGGGGTTTCTCGAAGAATAAGATAGGAAATTTTTTTTGATTTTCGAGGTGCTGAAGCAGAGCGGTTACCTCGAATTTGTGAGGCGCGACAGCTCTCTCAATGCGGACAAAATCGTAGGGTAGCCGTTCTTGCAGATCGTCGAGGAAAGCTCTGAGATCCTTGCTCATCCAAAACTCTCCCGCGCGTCTTGATTGCTCGTCAGGTTGTTGAAACAAAGTAATCCATGCTTCGAGAGCCTCAGCATGAACGGAGTTTTCCGAATCATTTAAAGTCTCTATCCGTTCGTCCTGAGCTCGTCGAAGGACTCTGAGAGCGCTTTTTAGCCACCTGCTACTTCCAAGCCCGCCACCTGTGCCAACGCCCTCTGAGTGTAAACTTTGGCCATACGTTTGCGATACCAGTAATCCAAATCGGCGTTGTCGAGCGGATGGGCCACTTTCGCCGCGGCTTCCGCCACGGCGTCGATCAACGCCAAAGTGATTTTTTGGCCTCGCAGCAGCGTCATAGCTTGGGCCACAACCTTGGGCGCCGATGCGACGGCGGTTAACACTACGCTTGCGTCACGACATTCGCCGCGATCATCGATGTCCAGAGTCGCCGCCACACCCAGGATCGGAAAGTCAAACGACCCGCGACGCCGGAGTTTCAAATAAACATTACGCAGGCCCAATGCTTCCTTCGGAATCAGCAATCCTTTGAGCACTTCGTCTTTCGCTTTGGCTGAATAATCGATTCCGTCGTCGCGGTACAATTCCTCGAGCTTTACGACGCGCTCGCCCTTGTGATTAGCCACGATCGCTTGCGTTCCCAAGCTAACCAGCACCGGCGCTGTGTCCGACGACGCGATCGCCAGGCATTTCGTGCTACCGGGCGCGACCAGACAGATGGCGCCGTCTTTTTTCATGCAAAACCCCACCGCCTGGCGCCAGAAAAACGTCTGGTCGTAGTAATTGCAGCGGGTGTCGACGAGCACGTTGCCGCCGATGGTACCCATATTCCTGAGCTGCGGCGTCGAGACCGATTCCGCGGCGTGAACCAGGGCGGGAAAATTTTTAGCAATTAGCCGGTGCCGCGAAACAGTGGCCAGGCTTTCTCCAGCGCCTATCCAAAGACCTTCTTTGTGTTGGCGAATTCCCTTGAGCTCGCGCAGCGCTCTTAGCGAAATGATATGCTGCGGCGTAAATTGCCCGCGTTTCATTTTGGGATAAACGTCCGTGCCGCCGGCCACCAACATCGCGTCGGCGCCCAAATCCGCCAGCGCTTTCGTCGCCTGCTTCAGGGAACGCGGTTGATGATAAGTGAATTCCGGAAGTCGTAACATCTTAATCGGCTCATTCTTCCTTGGCGCCTATCAGCGGTACCATTCGGCGGATTACTTTCTTACCACGAAGATCACGAAGGACCTAGCGCGGGTATTAATGTTTTCAAACTTCGTGTCCTTCGTGGTGAAATGTCTTTTTCTACTCTGGTTGCAGCCCAGCCGCGCAGGTTCTTTCCTCATCCATGGAACGTGAGGGCTAGCTTTTCTGCTCTACTTTCACCCCCTCGCCCGGATGCCATTTGATCGGCGCGGGAAATTGAAATTCGGGAATCGACACCGCTTTCAAGCGCCCCTCGAGGGCGCGCAGAATTTTGTCCGGCGTGATTGGAATTTCATGAATGCGCACGCCGATGGCGTCATAAAGGGCGTTTGCCAAGGCGGGAACGACCGGCAGGAGCGGCCCCTGGCCAGCTTCTTTGGCGCCATAGGGTCCTTCGGGATCGTCGGTTTCGACCAGAATAGTCTCGATTTCCGGAGTCTCCAAAGTCGTCGGACTTTTGTATTCCAAGATCGACGGAATTTTATGTAGTCCGTTCTTACGAAAGATCTGCTCCTCCATCAACGCCTCGCCGAGAGCCATATAAACGCTGCCCTCGGTTTGACCCTCGACGAGAAGCGGATTGAAGGCGCGACCGCAATCGTGCGCGATCCAAACTTTGGCGATTTTAATTTCGCCCGTTACGCTGTCACAATGAAGCTCGACGATAGAAGTAGAAAAACTATAAGCCGGAGTCGGACCGACGCCCGCGCCCTTGAAGTCGCGCGGGTTCTTGGGCGGCCAGTAGCTGCCGGTGGCGCCCAGAGTGCCATGTTTCCCCTCGGCTTTGCGCACCGCATCCGCGAAGCTAATAGCGCGCTCGGGAAACTTAACGCTGCGAATGTTCCCTTGGGCGAACTCGAGATCGTCCGGCGGCACTTCCAGCTCTTTGCTTGCGGCTTCGAGCAACATGGGTTTAAGTTTCGCGCAGGCGTGGATCGCCGCATTGCCGGTCATCACAGTGACGCGGCTCGAATAACTGCCGAGGTCCACCGGCGTTAAATCCGTATCGGCGGTCAACACTCTGATGTCGGCCGGATCGATGCCAAACTCCTCGGCAACGGCGTAAGCCAGGATAGAATCGGAACCTTGACCGATATCGGTGGAGCCGCAGAACACGGTGACGCCCCCGCTACGGTCGAGCTTGATCTGCACGCCGGAGTGGGGCATGTCATTCCAATAAATCGGCAAGCCCGCCCCGCTGATGTATGAGCTCGCCGCGAAACCGATGCCGTGGCCGAAGGGCAGCTTGCGGAATTTTTTCTTCCACTCGGCGCGCTCGGCGACGCGCTCGATGCATTCGCGCAAACCGCAGCTGCTAATTTTGAGGCCATTTACGGTTAGCGAATTAGCCTCGACGATTTGCCTGAGCCTCAAGTCAAGGGGATCGATCCCGAGCTTCTCCGCGATCTCATCCATCTGGATTTCAACCGCGAAGCGCGGCTGGGGCGTGCCGTGGCCGCGCTTCGGGCCGCACGCCGGTTTGTTGGTAAATACGCGGACGCCCTCAAACTTGTATGCCGGCACTTTGTAGGTAACGGTCTGCAGCGCGCCAGTGTAGTAAACCGACGCCAAGCCGTAGCTGCTGTAGCCGCCGCCATCCAGAAAGGTTTTATACTGCATGGCTTGAATTGTCCCGTCATTTTTTACGCCGGTCTTCGCCCACATCTTGACCGGATGTCTGCCTCGGTGCACGTAAAACGACTCCTCGCGCGTGAGGGTGATTTTCACCGGTCTTCTTGTGATCATGGAGAGCTTGCCTGCGCAGATTTCGTGGGAGAAAGGATCGCTCTTGCCGCCAAAGCCGCCTCCCACCGGAGTCGCGACGACGCGTATCCGGCTCGCGGGCAGACCGAGGATCTTGGCCAGGGCCCGGTGAAGATAGTGCGGCGTTTGCGTCGAAGACCATAACGTGAGCTTGTCGTCCGGGCCATAGAACCCGACAGCGCAATATTGCTCCATCGGGAGATGAGTGTTGCCCTGGTAGAAAAAGGTTCCTTCGAAGATATGGTCCGAATGAGCAAACGCCTTTTCCATGTCGCCGAATTCGAGAGACACGGCTTTTTGAATATTCGCCTGGCGGTTCCAGGTGTGAATCCGCTCGCTCTCAGCCGTGGAAGCCAGCGCTTCTTCGATGGAAAGAATCGGTTTGAGAATTTCGTATTCGACGTCGATACAACCGAGCGCTTTTTCAGCGAGGCTCTCGCTCGCGGCCGCCACGGCCGCCACGGGATCGCCGGCATAACGCACCTTGTCGGTGACCAGCGCCTCTTCGTCTTCGGTCGAAGGCATGATGCCGAACTTTTGCGGCAAATCTTCTCCGGTGATCACCGCAAACACTCCTTCGAGCTTGAGGGCCCGCGCGGCGTTGACACCGAGCACGCGCGCGTGGGGATGGGGACTGCGCAAGAGTTTGGCGTAAATCATGCGCGGCAGATTGAGGTCGTCAGCATAGACGGTCTCCCCCGCGCATTTGGCCATCGCATCGACTTTACGCAGCGGCTTGCCGATCACTGAGAACTGCTTTTTCTTCATCGCATAGTTTCCTTCGCAGCGAGTTCGACCGCTTCCAGGATTTTTGTATAACCCGTGCAGCGGCAAAGATTTCCTGACAAAGATTGGCGGATCTCAGCGCGAGTGGGATGAGGATGCTTGTCTAACAGCGCTTTGGCGGTGAGCAGGATTCCAGGGATGCAATAACCGCATTGAGCCGCCCCCAAGTCGGCGAAGGCCTTTTGCAAGGGATGCGGTTTGCCATCTTGCATCATGCCTTCGACGGTTACGATCTCGGCATCGACCGCTTCAATGCCGAGCATCAGACAGGAAAGCACCGGCTTGCCGTCAGCCAGCACGGCGCAAGTGCCGCACTCGCCCAATTCACATCCATGCTTGGTACCGGTCAGCGCCATGTCTTCGCGCAAGACCTCCAGCAAAGTCTTGTTTATTTCGGTTGCAACTTCACGAGTCTCGCCGTTGACGCGCAGGCGCAGGAGCGTTTTCGATAACCGGTCGTGGCTTTTGTTCTTTCTCATGGGTTCTCTAGAGCTTAAAGAATCTTTTAGCCTTCAATTCAAATCTAGGCAAGGTGCCGGGCACGACCAACTCGATTTCGGGACGGAGTCCGATGCGCTCTCGCATGCGTTGGCCAACTCCTTCGCCCAAACCTTTGACCGCGCTTGATTCGGAACGCGGTTCCAAGATGAGCCTGATTTCTTTCATCGCTTCTCTTTCAAAAATTTCCACCCGAAACTCTTCAATCTCGGCAAACTCTCTGAGCACATTTTCAATCGCGCTCGGGAATACGTTCACGCCGCGAACAACGATCATATCGTCGGATCGGCCAAGCACGCCGCCGTCCAATAGAATAAACGGCCGGCCGCAGGGGCAGGGTTGGTTGCGCGGCTGAACGAGATCGCCGGTCTTGTAACGAATTAACGGGCTGCCGATTCTGCCCAAATTGGTGATCACCAGTTCGCCCTTTTGTCCTGGACGCGATTGTGTGCCGGTATTCGGATCGATGACCTCGGCGATGAATTCATTTTCGTTGATGTGGATGGCGCCGGGGTGGGATTGACACTCAAATCCGAAAGCTCCCACTTCGGTAGCGCCCGCATGGTCATAACATGTCGCGCCCCACGACTCTTCGATCATTTTTTTTGTGCTGGGGATGCTCGCCCCCGGCTCGCCGGCATGGATCGTGATTCGGACACTGGAGTCGCGTGCGAGATCGATGCCTGATTTTCTTGCTTCGGACGCCAAATGGAGCGCGTAGGTAGGAGTGCAAACGAGCACCGTGGCGCCGTACTCAATGATTGCTTTAAGCCTCTGAGTAGTGGACTGTCCGCCACCCGAGACGGCCATCGCACCGAGACTTCGCGCGCCTTCCCAACCCGACCAAAAACCGATAAACGGACCGAAGGAAAAAGCAAAATAGATCCGATCACCGGGACGGACTCCGGCTGCTTCGAAAACCACCTTCCACGTTGCCGCCCACCACTGCCACGACTCCTCAGTGTCCAGCCAATACAGCGGTTTTCCGGTTGTCCCCGAAGTTTGGTGAATGCGAATGTAGCGCTCTAGAGGAAATGTCAGATCGCTGCCGAACGGCGGATGGTGCCGCTGGTCGTCGACGAGTTCAGTTTTGGTTGTGAAAGGCAACTTCCGCAACAGCTCTAGCGAATCGATCTGTTCAAGACCGGCGCGAACAAATTTTCTGCGGTAAAATTCATTGTCCGGTAAAATTCTGTCCAGCATCCGGCGCAATCGTTCAGATTGCGCCGCCTCAATCTCTTCGTGGTTTCTTACAGATCCCATTAACCCTCGCCAGCATCCATCATGCGGCGCTTCTTTGATCGAAATCTATTACCCAGCGGCAAGAACTGCAAGGCGCAGCGTTGCATACGGATCCCGGTTGCAAGGGTCCTGTTTAGCCTTGTCCCATTCGGTCGCCATGTTATAATCCGCGCCTCTCTAGCGGGAGCCAGCATATTCATGGCGGATTCAACGAAGATCGAAATTCGCGATATCGAGCATGTATACCAGAGTGATTTCTCGACCGTCACGGCATTAGCGAAAGTGAGCCTCACGGTAGCCGATGGCGAGTTTGTCGCGCTCTTGGGACCGAGTGGCTGCGGCAAGTCTTCGCTTCTGCGCATCGTCGCGGAACTCTTGCGCCCCACGGCAGGCTCCGTCCAAATTTATTCCTCCCGCGACCAAGTCAATGGCCGGCCAAAAACGGCACTGGTGTTCCAGGAATACGCGCTTTTTCCGTGGCGCACGGTGCTCGACAACGTCGTCTTCTCTCTGGAAATGCGCGGCGTACCCCGTGACGAGCGCCTGGATCGAGCACGGAACGTGCTTGCCCGAGTTGGGCTGCAATCATTCGCCGGAGCTTACCCGCACCAGCTTTCCGGCGGCATGCGCCAGCGGGTGGGAATCGCCCGCGCCCTGGCGGCTGAACCGGAAGTGCTGCTGATGGACGAGCCGTTCGGCGCGCTGGATGCGCAGACCCGCACAATCCTGCAAGAGGAACTGCTGCGGGTGTGGGAAAGCGAACGCAAAACCGTTCTCTACGTTACGCACAGCATCGACGAGGCCGTCTACATGTCCGACCGAGTGGTGCTGCTTAGCGCCAGGCCCGGGCGCATTAAAGCGGAGTACACCGTCGATTTGTCGCGTCCCCGCAACATAGAAATGCGCGGTTGGAGTTCGTACACAAAACTGTCGTTGGAAATCTGGAACGCCCTTCGAGATGAAGTGGAAAGGGCGGGATAAGCACGACCATGAAGTTTTCACGCCTTTGGTCTCGCGAGGTCTCAATTCCGCTGGCGACTTCGTTAGTCACGTTCGCCGCTTGGGAAACCCTCGTTCACGCCGGCGCTCTGCGCGCCGCTTTCTTTCCAGCGCCGACGAACATCGCCCGCACCCTTTTGAGCTTGGCCATGGGCGGCGAACTCTGGCTCCATATCGCTACGACTTTGGGGCGTTTGTTCGCGTCCTTCCTCTTGGCAGTGATCCCCGGCACGGCGCTCGGGCTTGCGATGGGCTGGTGGATCGAGATGCGCCTCGCAGCCGATCCGCTCGTTCGGATCTTGTTTCCCATCCCGAGCATCGCCTTTTTTCCGCTGGTCATTTTCTATCTCGGTCTCAGCGAATGGGGATTGCTTCTGACGGCCGCGATTACGCCGTTTCTCCTCATCGTGGTGCAGGGCGCCGCTGCCGTCGAAGGAGTAGAGCGGACGCTTCTGGAGGCGGGCCGGAATTATGGCGCCACCGGCCAGCGGCTGTTCCTGCGGGTAATACTCCCCGCGGCGTTACCGCATCTCTTTACCGGTTACCGCCTCGCTTTAGGAGTCGGTTTCATCGTCACCGTGGCCGTCGAAATGATCGCCGCCAAACACGGACTTGGCGGATTCCTCTGGCACTCGTGGCAGATTCTACGCATCGAGGAAATGTATGTGGGACTTGTGCTGATTGGGCTTCTCGGCATTCTTGTGACCTACGGGCTGGAAGCTTTCGCCAATCGCATGATGCCCTGGCAAGCAGATTTGTTACGATTGAAAGGACAGCGATAATGGCGCGACGACATAGAGCTTCGCACGCATTTGTTTCGCCCCTAATTGCCATTCTCGTTTGGGAGCTTTTGGCGCTGGCCGGCGTCCTTAGGCCTAACTATACACCTCCACCCAGCCAACTGGGACCTCATCTCGTCGAGCTTCTGGCGGGCGGAGAGCTGTGGCGCCATTTATGCGTGACCTTGTACAGACTTTCACTGAGCTTTTTATTTGCCCTCATACCCGCCGTCCTGCTCGGCCTGGGCCTGGGCATGTCGCGGAACCTGAGGCTAGCTCTGGAACCAATCCTCAACTCTCTCTACGCGATTCCGAAAATCGCCCTGCTGCCGCTGGTCATGTTGGTATTGGGGGTCAACGAGCGCACGCTGATCTTCACGTCCACGCTAACCAGCTTCGTGCAGATGACCGTGAGCACGACCGGCGGGGTATTGGCGATCGATCGCAGCGTATTGGAAGCGGGAAAAAACTACGGCGCCACGGGCTGGCGTTTGTTCCGTTACGTGCTTTTCCCCTCGGCTTTGCCCGATATCTTCACGGGCATGCGCATCGGGCTGGCACTCACTTTGGTGCTCGTGATCGCCGTCGAGCTGACCGCGGCGCACGAGGGACTCGGAGCCTTCCTTTGGACAGCGGGCCAGACCTTTTCCGCGAATAATTTGTTCTCGGCTTTTGTCGTGATCGGCACCCTCGGATGGACTCTAACCTTCGGGCTAGAGCGAATCGGGCGGTGGCTCATGCCTTGGCACCAGCGGTCGAGCGCTGCTATGTTCTTATGATGTTGATCCTTATCTTGATGAAGGAGGAAAGCATATGAGCGGCAAGACGTTGTGGCATAAAGGAATGCTGGTTCTTGGAGTTGCGATTTCGCTCTGGTTCGTCGGTTCCGCTTCGGCGCAACCGGTGGTGAAAATCGGCTTCGTTCCATCCGAATCGTTTGCGCCGCTTTTCGTCGCCCACGAGCGGGGCCATTTCAAGGCGTTAGGTTTGACCACCGAACTCGTGCGCTTGCCGAGTGGCGCGGCGATACTCACTCAGGTTTCAACCGGCGACTTGCAAGTGGGCGGCGGCGCCCTGGGCGCAGCGGCATTTAACGCGGCAAATCAAAAGCTACCCGTGGCCTTTGTCGCGCCAATGCACTTTGCCTACGTCGAGGATTACCTTGTGGTTCGCAAAGCAGAGATCGATGCGGGCCGCTTCAAAAGCGTATCCGACCTGCGCGGCAAAGCCTGCGCCATCAATGCTAAGGGCGTGGCGACGGAATGGGTGCTCGACGAAGTGTTGAAACCGGGTGGACTCAGGATCGACAACGTCGACGTCAAGACACTGCCGTTTCCGGAAATGTTGCCTGCCCTGGACAATGGCGCCATCCATTGTGGGATCATCACGGAGCCCTTTGCGACCCAAGCAGAGGAGAAAAACATCGGCGTGCGGCCGCTCAAGGCGAAACCCGGCGCGAAGCCGGTACCGATAACAGTCGCCTTTTGGAACAACGATTGGGTGAAAAAGAACGATAGCGCTGCCAGGGCGTTCATGAACGGCTATCTGCGCGCGGTTAGGGATTTGAGCGAGCCTAACGCTTGGAAAGCGCCCGTGCACACCGAGATCATCAGCAAGCACACTGGCGTTGCCGCTGCCGTCTTGCTCAAGACACGGGCGCCCGTCTTCAGTGCGAACCTGGAGCTCGAAGAAAAGGAAATGATGTCACAGCAGGAGTTCAACCTGCGTCTTGGCTACTTGAAATACAAGGCGATGAAGCCAATCAAGGAACTGGTCGACCTCTCCTATGCGGAAGCAGCGGTCAAGCAAGCGGGACGAAAATAAAGGGTTTAGCCGCCATGAGTCTTTACGAAGTCCAGAAGCTTCTGTTCCACGTCAATCGTGACCCGAAGACGTGGCATCGCTTCCTCGACGAGCGCGAAAAACTGATCGCCGAGTACCGGTTGACGGAGGACGAGCAGCGCGCAGTCATGGCAACCGATTTCCGGCTACTCTACGAGATGGGTGTGCATTCATTGCTGCTGGGCCCGCTGGCCGCCGCACTCGGCGTGAGCTTTCCCGATTATCTTGCAATCCTGCGGGAGAAACAGCCATGAGCCTCGTCGCCGCCTTTGCCGCGAGTCATGCGCCTGGTATAACCGGCCGGCCCTCGCTGCCACCGGCGGCGGAGTCGGAGCCCATCTTCCGCGCCTACGATGAACTGCGCGCCCGGGTCGCGGCTGCTCAACCGGATGTATGCGTCGTCGTCTCATCCGAACACTGGGCGAATTTCTTTCTCGATAATATGCCTTCGTTTTGCGTCGGCATCTCCGACGAGTTCTTCGGACCGACGGACGAAAAGTTCGTCAATATTCCGCGCCGGGGCGTGCGGGGCCACGCCCAGCTCGCCCGCGCGCTCGCGGAGGGCGTTGCGGAAGACGTGGACGTATCAACTTCTCAGGAGATGGCATTCGATCACGGCGTGATGCTCCCGCTCCACATGCTCCGAACCGAGTTGCCGGTAATCCCTATCATTGTTAATTGCCTTGCGGGCATACCCGCGCCGCTGCATCGCTGCCACGCACTGGGGGGAGCGATCCGGCGCATGGTGGATCGCTGGCCGGAGCGCGTCGCGCTGCTGGGCAGCGGCGGGCTCTCGCACTGGCCGGCAATGCCGGAGTCGGGACGAATCGGCATCGACTTCGATCGGCGTTTTCTCGACGCGTTCATCGGCGGCCGAATCGATGGCTTCTTGCATTATCCCAAAGAGAAGCTTGAAGCGGAAGCCGGGCCAGGTGGGCATGAAATACGCACCTGGATTGCTGTCGCCGGCGCGGCAAACGGCGCGCGCGGATCATTGCTCGCGTACCAACCCGTGCCCGCATGGTCGACGGGCTGCGCCGTCGCGGCGCTGGAGATCGATTAGACTGGTCGAGGAAGAGATCTTCAATTCGGCAAGAGGGCGCTAAGATTCCTCCGGCTGAAATGAAAAAGTCGCGCCTGATCTTACTTTCATTTTGACTATGACTGGGCGAATTCAATTATTTGGGCAACGGAAAAAGGCGTGCTTGTGATTGACCGATAAGCGCCGAGAGACAAAAGGATCAATCAAATTGGCGACACCCTCTAGTTATTAAGGAGTCCACAATTAAGTAACGAAACAGCGACCGAGGGGTGAGACCTGGAGAGCGCGGGCACAGGAGCGCAAAGGTTGTTTTCAGGCCTGCCGGCGGGCATTTCCACCTATGGAGAGGACGGGGTGGTGGCCGGCAAGGCAGAGGTAAGCAGGCGGCACTTCCTTCGAAGGGACGCAGCTATGAATCGAATGACTTTCTTCCTTCCTCCGGCACTGGCGGCGCTCATCGCTTGGATGGCTGGAAGCGCGTGCGCG
>DATBLC010000064.1:0-4849 GCA_036555515.1 Binatia bacterium
GCGGCTAGGACGAGAACGAGATCGAAGGGCACTTTGAAGCGTAGTGGCTGCCAGGCGGCGACTGGCGGTATTAGGCCGCCAAGATAGGTGATCGCGAACAACACCGATAAAGCACTGATCAGCATCGCGGCTAGAGTGCGCGCTTTTTTGCGCACTAGTTCGGCGATTCCGGCCAAGCCCAGTAGCAGCAGAGCGATGCGTAACCCTTTTTCCGCGAAGCCCGGACGAAATGTCCAAAAACCCTGCGGTCCGAGGTAATCGAGCAGAAACGTGAGCGGGTTTGCGCTGGTGAAGAGCGGGAGTTGCTCGACGATGGCGGCGGAGACGTCATCGGCTCGATGATCGACGGCCGGGATCAGCCAAGCAATATTGACGAGCAAGGCGACCACCGCGCCAGAAAAAATCCACGCCATCACCCGGACGGTAAACAGGCGCGGTTGAACCCACAACAGCATGATCATCGGCGGTGCGAAAATGACAACCGATTGTACATGTAGGGGCAAAATCGCAGCCGCAAAAAGCAACCAGCCGACATGTATCGGAGTGAACCACGTAGGCTGCATAGGCAGCCGGAAAAGCAGCGAGACCCCCAGAACACTCAGATAGGAAGCTGTCGCGAAGCCGATCATGCCGTAAAAAAACATCTCTCGGGGTAAAGAATTCCACCAGTAAATGGTTCCGAGAAGTGACGCGGCGGCGGCAATGACCGTTTTGCTGCTGTCAGCAGCGAAAAAATTCCGTGCGGCGAAGTACATCGTCCAGGGCACGCTTGCCATTGCCACAAACGCAATGGTCTTGAACCACTGGATAGGAGTCAACGCGATCGATGACAAGCCGACCGCGACCAACTCGAAAAACTTGATGCTTAGATCATGAATGGTGTTCGACGGGTAACCAGCCATGAAATAGGGATTATAGCCCCACAACATGCCGTCCCGACGCCAGAATGCATCAAGCGACACCAGATGATGGTAGTGCAGACCCCAGTCCTGGTCGATCAGGGGCTGGCCACTTAGACTTCCTTGCAGCGGATTGAAAATCAAAGCTAGACCCAGGGTATGAAGGGAGAAAATCGCCGTGGTCCATTTGGCGCTGCTTCGCGTGTTCCTTTCGACAGCGTCCAGTCGCTCAGTCATGCGCTGGACCGGCTCGGACTTGGCCTTTGCCGTTTTTCTTGCTCGTTTTCTTGTTGCCAAATTGCCCCAGGCGAGATTACGACCAGGCTGGTCGATTAGTCTTCGAGAATCGGCGGGTATTCCCGTTTGTGGAGCGCCGAGTCGGAATAGTAGTCGATTTGCAGCTTGCGCCAAGCTTTTAGGCGGCTGGCGAGATGATTGACTAAATCGGCGCGGGTGGTCGCAAGGTTTGTTTTTTCGCTCGGATCGATAGAGAGATTGTACAGCAAATACTCTTTTTGGCGTTCATCGTAGATGAGCTTAAAGCCTGAGCGAACGATACCGTATTGATAGGCATCGGGAGTTTGCGCGACCATGTATGCGGACCGGCTAGGGTTCGGCGGCGCGGCGAACAGGTCCATACCCTGGAAACTCGGATGGCTAGGCAGCCCCATCAATCCAAAGATGGAAGGGGCAATATCGACATGCTGGGCCAGGCGATCCTCCAGTCGGGGTTTGAGGCTAGGCGCGCGAATGATCAGCGGAACCTTCATGACCTCGTCATAAATCGCACTCGCGTGTGATGCAAAACCGTGCTCGTAGAAAGCTTGGCCATGGTCGCCGGTCGCGGAACCCAGTGAACAACCACAAACGTCACCGCGCCCGAGGCCGCGATGATGACCAGGGCAACGTCCAAGTCGACCCAATGAATCACCTGCAGCGGATGAGGGGCTAAAAAGATGAATACTTGAGAGTCGATGAAGCTGCCGGTTTGCCAGAATAGGCCCCAACTTGCGCCGTACAGGATCAGCACCAGCCACACCGCTAGCACCGTGCAGCCGCGTCCGAACCAAAGCGCAATAAGGCGAGCCGGGACAAGCCGGACCAGACTCGTGCGGGCGAACTTTATTACGGCGCCTGGAAGAATTGAAAAAAGCGTGAGGACGGTCAACGAATAGCACAACAAAAGGAAGCGGGCTCCGGCGGGAAGGTCACTGGCGCGAAGAGCGCTGTGCGGCACCACGAAGTGAAGCGCAAGTTCGACTACTACAATAACGCTCCAAAGCATCGCCCAGGTAGCCAAAGATTGTCTTCGTCGCTCCGGTTCGCGCCAATCCGCATCGAAGGCTGCCCACCCGGCATGAAACCGAGTGCTGGTGCCATCCGATTGAATGCTGAAGTGCTCTTTAAATTGGCCGGTCACGATCGCTATTCGTACGCGAGAATGTTCAATCCATGTCCGAACCGGTTGGAGTCAGGCGAGAGCGTTGGCCATAGACTGGCCCAAGATAAACCAGAACCTTCCGTAAATTGTCAAGCGTGCGGCACGCCTTTTCTTGATCCGGCGCTTGAATAGTAGTGATTGGACGGCAAAAGGCCGACATTTCTCTCTCAAACCGACGAGTCGACGATTTTTTGCAATTATGCGGTGGCATAAAGGCTCTTGTTTGAACCGACCTGGATTCTGTGCTGTGTTAGAGCCGCGCGATTGACACGACTTCAACGGGAAGATGACTCGATAACCGGTGAACCTTCGCACAGAGTGCAGATTCTTGGGACTCCCGGTAGAATCTTACGTTTGCGCTTCACGTTCCAGGATTGAAAGTTGATAAAACTCGAAGACAGCCCTTCACACCGCCGCCGCGACATCCGATTGGCGATCGGTATTCTGTTGGCTTCGTGGGCGCTATTTGCGTCGTTGGAGCAAAGACCTTTTGCCCTCCAAGGCGCAGTCCTCGAGTCGCTAGTCGAGCGGGGGCGTCTGCATTTTGTCCGCGGCAACATGAACGGCATCATGTTCGAAAATCTTGATACGAAAACTCCTTCGTTTCGATATCTCTTCAATATTTTTCCTCATGGCGGTGTTTACCATGTGAACCACGCTCCCGGGCAGTTTCTCCTGGCGGCGCCGTGGTATGCCGCGCTCGTCAACCTCGGATGGCGGTTTGAAACCCACGAACGCTTCGTCTGGAGATGGCTGGTTTGGCTGCTGACCGCGCCGCTAGGCGCGCTCGGGGTCATGTGCGTCTTTATTTTGGCCCGCCGCTGGGGAGTGCCATGGCAGCTAGGGCTGCTGACGAGCATCGTATTGGCTCTTTGCAGCCCTTGGTGGGCCGCATCGGGCGTGCTGTATCACGATAGTCTTGCCGTCGCACTGATCCTCGTTGGAGGGACTGTCTGGTTATGCCGCCGAGCACAAGCAGGCGTCGCGGCTGTCCTCAGTCCGTTTGTGGCGGGATTGCTGCTCGCATATAGCGTTGTGACATCGTACCTGGTTCTCGCGGTCGTGCTGCTTATTTGTTGTTTCATATTAGCCGCGAGACCGGCACGTCGTGAGATCGTTCTCTTCGGCTCAGGATTTTTTCCGACTCTGGCCATTTTGCCGATCGCCAACATGATGTCTTTTGGCTCGGTGTGGGCGACCGGTTACTCCGCCGGTGGATTCGAGAAAAATTACCCATCGCCGCTGGATGTGTTCAATGCGTGGGAGAAGACCGGCTTTTACCTTTGGCACGCGGAATATGGTTTGCTGTCGCTTTTTCCTGTGTTCGCGATAGGTGCCGTGGGTCTGGTTCTCTGGAGTTCCGTCGATCCTTCGGTGAGAAAACTGCTGATAACATTGGCGGCGGGCCATTTTCTGTTCATCGTCACGATGGAGCACCACGGCTCCGTGGGCTGGGGCATGGGACGATTCTTTTTACCTTTGTATGCAGTCCTTGTGTTCGGCTTGCCGGCCGTTTGGCAATTGGAAGGTTGGAAGGGAGCTGCGGCTCGAACGCTGGTGTTGGGAAGCATTTTGTATAGCGCCGTGTTCGCCGCCGCCGGAGCCTGGTATGGTCTTCAGGGAGTGATGGAGCCCGGCGTCCCGTCGCTCAAGTTGAAGTTTATTTTTGGCAACTACGAATTTTATCAGGTGCTGCTATTATTGGCGCTCATCGTTGGGGTGACCGGAGAGCTGGCTTATCAATGGTTGGGTACTCCAAGGCTGCAGGTTGCCGGCCACACTGGGGTTCAACTTCGCTCGGGAGCTTTGCAGGATTCGAAATCGCGTTCGGTGAAAAATTCACGCCGCAATCGTCGAAGAAAATAAAATTTCGAGCCGTTGTCTAAATGAAATCAAAAAAAGCCCGGCTGGCGGCAAGAACACGCTCGAGCCAACCCATGCCCCGGCAAGATTCAGCGGACCGTCACGACTTTGCCGGTTCGATATTTTGCGTCCCGTTGCAGCTACGAAATTCGATTCCGGCATTTCTCGGAGCGATGCCACGCGAGTTCGCCGTGACGATGCGGAGGCGCACGAAAGCCTCGGGCGCGCACTGTCGGAGCTGGGCAAAAGCGACGAAGCCGCTGCACACCTAAGGGAGGCCTTGAGAATTCTCCGGTCGACTCCCGCGGCAAGGTGAGTCGACTTGCAGCGTGAAAAACTTCAAGTTTATGAGTGGGAGACGACGCGGCCGATCCAACTGACCACGAGTCCGAGAATCAGAAAAATCAGCGTCAGCGGATTGCGTTCTTCGATGCGGTGAACTTGCGGCAGGATGTCGGCGGTAGCAATCGCCAGGAACGTCCCGGAGGAGATGCCGATGGCGACTGCGATATTCTCCGGAGAAAGCGTGCGGAAGAACAGATAAGCGACCAGGACGCCGAGCGGCGTCATGAGCGAGAAGAGCACGCTCAATAGTGCGACTCTCCGCCGGCTCCAGCCCACCGACAGCAAAATTGAACTGATCGAG
>DATBLC010000065.1:0-10531 GCA_036555515.1 Binatia bacterium
CCACCACCCCGTCCTCTCCATAGGTGGAAATGCCCGCCGGCAGGGCCTGAAAACAACCTTTGCGCTCCTGTGCCCGCGCTCTCCAGGTCTCACCCCTCGGTCGCTGTTTGGTTACTCAATTGTGGACTCCTTAATAACTGATTTCAGTTACCTCCCAGGCGCCGATCACTGTAAGTTCGGCGCCTGGGAAATACAACGTCCATCAGCGGGACAATGTCAGCGGGACGACCAGACTCCGTTTATGACGGACCAAAAATTGGCCGGTCTGGTTATCGGTACCCCCGTTCCGCATAAGGCGCCATGCTGCGGGTGCGCTCTTTCGTTCTGAACAGGGCCTTGGCCATCTCGATCGCTATGACAATGCCGATGCCCAGAGCAAAGATTGTCCCAAGATCACTGGCTGACGGCATGGTGATCCCGAAGGCATTCCGGACTGCTGGAAATTGGATCAACACAATTATCAGAGCTAGTTCCCATGCGATGGCGATCACGAGCCATTTGTGCGGAGGCGCTTGTATAAGGCTGTATCTCAAAGAGCGAAAGTTAATGGCGATGATGAGCTCAATGAAAACGAACATGAAAAATATTTGAGTCCTTGCAAGTTCCATATCCGGTTGAGAGCGAAAGAACATCCACAGGAATATGGGGCACTCGATGATGACCGCCATCAGGATCAGCGTTCTTATATCCTTTGAAAACACGCTCTCCCGAGGATCGCGCGGAGGTCTCTGCATGATATCCGGATCCGCAGGCGCGACACCCAGCGCGAGCGCTGGAAGCCCGTCTGTGGCCAGGTTTATATAAAGGATCGCCGCCGGAAGCAGCGGCAAGTACGCGGGGCCCATGACCATGACAACGCCGCCCAAAACCACGACTTCGGTAATATTCGCTCTGAGGAGATAGGTCAAATATTTTTTGATGTTGTCATAGATCCATCTGCCCCGCTCGATGGCACGGACGATTGTGGCAAAATTATCATCGCTTAAAACGATGTCCGCTGCCTCTTTAGCCACCTCGGTGCCGGTGATGCCCATCGCTATGCCGATGTCGGCGTGTTTTAAGGCTGGGGCATCGTTGACACCGTCCCCTGTCATGGCAACGATTTCGCCCCGGTTCTTCCACGCCTTGACGATCTTGAGCTTATCCAGAGGCGAGACCCTGGCGTAGACGGTGATTTTATCGACGACGCGGTCGAATTCGTTATCATCAATTTTGCTCAGGTCTTCCCCCGTAAATACCAGGTCGCCTTCGCGGTGAATTCCAAGTTCCTTGGCTACGGCGACGGCAGTGAGTTTGTGGTCACCGGTGATCATGATGGGCTTGATTGCCACCTGGCGACAGACCCGCACGGCCTCGACGGCCTCCTCTCTGGGCGGATCCATCATGCCGATCAGGCCTAGAAACACGAGGTCTTTTTCAGCGAGATCCTCGTTATACTTATCCGCCTCGGGAAGGTCTCTGTAGGCTATGGCGAGAACCCTCAAGGCGTCGCTAGCCATTTCCTCGTTTGCTGAAAGGATCTTTTTATGTTCGCCGCCGTCCAACGCCGTTATCTCATCTCCGTTTAAGAGAGAGGAACATCGATCGAGGATCACTTCCGGGGCTCCCTTCACAAAGGCTCTGCGCTTGCCGTCCTCGATCCTGTGGATCGTGGTCATCCTTTTTCTGTCCGAGCTAAAAGGAAATTCCTCGATCCTGGGAGATTGCTCTCTGGTTTCGTTCCTTTCCAGCCCAGCCTTGGCTCCAAGGACCAGGAGGGCACCCTCGGTCGGATCACCTTTGATGGACCACTTGCCTCCCTCTTCCAAAAGTGTGGAGTCGTTGCACAGGATTCCGGCTCGAAAAAGCATGTTCAGAGATGGATTGTTAGAAGCGGGACTCAAGCCGCCTTCGGGCGCATAACCGACGCCGCTCACCTCTACGGACTTGCCTCCCCCAAATATCCGGCGCACTGTCATCTCTCCCTTGGTTAAGGTTCCGGTCTTATCGGAACAGATAACTGTCGTGCAACCCAGAGTTTCCACCGCCGGCATTTTTCTTACGAGCGCATTGCGCTTTGCCATTTCGTGCATGCCTATGGCCAAGGCACCCGTCACGATGGCGGCGAGCGCTTCGGGAACTGCGGCTACTGCAAGAGCGATTGCGAACAGCAGCATCGTTAGAGTGAATTGCAGATCCAAAGTTCCACCGATGGCTTCTCGGACGATGCTGGTTATGACAACCAAAGCACACACGCTCACGGCAATGATTCCAAGCCATTTGCCGATCTCTTCCGTGCGTTTTTCCAGAGGGGTTTTCTCCTGCGAAACGGTCGCAAGTTCAGTGGCGATCTTTCCGAACTCGGTTTTGACTCCGGTATCCGTCACCACCGCTTTACCCCTCCCGTAGCTGACGGCGGTGCCCGTGAACACCATGTTTTTTCTATCGCCTACCGGCACCGCTTCGGGTAAAATTTTGAGATCTTTCTCCACGGGAAAGGACTCCCCGGTCAGCGGCGCCTCGTCGCACTGCAGTGAGTGAACTTCGATCAAACGCCCGTCGGCGGGTAACTTATCTCCGGCCTCGAGGAGGATGATATCGCCGGGGACCAGTTCCTTTGACGGAATTTCCTCTTCCCGCCCTCCTCTCAGCGCCGTAAGCGTTGGAGTCAGCATTTTCTTCAAGGCGTCCAGCGCGCGCTCGGCTCGATACTCCTGAACAAATCCCAACACAGCGCAGAAGACGACGATCGCGAGGATGATGCCGGCGTCAAGCAGGTCCCCGATGATCGCTGACAGGATCGTGGCAACTGCCAAAATAATAATTAGAGTATTCTTGAACTGATTGATGAAAAGGAGGAACGGAGAAGTCTTCGCTTCCTTTTTCAGTTCGTTGTAACCGTATACCTGGAGACGCCGTCGAGCCTCCTCTACGGTTAAGCCTTGCTGAGGATCCGTACCCAGCTGCCCGAGGATGGAGTCAACCTGCGCCGAGTGCCATTGTAAGTCTGCCATAGATCCCCCGTAGTTAGATTCTTAGAGGCCTCAAAATTCTTACCTTCATCCCACTTTAAACACCCGATTAGGATTCCGGCGCGTTTCCAGGCTCGCTCTTCTTTCTTTCCCAGCGACTGCTGTAGAGCGAGGGAACGCCGCCTTTTATGTCCCTGACTCGTTGAATTGATTCGTATGCAGCGAAGATCGATTGCTTATACTGCCGCTCTCTAAGTGTCGACCAAGCCGCGGCGAGATGAGACTCGGCTTCATGGAGAGCGGGATCACCAAAGGCGATTCTCGCCCAAAACAGTTCCTGGTGGGCGACACGGAGTGCGACGATCGCCGCGCTTGACGAAGGACCAGCTCGAATGGATGTCGTCGTCACGGTCCCAAGCGCACATCCGATAATCGCCAAGGAGGTCCATAACTTGAATGGCACTATCATCTCCATGCTCGATCCTTTCTTAGAATAGATTTCTTCCGCTGTTTTTCTGGTTATCGCCAAATATTCACGCCACGCAAGAATTTCGAGATAACCCCGGTTGAAGGGCCATTTGCGGCATTACCTAAAAATTCGCAGCTTTCGGCGAATTCATCAGAATCGTCAACATTTCCCGCACAGAAATCAGAACGGGATCCACTGGGAGGGCGCGCGCGAGCGGGCCGGCCCGGATCCAATGATCCGGGCTAATCCAAGGGGCGCGCAACCCTAAAAGGCCAAGATTTGATGAGAGGATTAGATTCGATAGACGTTTATCTGTTTATAAACGCTGGACTTAGAAAAATGAGGAAGGAACGGTGTTTGCCTTATCCAGCCGATAAAAAAAACCTGGCTCGGCGGCGTATTTAGTTTGGGCAAGCTCTTGAGTGAGGTTCTCCCTCTTTGGGATCGTTTCAGGACGCGACGGCCTCGGTTAGTCTCTGAGGAAAAGTCGTTCTCATCAGTCCAGAGAGAGGTTTGAGACTCGCCCTCAAAACTAGGCCCAAGCTCGTCCACGCTGGCAAGGGATGAAAACGAAAAGAAGATCGATAAAGCGAGGCTGATACTGATCCGTCTCACAATTTGCCTCTAACAAGCCCGAACCGTTATGTCAATTACGGACAATGCTTCATAGCTCGCCGTGCTGCTAAGGAGAAATCTCGACAACAAAGAACGTCATGCCTGAACAATTTAAAATATCTTGGGGTCGGTCTAACTGCCTAACCGGCCCTCTTCATGAAATCGGCGAATAGCGTTGCCATTTCCCCCGCTTTTTCGTCCCATTCTTCCCTCGGACTTAGGGCTTCGTCGTAGTGCTTTGGAAATAGCACATGGACCTCGCTTTTTTGCAGGAGGCGGCCGAGGTTCTCGCCGGTTTGACGGCCATGGGTTAGGTCGTTTCCCGGGATGATGCACGCCGGAACCCTGATGGACTTTAAGTCGGCTTCGGTTGCGCCGATGACGGGAAGGTCTGCGCCTTGGAGAAAATATTCGCGCCAGCGCGACATGACGTCGATGAATCGCGCAGGCTCCATTTTCATCAGTGCATCGCGGTTCCCCGGACGAGCCGCGATTCGTTCTTTCCAGTGCTCCATCTCGCAAACGGCGGCCATGCCGCCCTGCTTCGCAGCCTCGATGAACTGTCCGTAATACTCTTGCGCCAGCCGCTCACACGCAAAGCGGCCGCCCGTGACGCGCCAGAGCAATAAAGCCCGCACGGCTTCCGGATGTCGCAGAGCGAATAGAAGGGCAGTCCGGCAGCCAGAGGAGCTGCCACCGATAAAGGCAGGAAGAGCGCCGAGTTGGCGGAGCAACTCGTGTATATCGTCGGCCCAGATCTCATATTCCGAGTCCTCGCCATCAATGACGACGTCGGAGGAGCCGCAATTGCGCCGGTCGAAAACCACCACGCGGTAGCCGGTCTCGGCCACCTTGGCGGCGAGCAACTCGATGCCGCTGATATCGCGCCGCCCACCGGGAGAAAGCGCCACCCAGGGGCCGTTGTTGCCGATTATTTTATAGTTGATGTTGACGCCGCGAACTTTTGCCAAGGGCATGGGCCACCTCCTATTTCTGAATCAGAGACACTAATCGAGAAGCCGCTTGCCGGCAACCTTAAAATAATTTCTATGCGCTGGGCGTAAATTGGCTTCTTGGTCTTAGGATCAAACAGCACGAGATCGGCGTCACCGCCTATGTCGAGCGTTCCTTTGCGCGGGTAGAGACCGAAGATCATTGCCGGCGCGACGGCGCTTCGGGGAAATGCCGGACTCGGACTCCCCGCTTTGTAATCGAGCTTAAATTTCGGAACACTGACGAACCAGGCAAAGCGGAAAAGCTCTGGGCCGCGGCGTGGTTAGCCGTGCACCCAGCGATCGACGTCGATCTCGTAACCCTTGTCCTGCGAGATATCAAAGGGATTTCTGTCTGGATCGAAGCCACGGTACTCCGCCATCGGCCGACTGCTCGGCCGTTTGCTGATGCAGCCCTCGGGCAGAGAGTCCAAAAAGCGCTCGATGTCGGTCACGAGCCAACCGAAGTGGTTGAGGCCGTCCTTCGGGCTTTCACGTTCATTCATATCTCGATGGTGGCGATCCGGCAGGATAGCCATCGCCGTCTCGCCGTCCGCCGCCCACCGTACGACTCTGTTCTCGGTTCGTATTCTTCTGCTGGTGGACGATTCCCGAAAGCCAAAGACGTTGACGTAGAAATTGAGCACCTCGTCGTTGTTCGGAACGCACATGGCGATGTGGCGGATGCACGGAAACCCGCGCTCCGCGCGGGGAGTGTGGAACTCGTGAGTGGAAAGGCTGACGATCTGGCCATAGGGATCAGTTACCCGATAGTCGCCGTGGCAAAGGCCGCCGGCTTCCGGGCGAACCTCTGTTTTGGGGGCGAACTTTTTGAGCCGGGCAACGATCTCGTCGACACTGTCGATGGTGATCCCGAAGTGGCTGATGCCCACTTCCCTCGCGCCGTCTCGCGGTTTGAGCAGGGAGATGTTGTAAAAGCCGTCGGTGAGAGCAATGTCCCCAGTATAGGAGCGGCCCAGTTCGCGCATCGAAAAGTACTTTGAGTAGAAACCCGCCAGGGTGTCCGGCCGTTCGGTGACAATGGCAAGATACCGAATCTGTGAATCCATTTTTGCTCCTCCTTCCGATGCGCCGGACGTTAGCACCCGGCGACCGGTGAGTCAATGTAACACATGAGGGTGGAAAAAACGCGCCGCTTGCGCTAATACGCAAAATCATGGGCAAAAAAAAATTGGTGGCGACCGTTCTGCTTGTCATAATGGCTGGTTTCTCTTATCCCGCCTGGGGACAAGAGGTCGCCTCGCTCAAGAGAATTCGCATAGGTATGCCCAATCGCGGAGTCCCCAATCTCGGCTTGATGGCCGCCCAGCGCTACGGTTTCTTTCGCGCCCAGGGTTTGGACGCGGAATTGATCGTCATGCGGCCGAGTGTCTCGCTGCAAACGCTGATGGCGGGAGACCTGGATTATTCAACCGTTCTAGCGTCCGCGGCGCGGGCCAGTGTTAGCGGACTGCCTCTCCGCATCGTCATGGCGTTGACCGTCGGCCAGGATTTCTCCCTTGTCGTGCGCCCCGAAATCCACCGGGTGGAAGATCTTAAGGGGAAGACATTGGCAACCTCCGGAGTAGGGGAGTTCACCGATGTGGGGGCGCGGCTGGTGCTTAAGAAGTATGGCCTGGCTCCGGAGGTGGATGTGAAACTGCGGGCGTTATTCGGCAATCATCCCCTGCGGCTGAGCGCCCTCCAGGCCGGACAGATCGATGGGACGTTGATGGCGATGCCCTACAACAAGATGGCGGTCAAGATGGGTTTCAGGGAACTCGTTCACTTGCGAGAAATTATCAAAACGCCTCAGGGCGGGCTCGTTACTACGATGCAAAAAATCCGCGGCGAACCGGACTTAACGCTGCGGAGCATAAAAGCAGCGCTCTTGGCCAATCGCTTTTTAAAGGAGAACAAAGGTGAGTTCATTAGGCTTCTGGCGAAGGAGTCCGGGGTTCATGACACAGTGGTGGCGGGATTGATCCATGACGAAGTAGTCAAACTATATTCCGATAACGGCCTGGTGTCGGATGAAGCGATGCATGAGTTTATCGCCACTGCCAAAGAGACGCTGAAAGTTTCGCGCGAGGTCTCGCTTTCCGAAGTTGCCGATTTTAGCTTGGCCCGAAAGGCGTTCGGTGAATTGCGGGAGGGCAAATAGATCGCGCCGGCGACCAAGCCGTTACGCCTGGGGGCGGGTATCAAGACCGTCCCGCATTATTCACCAATATCCAACAACACACCGTCCGGATCGGCGAATACATGCTTTCCGAGCGGGCACGCTTGCAAATCCTTTTCTAAATCGGCTCCGCTTCGTCCGCGAGTGATTTTGCGCGGCGCCGATTCCGGGAACTTCGTGGCAATATCGTCAAGGTCATTTTTGGTTTTCTCCACACTCTCGACCTTGAAACCGATGTGATCGAAACCCTGGCGCAAGCTCCGGTAGTAGCCGTCATGGCAGCGGCGGATTATCAGGCGCACTTTGCCGTCGGTGAGCGTGATCGCGCCATCGGCCGCGCGTTCCGGCAGCTCTTCGAGCTCCAGAACTGTCGTGTAAAATTCCGCCACCTCTTCAGGCTCGCGCGCGCGCAGCGCAATGTGGTTGAGCCAACGCGGTTGCTCCCAACCGTCCTTCAAATACCCTTCTCTGACGTTCGCCATCCCTTTCTGAGACAGATCGAATTGAATTCCGGCGGGATCCTGCGCTCGGATGCCCGCGAAGGGGACATAGCTGAGCGCCTGCGTAAACAATAGTCCCGGGTACTTTTGTTTAAGTCTGTCGAGCACCTCCTTGGAGTCTTCCACTTCGAAGCCGAAGTGGTCGAGACCTTGCTGGACCCCCGGCCGCTTCGCCAGCAGCGCCATGCCGATGACGCCGTCGCTGATATGTCCCCGGTTCGGATTGGATTGACCCGTCTCGTCGACCAACCCGGTGGTGATCTGTTTCATGCCGAATATGGTCTGGTAGAACTTGAACTCTTTGTCGTAATGTTCCGTGTGGGCGGCGACATGCCTGATTCTAGCGAACATTGGAGCGCTCCTTTCCGATTCGGAGGATTGGCCCCTGTTCTAGGTTAATGTCGTTAAACTTGTCAAGGGTAAACTGCCCCGTTGAAATGGGTTCCAATCGTTCCACCCGTTCCAGTCGTTCCAGAAGTTCAAGAGGTTCAATACATTTGGAAGATTGACGCTAGGCGAGCGCCTTGTTAGGCTCCCGCGCAGTCGGCCCGAGAATTTTGGCCTGCGGACGAATTGAAGAAAGCTGAGCCACAGTATGAAGAATATGTTCATTGGCATGATTGGGCTGTGGATTTTATTTTGGGCCGCCTCGCCCGCTCTTGCGCAGCTAAAGAAAATACGGTTTTCGACGACGTCCATCGCCGTAACCGAGCTGCAATTCAGGATAGCTCAGCTTAAAGGCTTTTATCGCGACGAGGCACTTGACCTTGAAACGATTCTGATACGAGGCGCGGTAGGGATGCAGGCGCTGCTTGGCGGCTCGGTGGATTACTCGTCGGCTGCCGGCGCACTCATAGCCGCCGCCGTCCGGGGCGCGCCCGTAAGGCTCGTCCTCATCGTTAATGCAAGACCGCAATTCGAACTCGTGGCCCAGCCTGAAATAAAGACGATCCCGCAACTCAAGGGTAAGCTCATTGGCATCTCGTCGCGCGGCGGAGCAGTCGATCTCTTGACCCAGATGATCCTCACGCAGCATGGTCTGACGCCTAATAAAGACGCGACTCTGCTGGTGATCGGCACCCCTGAGGAAATGGCCCTGGCGCTCAGAACCGGCGTCGGAGCTCCCGGTTCGGCGACGCATATCAGACCAGACCCTACAATTCCACAAGTGTCTTTTATCAGAGCAAAATGATCACCGTAATCGTCAGCAGTGATGCCGGCGGCACCCAGCGATATACGGATCAAAGCGCTCATTCCCTTCCTGCAAAAGTATATTCCAGGAAATCCGCCGCATCGCCCGAGCCAGCTGAACAAAAACCCGATTTTCAGTAACCGCTCGCGCGATTGACACCTCGCCGGTTCGGCGATATAGCTCCCGTCAGAAAAAAAGTTGTTTGAATTTCCTATACAGATTTAAATGACGCCGCCATGTAGCAGCTACGCCGGCCACAGGCAACGCGCAGGCGGATTCGCATCTTATTCTGACTTAATAAGGAGACTATGTCATGGATACCGTGGAAAGAATCAAACCAGAAAACAAGTTCGTTAGTATCGATGGACTGAAACTTCGTTATATCGAAGAAGGTTCGGGGCCATCGGTGCTGTTTCTGCACGGTGCGTCGCTTGGGAGCTCGGCGGACGTGTTTCTGCGCAATCTTGGCCCTTTTGCCAAGGCCGGATTTCGCGCGGTTTCCTTTGACCTTCCAGGTTTTGGCCTCTCCGACATTCCCGCCAAGCAAAGCGTGGCGCAGCAACGCAATTCCATCCCGAAATTCATCGATGCCGCAGGCCTGGGCAAGACCGCGCTGATCGCGCATTCACGCTCGGGCGGCTTCGCGATTCAGCTGGCATTGGAAGACCCCAGTCGCTATTCGCACATCATGATTCTTGGCACCGGCTCGCTGCTGCCGCCGCAGACGGAAGAGCAGGTCGGCAAGTACGAAGCGGTACAGGCGCGCGTCGACAAGGAGATGGCACAAAAGGAACCGACCCTGGACGATGCCCGTAAACTCCTGCAGGCGGACACCTTCAACCATGCCTTGATCTCGGAAGAAGACGTGGCCATGCGCCACAGCCGCATGATCGGCCGCAATTTCATTGCGCACCAGGAACGCCAGAATCACGACGCCCCCGCGGGCGCTGCCGCGCCGGCCAAGCCGTTATGGGAGAGGCTCACCGAGCTGAAGCTGCCGCTATTGATGATATTTGGCCGCGAAGACCGTGCACACGCCGGTGAACGCGCCGAATTGCTGAAAAAAATGCAACCACAGATCAACCTTCACATTGTGAATGGTTGCAAGCACATGGTGCATTGGGATGCCTTCGACGACCTGATGCGCCTGGGCGTGCCGTTTTTGAAGAGCTAGCGAGCCGCCTGGCAATTACTGCGCGCCATGTCGCGCATGTAAATCCATTGACTAGGGTCAAACCTTGACTTAAGCATCTAGCCTCGCACCGAGATCGTGAACCCACTTTAGGATCTTCGGTTCAGTCTTGATTTTCTCCCGGATCGCTCTGCGATCGCGGCTCACCAACCCTTCATCCAAACCTCCAAACCTCTCACCGATCATCCGTTGCTTAGGCCCGCTGTATTAATGCAATAGCTCCATCACTAGCGCTCGCTCCTGCCGATGTCGCCCCCCGTTTTCTCGTAAGATCCGCTTCACCGAGCCGGAAATAATCTGCTGCTTGAAATGAGCGCAAAGCGATCTTCAAAAATAAAAAACCGTTGGCGAAACACTTCGACTCTTGCCGCTGGCCCGGTAGATAATTACTGTAGATAATTACTAATGAGTTCGTTATTTAGAGACTATGTCGCTAGT
>DATBLC010000066.1:0-20803 GCA_036555515.1 Binatia bacterium
GAGCGCAAAGGTTGTTTTCAGGCCCTGCCGGCGGGCATTTCCACCTATGGAGAGGACGGGTGGTGGCCGGCAAGGCAGAGAACCATTGACCGCGATCGGAAGGGCTCGCCTCTCGGTCGCACACTAGCGACATAGTCTCTAAATACGAACTCATTAGTAACTGCGGAATCCGGGTTGAACCTTGAACCTGGAACGCCGATCTGGTTTGCGGATGGCACCTATGATGGACGGGCGACCGGAAAGTTTATATATAAATAGCGGGCGGAGAGGAAACATGCCGAAATATTGCGCGCACAAGCTGGCGCGAGAGCGAGGTGGGACGTGGTAACGAGTCTGATGCATGTGGCCGTCGCGACCCTCGCGTTGCTGGTCCTCGTCTGGATTCTGCAACGTGTTAAACTTTGGCTGCTCCGGCGGTTGGAACTCATCACATTTCCGCCGGAAAGGTTGGCGCCCGGACTATCGACGGACTTTCACCCGGTTATAGTGCAGGCCGGGAAAGCCATCATCAATTTATTATGGGCGGCGGCCCTTTTGGTTCTGGTCTATCTGTGGCTGGTCTACTCCCTCGGCCAATTCCCCGAAACCGCCTCTTGGGCCGACCAACTCGAAGAGTTTCTGATCACTCTATTCTTGGATTTGGCCAAGGGCGCGCTCGGCGCGGTGCCCGGACTTTTAATCGTCGTGATCGTTTTTCTGATCGCGCGCTGGTTTGTGCGTTTGATCAGGATTGTCTTCGACAAGGTCGAAAGCGGCGCGCTCGAGCTGCCCTGGCTGGAGCGCGAAACCGCGCGCACTACACAGACCTTGCTCATCGTCATCGTCTGGCTCTTCGCGCTGGTCGCGGCTTACCCCTTTATCCCGGGCTCGGAAACCGATGCTTTTAAAGGCTTGAGCGTGCTAATCGGACTCATGGTCACTCTGGGGTCCACCGGTCTCATCAACCAGGTCATCAGCGGTCTCTTTGTCATCTATTCCAAGAGCGTCAGGCCGGCGGACTACGTGCGCGTGGGAGACGTCGAGGGGGAAGTCATTGACGTGGGATCTTTGGCGACGAAGTTGCGCACGCCCAGGCAAGAAGAAATCACCATTCCGCATTCGGTTCTGGTGGGAACAGCGACAACCAATTACAGCCGCTTGGCCGGCGACAATGGCATGGTCGTCACCACAACCGTGACGATCGGCTACCAAATTCCCTGGCGCCAAGTTCATGCGATTTTGCTGTTGGGAGCAGCGCGCACGCATGGCCTGCGCCGGGATCCACCGCCAAGGGTGATGCAGCGGGAGCTTTCCGACTTTTACGTACAGTATCTGTTGCTGGCGCACCTCGAAGAGGGGAAGAACCGCGCCGCGGTTCTGTCCGAGATGCACGCGCAAATTCAGGATGCATTCAATGAATTCGGCACGCAAATTATGACGCCACACTTCGAA
This sequence comes from Binatia bacterium, assembly GCA_036555515.1. Classification (GTDB taxonomy): domain Bacteria; phylum Desulfobacterota; class Binatia; order UBA9968; family UBA9968; genus DATACQ01. The sequence continues at coordinate 1,432 of DATBLC010000066.1, forward strand.
TCACAGCCGGAAAAGCCGATTTTTGTGCCCAAATCGGACTGGTACGCGCCTCCGGCGGCGCCATCGGATTCCGCCGCGACCTCTGTTAATTCTCAGCAAGAGGCAAAAAAGACCGCGCCATCGGACGAGTGAAAAGCGAGACTACAGCGCACTACTTCTCATGCTACTGCTAAAGAACCCGAGGAATGCATCGACCAGTCTCGAAGGAAGGTGTTGGGCTAAAAAGCAAAATTGCAGTGATCTCGGTGCTGCTGCATACAAGTCAGAAGAGGAGATTGCTGACGTGATCGGCAAATAACTCACACCTCAGGCCTGATCATCACCTCGCGACACAGGCGCACCAGATTCAGGGTTGCATAGATGACTTAGTTAAGCCTACTCATCCATGCAAGCTTAATATGCTCCCTGTCACCCGCCGTGACTCGAACGTATCGTTGCGCGTTCATTCAGAGTCGCTCGCGGGTCGCGGTCGGTTGGAACGTCTTGTCAGCCCGCGGACCGACCCTTCTTTTTGCTCGGTCTTCTCCGCTAACCACACTTTGATCAGCGACTGATAGGGGACGTCTCGTCGGTTGGCTTCAACCTTGATCTGTTCGAGCAGCGATACCGGCAGGCGCAAGGAGATGGCTTGCGTCGAAGGCTTCAGATTAGGAAGTCGCGCATGTTGCGCCTTGGACCAGTCAACGTACTCAGTTGAGTCGTGAATCTCCCAGAATGCGCGTTCTTCCGCTTCAGTTTTAAACTTAGGGATTGGCTTGAGTGCTTTGTTCATAAACTCGTCGCTCCTTGCGATGCATTTCACGGGCGGAGATGGGGCGGATTTTTCGCCCCGCAAACCTCAGCGTGAAAGTGATGTGCAGCAACCTTCCCGCAGTAGTCTTCCCCAAAGCGTGAAAGCGGGGTTCAGTCTGACTATGTTTCACGTCCAGGGCAAGCACTAGCGGCACGTTGAAAAAGGTTTGCTCAACTTCAGCTTGGCTGACCTGGTGCTTGTCGTCACTCTTACAGGCATTGCCTGCATCCCAATCGAACCCTTCGATCTTCTCGAAGTCGATCATGAACGTATATTTTCATAGTATACAACATGGGGCAAGCACAATAAAAGCAAAGATCTCTCACTTCTTCCCCAGCTCATCCAACAACGTAAAATCATAAGTCTGCTCCGGTTTCGGCAGCTCTTTGAGCCCCATGTCTCGCATTGAGAGCTCGGCGTCGAGCTTCATCGCCGCGGCGGTTGGTTTGCCGTCCAGCGCCCAACCTTTGTGGAGCGAATCATACACATAAGATGCATCGTCCTGGCTCAACGCCAACTGCTTTATCAGCACCGGCACGGTTTTGTCTTTTTGTTTGGCGATTATTTGGATTGCTTCGAGTATCGCCTTCACCGCGGGTTTAAGAAACTCGCGGCGATTTTGGGCGCTCGCCACCGACATGCCCAAACCGCTCTGCGGCAACTCCAACTCATCCGCCGCTCGGCCGAGGACATGAAAGCCCTGTTTGACCATGCGCACGGTCTCGACGCTGTTGAGCACCGCCACCTGTATGGTGCCACTGCTCAACGCCGCCGCCCGGGCGGTGCCCGCATTTACGACTTTATAGTCGTCGGGTTTAAAGCCTTTGCGGCGCAGCATTTCATTGAGAACTACGTTGACCGTTCCCTGAGGCGTGTAACCGCCGATGACCTTGCCCCTCAGTTGCTCGATGCTGGCAATGTCTTTGGTCGCCACCAGCGAGAAGTCCGGCCGGTTGAGGGCAACCAGTCCAACCCGAACAGGCAGTCCTCGCAGCGCCGCTCGCGCGGTGGAACCGATGGCCGTGTAGAAATCCAATTCCCCCGCGAGCAACGCCGCCAGCGCAGCTCTTGGTTCGAGCACCAGAACGCGGGCGTCATATCCGTAACTTTCGAAAATACCCAGCTGTTTGGCGACGTAAATTGCGGTCATCGTCACAGATTGATTGGCCAGGGCGATATGCAGCGGTTTCAGCCTTTGCTGAGCCCTCGCCGGAACCGCGAGAGTGATCGTTGCGACTACACCGGCGCACAGGCTAAACACAAACCATCGTCGGGCAAATTCTAACATTTGGTGGTCCTCCTTAGCGGCCGCTCTCCGGCGACTCATACTCGCGGACTCGTACGACTGTCAAGGCAAGCTTCAACAATCAAGAAGATGACTCACCGCGGAGGCGCGGAGGGCGCGGAGAAAAGAATTTTTGATTAAAAATACTCCGAACTCTGCGTACTCTGTGGTGAACTTTTTCTTTCTTCGGCTGTTGCGGAGCCGCGCTAGGCTTGTGTCATCGCGCCCATGTGCTATTGCTTCAATCAACTCCGAAACCTCCGAGGCCACAATGGATGAAATTCGTATCGTCGATACCACCCTGCGCGACGGCAACACCAGTCTATGGGCGCACAACATGACCACCGGCATGATGCATCCGGTCTTGAGACATATGGATCAAGCCGGCTTCGACGCCATGGAGTTTTTCGTCAGCGGCCGTTTCAAGAAAGTGGTGCGAGAACAGCGCGACGATCCCTGGGATTGGGTGCGTTATGGGCAAAAAGAAATTAAAAACACCAGGCTAAGATACCACGGCGGTATCAGTGGAGGATTTATCCTCATTCCCCGGTGCATCCCGCGCCTGGTCATCAAGACCGTCGTCTCCTACGGCATCACCATGACTAGACTTTCCGACCCTTGGAATGACTACAACGAGCTGGGGAAGGAAGTTAAGGAAATAAAAAACCTTGGCATGGAGTCGGTGGTCAACGTGATCTATTCTGTGTCGCCGCGCCACACCGACGAATACTACGGGCGCAAAGCCCGTGAAGCCGCCGCGCTAAAACCTTACAGAATTTGTTTCAAAGACGTCGGCGGCATGCTCACTCCCGAGCGCACGCGTACCCTGGCGCGGATTTTCCTCGACAGCGCGGGCGACGTACCGGTGGAGTTTCACGCTCATTGCAACAACGGTCTCGCGCCGTTTAATTTGTTGGAAGCCGTACAGCAAGGCATCCGCATCGTCCACACGTCGATCCCACCGCTGGCCAACGGTTCGGCGCAGCCTTCGGTGTTCAATGTCGCCGGCAATCTCCGGGCCCTGGGCTATAAACCCATGGTCAATGAAAAAGTGCTCGAACCGGTGCAACAACATTTCCGGCGTATAGCTAACGAAGAAGGACTCCCCGTCGGAGCGCCGCGCGAATACGACGAGAAGTGGTACCGCCATCAAGTGCCGGGCGGGATGATTTCCAACTTGCGCCACCAACTCAAAATGCTCGGCAAAGAAGATCAGATGGACCGAGTCTTGGACGAAATCGTTCAGGTGCGATCCGAACTGGGCTACCCCATCATGGTCACGCCCTTCGCCCAGTTCGTCGGCAGCCAGGCGGCCATCAACGTCATGACCGGCGAGCGCTATAGAGAAGTCACCGACCAGGTAATTCAGTATGCGCTTGGCCTATGGGGCAAGGAAGGCGCCGAATACATGGACTCGGAGGTCAAAGCAAAGATATTGAACCGCCCCCGCGCCCGCGAAATGGCGAAGTTCGAAATACCCGATACGCCGCTCGAAGAAGTGCGCAAACAATACGGCGGACCTAGTCTGCCCGATGAAGAATTGCTATTAAGATTCTACGCCGGCCCGGAATTCGTCGACGCGCTAAAAACCGCGCCGCCGCGAAAAGAATATCTGGATGCGCGCAAGCCCTTGGTGAAGCTGGTTGAAGAGTTGGTCGCCAGGCAAGATGGCGGACATGTTTACATTCGGCGCGATAATTTCTCTCTATCGGCGGGCCGGCGACCTTAGCTGAAAAATTGCGATCTACCAGCGTAGTCGTTGCTCCGGAAATCGGTCTCGGGCCATGAAACAACCTTCTAGAGCAACCAAATCGTTGGTTTCTTACTTGCGTGGCAGCGCGACAGCGGTGTAGATTTACGGCGTGCATCGAAGGGCAAGGTTCTTTACACCGGCAATTCAAAATGGAGGCTAATGCGATGAAACGGCCATTCCCAGTGATCGATGCCGACGGTCATGTCATTGAAAACATCCAGCAGTTCCGTGCGTTTCTGCCGAGCCAATTTCACGGCGAGGACGGCAAGAGGGAGTATGTCTTGTTTCCCCGGGACGGCTGGGCGCGGGGCGCGCTGACGCCGCGCAAACGGGAGCATCCCGACGCCACGCGCTGGTTGGAATTTCTCGACGCCTGCGGCATCGATGCGACGGTGCTTTACACCAGCGCGGGGTTGGCTTTGGGTTTACTTCACGATGCCGATTTCGCGATCGTGCTGGCGCGCGCATACAACGACTGGTTGCAGCAATATTTTTTGCGCGTCAGTCCGCGCTTTCAGGGCGTGGCGTTGTTGCCCGTACAAGACCCGGCCGAAGCCGCCAAAGAGCTGGAGCGCTGCGTGCGCGATTTAGGCATGGTCGGCGGCATGCTCGTAGCGGTGATGAACCCCATGCGCGGTTACGGTTTACCGCAGTTTGATCCAATCTACGCTACCGCGCAGCGGCTCGACGTTCCTCTCGGCGTGCACGCCGGCGTCGCCGCCGAATTGGGCCTGGATCACATGACGAGTTTCGCCGGCGTCTACCCGTTGAGCCATCCCTTCGCCCAGATGCAACAGCTTACGAGCATGATGATTCACGGCGTGTTCGAACGCTTCCCGCATTTGCGCGTGGCGTTCCTCGAAGCGGGTTGCGGTTGGGTGCCCTATCTGATGGATCGTCTCGACGAAAGCTATGAGCATCGCTTGAGCCGCTGGCCGCACAGGGCGAAAAAGGCGCCAAGCGAGATCATGCGCAACGGCAATCTCTACTACTCCTGCGAAGTCGGCGAGCGCACGCTCGATACCGTCGCCAGACTCATGGGCAGCACGCAGCTTCTCTGGCCGTCGGATTTCCCGCACGAGAAACCCTGGGACGAGTTCTCCGGCGATCTCGACAAGTTCATCGGCCGCGATGATCTTTCCGCAAACACGGCGCGCCAGATTCTCTGGGAAAATCCTTGCCGGCTCTACGGACTTTCCGAAACGACCATTACGGCGAACGTTCGAGCAAAGACCACGACAGCCGCGACAGCGCTAGCGTGAAATGCCTCGCCCGTCGATGGCTCAATCGCCTCCCGTCATCGTCGCGGCCGAGTCCGGCTGCTACCGAGAGGGCAGCGTATCGGTGCCCGCGAATTTTTTGAACAACGCGACCGTTTCCGGATCGCGCGGCAACTCTTTTACTACCTGCGCCTGCTCATCGGGTGACAGCGGCGAGGGATCATCACCGCCCGTTAGCTTCTTGTATTCTTTGTGAAACACCGGGTCGGCGTGGGTCTTTTCCACTGCGGCTTTCATGATTTCAACAAGATCCTTCGGGGTTCCCGGCGGGAGCATAAGGATCGTGCCCACCGCTCTAAAGCCGCGCATCATCGCCAGCAGCCTTTTTTCCTTCGGTGATTTGGCAAATTGCTCGATGTCGGGCAGTCCAAGGTGGACAAATCGATCGTCTTTGAAACCCCTGGGTATCTCGATCGATGTGTGAAAATCCGCCGTTCCCTTATTGAGCAAGTCCATCTGCACAGCCGTGCCCGTCGTTGCCACGCGGCCATCGACTTCGCCACGGCCAATGGCGACGTCGAGATCCTGCCCTTCATATCCCGGAATGATCTTCGGGGCTTTCATATCGAGCAAATAGGCGACGATTCGGCTTTGAATATAGCCTGTGTGGCCCACGGGACTGCTGCCGATACGCACGCCGTTGGCGGCGCGCAGCTTGTCAAGGCTGTTCAGTCCCGCCTCCTTGCGCGTGAAAAACATATAGTAGAGACGATGCTCCGTCGTACCGAGATAGTTCAGCTTGTCGATGTCATACTTTACGCCCTTCTCACCAAGCACCGCATAAGGCACGATACTGCTAGACACTCGCAGTAACGTGAGGCCGTCGGGTCGAACCGAATTGAAAAAATGATTGGCGGACTTCCGTCCGCCGGCGCCCGGCATGTATTCGAAAACGATCGTCGGTTTACCGGGTATATGCGTGGCGAGAACCGAAGCCAGGGCTCTGGCTCGTATGTCGCCCATGCCGCCGGCCCCGGCACCGACAATCAAGGTAATTGTTTTTCCCTGGTAGAAGGGCGTCTGGGAGATTGCCGAGTCGAAAGAGAAGACGGACCAGGCGCATAGCGCCGCCGTGATCACGCATACGAACTTTTGGATTTTTGAACACATGGCAGGGCCTCCTCTCATTTGAATGGCCGCAAGGATCGCGAGCCTGAGCAGGCGGAATATGTCGGGGCGATAAACCAGCCCTAGTACTGTTTAGAGTCTAGTGTCAAGCCCGGCAAGAACTAACAAGATGCGGATGGATTCCTCGTTCGCAACTCCCGTGAAACAGACAAGCATTGGGGCCACTTATAAACAGAGTGTTGAAAAACTTTGATTCCAGGCTGTTCAAAAAAGGTCTCAGATGCGAGGCGCACGAGAAATCGACGAGCGGAGGCGTACTTACGCGGTACGTTGGAGCGAGGCGATTGAGTGCAACGAAGCAGGTGGGCCTTTTTTTACAGCCTGTAAAGAATAGAAGCCATGGCCGTCAGGCGGGCGGCGATTTTGTCATTGACCTGAAATCAAAGCGTTTGCTATAGACGCAATTATCTTCTTGGGAGGTGAGTCACGTGCGATACATCGATGCCGACGGTCATGTGGAGGAATGTCCCACTACTTTCAGCGATCAATACCTCGATCCCGCTTTTCGCTCGCGCCGTCCCAGCGTCATTGGCCGAGACGGTATGGCATACTGGGTGATCGATGAAGAATTGTTTCCCAGACGCGTGGGACGCGGCTGCAACAATCTCGGCACGCCGGTAAGCTACGAAGGCAAGCCGACCAAACACTCGGCGCTGAAACCCGATAGCTTGGAGAGCATGGAACTCACCGACATTAACGCCCGTTTGCGCTCGATGGACGAGGAAGACATCGCGCTCCAGGTGGTTTACCCAAGCCTGTTTTTAGCTTATCCATTAACCTCCAACAACGCCTTTGCCAGCGCGCTTTCGTCGTCTTACAATCGCTGGTTAGGCGACCGGCTGGCCGGCAATGAACGGATCAGATGGGCGGCGATTGTTAATCTTGATGACGCCCAGGGCGCGGCGCGGCAAGTGCGTGAAGCGAAGTCTTTGGGCGCCGTTGCCGTGATGGTTCTCGGCACCGCCGGCGATCTTACTTTAGATCACCCGACGCTTTTCCCTTTCTACGAAGCTTTGGCCGAAAACGATTTGCCGTTGGCCGTTCACGTGGGGTGGGGCTGCCCCTCGCTCAACAATCTCTACAGTCACATTTATCCGTCCGGAGTCATTGCTTTTCTCGTTCCCGTGCTCATGGGTCTCGTGGCGTTGATAAGCGGCGGTATCCTGGATCGCTTTCCAAATCTAAGAATTACCTTTTTAGAGGCAGGCTGCCAGTGGGTTCACTTTGTGCTCGAGCGCTTGGAACACCGCTTCAAGCGGACGGGCACCCAGCTTTCCACCTTCCATTCGCTTACGGCGCCGCAGCATGCCTTACCCCCGATGGAATATGTGCGCAGAGGAAACCTCTTTTTTAGCACGGAGGCGGAGGACGTTCTCTTGCCGCAGGTGGTGGAACTGGTCGGGCAAGAAAATATCGTCTTTGGCTCCGACATGCCGCATGGGGACCGCCATCAGTTCGCGGCGCGAATGCTAATGGAGCGAAAGGACGTCAACGAAGCCGCGAAGCTCAGCATTTTGGGAAAAAATCCGGCGCGGCTCTACGGCCTTATTAAGGAGTCCACAATTAAGTAACCAAACAGCGACCGAGGGGTGAGACCTGGAGAGCGCGGGCACAGGAGCGCAAAGGTTGTTTTCAGGCCCTGCCGGCATTTCCACCTATGGAGAGGACGGGGTGGTGGCCGGCAAGGCAGAGAACCATTTGACCGCGATCGGAAGGACTCGCCTCTCGGTCGCACACTAGCGACATAGTCTCTAAATAACGAACTCATTAGTAAAATCTAAAACCAATTACCTCTGCAAGGAAGGCTGCGACGACCATGAGGAAAACAATTTTCATTCTGGGGTTGTGCTTTGGATCGGGCCTTTTGTGCATTCAAACCCTGTGGGCACAGGGTGAAACTTTTTATAAAGGCAAAAGCATCAGAATTATCGTCGCCTTCTCGCCCGGAGGAGCTTACGACACCTGGGCCCGGCTCCTCACAAAATACCTCGACAAATATATTCCGGGTAATCCGAGTTTCATCGTGCAAAACATGCCCGGCGCAGGCTCCGTCGTTGCTGCGAACTATCTTTACAACGTAGCGAAGCCTGACGGTCTGACTTTGGGCACGATCTCTTCCGCCCTCTATTTCGACCAGCTCATCGGCAGAAAAGAAGTCAACTTCGACTGGGCTAAATTTTCCTGGATCGGCACGCCCGAGCAGACCAGCGAGATGCTCTACATTCGGTCGGACACTCCTTTCAAGACTGTGGACGATCTGCGCAAGGCCATCGAGCCGCCTAAATGCGGGTCTGTCGGCATCGGCAGCACCGACCATTATTTCCCGAAACTTTTGGAAGACGCGACGGGAGCCAAGTTCAATATTGTCGTCGGCTACCAAGGCGCCGCCGACATCGACCTCGCCGTCGAGAAAGGCGAAATGCATTGCCGGGCGGGAACCCTGTCATCCTTTTTTGGCCGCGAGCCCGGACGCACATGGATAAAGCAAGGGTTTGTCCGGGTGCTCGTTCAGGGCGGCAAGACCCGCGATCCCAGGGCGCCGGATGCGCCGACGATTTACGAGCTGATGGACAAATATAAAACGCCTGAGGCCGTTAGGCGCTTGGCTTCTATCCTATTATCGCCGGGTGAATTCGGCCGTCCCGTGATCGGTCCTCCGGGTATTCCTGCGGAGCGGATCAAAATTCTTCGCGACGGCTTCACGAATACCTTAAAGGATCCGGAACTAGCGGCTGAGGCCAAGAAACGCGGATGGGATCTGAGCACGACAACAGGTAACGATCTTGACCGCTTGGCAAAAGAAATTGTCGCCCAACCGCCCGAGGTCATCGAGCGGATGCAAAAACTGTTTTCGAAATAACGGCGAGCTTGCCCGGATTGCGACGCAGTCTGGGTGTGTTACGCCCTCGCAGCTAGACGTAATTCGTGAACCCAGATTCCGCAGTTGCGCTCAGCAGGAAGCGCGAGGCGGAACCCCTCCGTAGCAAAGTCTCAGCCGAAGGCTGATCCGCATGTGGCGGAGATGCCGTCTGCCTCTGAGTAGACATCGATCAGCGGTGCTCGAATGGAACCTTAAGGCTCGGGACAGCGATGTGAGTAAGTGCGAAATGGCTTTGAAATTTCACAGTTGGACGCCTTCGCTACTCCAGGGTTCCACCTCGCTTCCGGGCTCCTAGTTTTTAACTGCGGAATCCGGGTTGAAACAAGATCGCGATTTTTTTTTAATTCCGGCGCCGTGGATGGCGCTTTTCCGTGCCACCTTTTGGGCGTACAAGATGGCATAGCGAAAAATTTCACTTCGCGCCGAAGATCAAAGTAGAAAAGGAGATAAATCCATGGCGTCAAATTACGAGACCCTAATCGTCACCAAGGCGGACGGTATCACGACCATCACCTTTAATCGTCCGGAGAAGCGCAACGCGATGAGTCCGCAACTGCACCGGGAGATGTTCCAGCTGCTCACCGACTTGCGCTACGACGAAGAGACCCGGGCGATCATCATTACCGGCGCGGGAGACAATTTTTGCGCCGGCCAGGATCTCAAGCAATATGGCCTCGAAATGGAGTCGCAGCCGCGGCAAGTGCGCGACCAGGTGCGGGACATGGTGCGTCGCTGGAGAAACGAGTTGCTCAGGACTCTGCCGCAGCCGGTGATCGCGCGCATCACCGGCTGGTGTCTGGGCGGCGCGCTCACGGTGGTTGCGGGATGCGACATCGCCATCGCCGCCGAAGACGCCCTTTTCGGTCTGCCCGAAGTCAACTTCGGCCACTTTCCCGCTGGCGATACCACCTATGTGATGACGGAACATCTCAAGCCAAAGCACGGGCTTTATTACGCGCTTACGGGCAAGATGATGAGCGCCAACGAAGCCGAACGCCTTGGTCTGATTTCCAAAGTCGTTGCCCGCGCGGATCTCGACACAGAGGTCATGGAGACCGCCAAATGTCTCGCGGAAAAAAGCCCGATAGGTTTAAAGGCGGTCAAGGAGGCATGGTATTATAGTTTTTACTCGGCGCCGAATGTCGCTTATGAAATTTCTAATTTGATTTCCGAACGCGCCATCCGTGAACATGGCGGGAGACCTGGACTGGAACAATTCGTGCAAAAAAAACTCCGGCCGGTGTCGGGAGTCATGAATCTGGAGAAATAGCTGAAACTAGCGTGAAGTTTGTACCGACTACGAAAGACCGCACGGCGGAGCGCAAACCGTGGGCCATGCGGTCTACATTAGCGGGCGTATTTTTGCCTATTTGCTGGGCCTTAAAGAGCCGCGAATTGTCGTCGGCTTCGGCGGGGTGGAAATGGATGCCGCATTGATGCGGGGTGAGATTGACGCCAGGGCAAACAGCGCGGACACGGTCGTACGTAGAAACGCCGACGCACTAAACAAAGGCCAGTTCAATATTCACGCCACGTTGACCATTCCCAAAGGCAAACCGCATCCGCGTTTCAGTAACGTCACTGACGTGGATACTCTGACCAAGAATGATAGAGAGCGCCAGTTAGTGAGTCTGTTCCGCGCTTTCCTGTATCCCCGTTGGCCCTACGTCTTGCCGCCGGGAACGCCGCCGGAAATCGTCAAAACGCTGCGCGATGCCATGAACAAATCCTTCAAAGATCCCGCATTCGCCCAGGAGTTTAAAAAACTCATGGGCAGCGAGCCGTCGGCCCCTTACGGGTGAAGAAGTGGAGGCCTCGATTCGCGAGCTGCCGCGGGACTCTGAAATTGTCGGCCTTTACAAAAAAATGGCCGAGCATGGGCCGCTGCCGCCGCGGTGAGCATGGCAGCAGCGGTGTTCGCCTGCCGCAGAGTTTCGCGGGGCTAGCTTTTTCCGCCGAGCTGCGCTAAAAAGCCGCTCTTCTTTAAATCATCGACGAAGCGCAAGTCGACGATGTCTTCGGCCTTCGCCTTCGCCGCCTTGGGATCGGTTTCGGATTGGATTTCAAGGATATTCCGCAAACCTTCCATCGTAGGATAAGTATCATCCACCAACAGATCGCGATAGGCGGCGTAGGCCTTTTCCAGCACAGTGCGGTCTTGTCCCCGGGTGTATTTTTGCAGGACCTTGATTACCTCCGGTTGGTTGTTTTTGTAATAGTGAACCGTTTCCGCCATGGCCCTCACCAGGCGCGTGACCAGGTCGGGGTTTTCACGAATTAACCTGCGTGAAGTGACGGTACAGGTCAATTGAAACGGAATTTTGAGCCTTGCCATATCAAGAATAACTTTGAGCCCGCCTTGCTCCCCTTTTAGCCTCTCGGCCTCTTGCCCCACCGTGAAATCCAGTTGGCCGGTGGTGACGGCTAAGACGCGAGCGGTTCCCGTGCCTATAGTTACCGCCTTAATATCGTTCATGGTGAGTTTGAGTTGCTTGAGCGCCAGGCGAAGGGCAAAGTCCGCAGCCGTGCCGGGAATATGGATGGCGGCGGATCGCCCCTTGATGCCTTCCGGCGATTTTATCTCCGGCTTGCCGATGATGTAATAAGGGAGCGTGTTGGTGAGACTGTTGACGATGGCGACGTCGCCGCCCGCGAGCTTGCCATAGACCGCGGCCGTGCCCACCGCGCCAACAAACGCCACGTCACCGGCGATCATGCTCTGAATGCCGCGGGTGCTGCCGCTGATGTAGATCAGGTCGATGTCGAGACCATGCTTCTTGAAAATGCCGCGCTCTTTCGCCACCCAATAGGCTGGTGAGGCATTGGCGGAGTCGGAAATGTATGCAAGCAGATATGATTTTCCTTCCGCCGTTTGGTTCGAAAGCGCGGCGGCGGCAAGCACGACTAACGCCAGAGCTCGAGGAAACCTAAGTTGCCACATCGCGACCTCCTTGGAATAAACGTTTAGAGTGGACCGAAGCGCAAGGTGCGCTGGTGTGCTTACCCTTATGGCAGATCTCCGCATTGCGTCAAGGGAAGCCATTGCGCAGTTTGTAAGTCGCAAGTGAAAAGTCTATGTTTTGCGGCGTGAAGCCCATGTATTTTCGAATGGAAAAAAACAGAGGAGGTTTCCCATGAGCGATGCAACAAATAAAAAAGCCCGCGTGTTGGGTATCAATCACGTGGTCCTCGAAGTCGACGACCTAGACAAGGCTCTGGAATTTTACGGCGCGCTTTTCGATTTCACGCTGCGCGGCCGGGGCGATCATAATGCATTCATCGATCTCGGCGACCAGTTCATTCAACTGACGCTCGGCAGAACGCAAGTGCCGGACACCAAGCGCCACTTCGGTCTGGTGGTTGACGACCGGAAGGCGGTGCGCCGCGCCATGGATCGGGCCGGCATCAAGAGCATCAATGAAAGGCTTAATATCCTCGACCCCTGGGGCAATCGGATTGAAATCGTCCCCTATGACGACTGCCAGTTCACCAAAGCCGACCATGTGCTGAATGGAATGGGCGTGGGCCGCATCGATAAAACCCCCAACGCCACCGAAGAGCTTAAGAAAAAAGGCATGGCGCCGGCAGTTTGAGTTCACAGGCTATCGTCCGGATTCCAGCCAGTCCCGATTTACTCAAACCGCTGAGAAAAAATCCTCAGGGAATCGAGCGAACTGTAAAGCGCGCCATGCCCGCGTGAAATATCAGCGTGGATCGATTGCGTAGGACTGTTTCAGGATTCTGGTGAAGAACCCTAGGAATGCTTCGACTAGGCTCAGCATGAACGGCAATTCTCCAATGATTTCAACCGCCGCTCCGTACGTTCCTGCGATAAACTCAGGACGGGCTCTGACACTCTCGAAGAATGAACGGATGGTTTTTCAGCAGAATCCTTCAGTACACCAACGTTGAGATAACGACAAGTCCGGCCGGCCGATCGCCCGATTTCACAAACCATCCCGGCCAAAGTTATACCAGCTGTATTGTGATCGCCATGACTCCTCGCTTTGAAGATTTGATTGAGTGGCACCACGACGAAATTTTTTCGTATCTCTGGCGACTGCTAGGCCGAGCGCGAGGGTCGGATGTAACGCTGGACGCCGAGGATCTCGTCCAGGAAGTTTTCATGCGCGCTTACCAGGCGTTCCCGAAACTGCGACAAAATAGCAATCGGAGAGCCTGGTTGTATAAGATCGCGACCAATTGCGCACTCACGAGGCTGAAACAGGCGAAACATCGGCGCGACAATATGACGGCCTTCAAAGACATTATCGACGCAGGCGACACTTCGCCGACACGCGCAGTCATGCGACGGCAACTGTATGCGGCCGTCGACGGGTTGTCTCCGAAGCAAAGGGCGTGTGTTACGCTGCGTTATTTTAATGAACTCGACTATCCGGAGATCGCCGAGATCGTCGGCTGTTCGGAAGCCAGCGCGCGCGCCAACGTGTATCAGTCCATCCGGCAACTCCGCGGCGCTTTCAAGGAGGCTATATGACCAGCCGGCGTCTCATCGACGAAGTCGAAATCGCCAAACGGCTGCGCTCGACGATGAGCGATCCAACGCGGGCAGCCGTGACTCGTTCCAAGGCGCGCCTACACGAATGGTTCGCGCAAGCGGCTCCGGTGATTTATTGGGAGCAAATGAGCTCGCCGTTGGGTCAACTCTTCATTGCGGCAACCCGGCAAGGATTGTGCGCCGTCGAATTCGGCCGCGCCGAAGCCGAGTTTCTAGAACGGCTCGACCCGCGAGCGCGGTTGGAGAGAAATTCCCAAGCCGTGGCACAAGCGATGGCGCAGCTCCGTGAATATTTTTCCCGCAGCCGATTGCGTTTCGATCTGCCCATCGATCTTTCCCCGCTCACCCAGTTTCAACGCAATGTTCTGGAAACCGCTTGCCGCATCGCCCCAGGAAACCTTTGGACATACCATCGGGTCGCGGAAGAAATGGGCCGGCCCAAATCCAGCCGGCCGGTGGGCCAGGCATTGGCGCGCAATCCGGTACCAATTGTCATTCCCTGCCACCGCGTGATTGCCAGCGACGGGAGCCTGGGAGGGTACAGCGGCGGTTCAGGACTCAAAGCCAAGCGCTGGTTGCTGCAGCTTGAAGGAGCGAGCTTGTGAATCAAGTGGCCGGCGCTTCGGCGCAGTCCGGGGCGTCGGCGCTGGCAGTATGGTCGGCGCTGGGCGCCGTATACGTCATCTGGGGCTCGACCTATCTCGCCATTCGCTTCACCGTCGAAACGATACCGCCGTTTCTGTCGGCGGCCGCGCGCTTCATCATCTCGGGCGGGTTTCTGTATTTATGGCGGCGCGTGGCCGGCGATCCGCAACCGACGCACTCTGAATGGCGTAACGCATCGATCATCGGCATTTTTCTGCTGGTCGGCGGCAACGGAGGCGTCGTATGGGCCGCCCAATATATTCCATCGAGTTTCTCAGCATTACTGGTGGCAACGGTCCCGCTCTGGATGCTGCTCTTCGACGCCGTACGCCGGGGCGGCGAAAGACCAAGCGCCAAAGCCCTCATTGGCATCTTGATAGGCTTTTGCGGCACAGCGTTGCTGATCGGCTGGACTACCGGCGAGGCGACGGCGAAGAGTTTCCAAGGCGCTCTCGCGGTCATCTTTGCTTCGGTATTTTGGGCCATGGGCTCGATCTACAGCAAAACCTCCAAACTGCCGTCGTCTCCGCTCGTTAGCACGGGCATCCAAATGCTCGGCGGCGGCGTGGTGCAAATTTTCGTTGCTTTGCTGTTCGGAGAGTTTGGCCGCTTCGAACTGTCCGCGGTATCCTCGCGCTCGGCCATGGCCTGGGCGTATTTGACGTTGATCGGCACGGTCGCTTTTGTCGCCTACGCCTGGCTACTGCGCAACGCGCCGATCCCGTTGGTGGCGACGTACTCCTACGTCAATCCGCTGGTGGCAATCTTGCTCGGTTACTTTCTCGGCAGGGAAATCATGAACCTGCGGATCTTGTTCGCGGCGGCGCTTGTAATTTGCTCAGTTGCGTTAGTAAGTTCTCGGAAGACAGAGTGAGCGCGCTCATGCAGTACGTGGGTCGGAATTTTGGCCCGCGGAAGATTCTAAGCCAACTGGCTCGCTCCTAAGGAGGTTATGATGAAAGCCCTATTCGCATTATCCCTAACCACGATCTCGTTCGTTTTCTTAATCGCTCTAAGCCCCACAGAACCCGCCGCTCCGTTCTATGAGGGCAAGAGTATCCGCATCGTGGTCGGCGCAGCTGCCGGCGGCGGTTACGACACCTACGCCCGGGTGATCGCACGCCACATGGGTCGACATATTCCCGGCAATCCTTCCATCGTCGTCGAAAACATGGCCGGCGCCGGAAGCCTCATCGCGGCGAATCACACTTTCAAGGTCGCTAAACCCGATGGTCTCACAATCGGCCACTTTATCGGCGGCCTTATTCTTCAACAAGTGATGGGTAAACCGGGCATCGAGTTCGACGGTCGCAAGTTCGTATATCTGGGCGTTCCAGCGCAGGACAATACGGTGCTCGGTATCGCCAGTAACTCTGGTATTGTTACCCCTGAGCAGTGGCTCGGCTCCAACACGCCACTAAAGTTTGGTGGAGTCGGGCCCGGTTCCGCCGCTGACGATATTCCCAAGGTCGCCACCGCCACAATCGGCCTACCGATCCAATTGGTCACAGGGTATAAGGGGACTTCTCTCGTCCGTCTCGCCTTCAACAACGGCGAAGTGCAGGGATTGGCGAATTCATGGGAATCGTTCAAATCGACCTGGCGCCGGGAACTCGAAACCGGTGAGCTAAAAATTATTCTTCAAGCGCTGCCAAAGCGACATGCCGAGCTTCCTACCGTGCCACTCATCGTCGATTACGCGAAGTCCGCGGAGGCGAAGACTCTGATCGAGGTGGGCATTCATAACTACGGTTCGACGGCGCGTCCGTTCGTTTTACCGCCAGGCACAGCGAAAGACCGTGTGGAGTTGCTGCGCAAAGCTTTCACGGCAACGATGAGCGACCCCGAGTTCGTCGCCGACGCCAAGAAGGCGCAACTCGACCTCAATCCATTGACCGGTCAGGAGCTGGAGAAGATTATCGCGAGCGTCTACAAGCTTGATGGCAGTTTGGTGGAAAAGCTAAAAGCGATCCTTAAGTAAACGTTTCGGTTATCGGTTAGTTACCCACTCGGCAATCCAGCCATTGGTTTCCTCAGGCGCCTGCCAAAAAAACCCATGGGACTGTCCGGGCAGGACTTTCAGCTCGGCGCCCTCAATTCTTTGCGCGAGCACTTCCGATTGCGGCACGTGATTGCTGCCGATGATATCCTTATCGCCGATGACCACCAGCGTAGGCAAACGAATTTCGCCGAGGCGATGCGTTCCCTCCCAATTATGCCGCGCGATGCAGAGCCGGAGATAGTCTTGGAGCTTCGCGTGAGTCGGCCAGAGCGATTCGTAGAATGAACGCACGCGATAAGGGTGCTGGCGGCGATATGCGTCGGTAAAGTAAGTTTCCGTGTCGCAGACTTCATGCCGAATAAATTCGTCAAAACCTTTTTCAATCAGCTCCACCATCAAAAAGTAAGGCAGACCCGGGACGCAATCCTCGCCGAGCCGGGCAGCCGGACCGGAACCACTGGCTGCGAGAATAAGGCTTTTCACTTTGCCGGGATAGTTGAGCGCCAGCGCGAGGGCGATGCGGCCTCCCATGGAGTGGCCCAATACATGAACTGACGGCACATCGAGGTGATCAAGCAGCGCCGCGATATCGCACGCCATCTGATCGATGGTGCATACACCATCGACACGGCTGGAACGGCCACAGCCTCGCGGATCTAAAATGATTACGCGCATTGACTTGGAAAGTCCCGGCACCTGATGAGTTTTCCAAACCTCGCCAGAAAAGCCTGTCGCCGGAATGAGCACCAGCGCTTGGCCTTGTCCATGGGACTCGTAATAAATTTCAACGCCCGTAGAAAGTCTTACAGCGGGCATAGCGCCTCCTCGTGATCGTTTTCCATTCAAGCCGAAGCCAACTCTCCCACAGCGACCACCGGGGAGTCAATCGCGCCTTTCATCGGTAAAATCTTCGGCTCTTGTCGCTTGACGGGCCGAATGATACAGCAATGGCAAAACCCACAAACTCAGGAGAAAATCCATGGCAATCACGTTGTATCATGATGTTCCATCATCGAACTGCGACCGAGTAAAAATCGCATTGGCGGAAAAAAGCCTCGCCTGGGAAGGCATAACAGTCTCACTGGCCAGGAAAGAACAAAAGAGCGCCGAACACCTCAAGCGCAATCCGTACGGAAAAATTCCGGTCATTGATGATGACGGAAAAATTCTCTTCGAGTCCTGCATCATCAACGAGTATCTCGATGAAAAATATCCCAACCCGCCGCTCATGCCGAAGGATCCTTATGTGCGCGGGCGCGGCCGCATCCTGGTCGATTACGCTCTCAACTATCTTCACGAACCCTACTGGGCGCTACGCGGCGAGATGCTCAAGAAGGAAGCCGAGCGCAATGCAGCTGTGATGGACGAGAAGCGCCAGACGTTGAGGATTCTGCTCCGCTACCTCGAGGAGGCGCTCGGCGATAGGCCCTTTTTCCTCGGCGATGTTAGTTTGACCGACATCGCGGTCATACCGCGCTTCTTGCGTATGGAGGCCTACGGCGCAATGCCGGCGCCCACACTACCCAAGCTCAACCAGTGGCTGGTTCGAATGAAAGAACGGCCGTCAGTGCGGGCGATTTTGTAGGGCCGTAGCTGCGGTCTAGAGTCTCATATCGACTGGGGTACTGGAGTACTGGAGTGATGGAGTGAAGGTTCAACGCCCAAACTCCAATATTCCATCATACATTGCGCCTCTGAGATCAATTTGAGCAGCCCGCAAGAACTTTCCCCCTGTTTACTCGATCGGTCCTTCAGCTTCGCCACCGTCGCCGGCAAAAACTTGAACAGCGCCTTGGAGTTCAGGCCCCTAGATTCATCGTTGAAAACAATCCAATTTACCTGTATTGACGGTTCGGGAGGTCGAATCCATGCGCTACCTTCGTCGCCTACTACCCGTTGCACTCTGTTTTTTGACGAGCCCGGTTTTTGCCGATGATTTCTACAAAGGGAAAATCATCCGCGTCATCGTCGGCGGCAGCGCCGGCGGCGGTTTTGACATTTACACTCGGGCCATGGCCCGGCATATGGGTAAACATATTCCCGGCAACCCTTCGCTGGTGGTGGAAAACATGACCGGAGCTGGAACATTCATAGCGGCAAAATATGTGCACAGCAGCGCGAAACCGGATGGCTTATCGATCGGCATGTTCAACGGCGGCCTTATTTTGGGGCGAGTCCTCGGCATGAAAGGCATCGATATCGACATGCGCGAGTTGGAGTTTCTCGGCGTGCCGGTGCAAGACAACCCCGTGTGCGCCGTGCGCCGGGAAAGCGGCGTAACAAATATCGATCAGTGGTTCGCATCGAAAACACCGGTGAAACTCGGCGGCCTCTCTCCCGGCAACAGCACCAGCGATGTCCCGCGCATTCTCGCCGCCTCGCTCGATTTGCCGATCCAGCTCGTCGAAGGTTATAAAGGAACTAACGAGGTGCGTTTGGCCGTGGACGGCGGCGAGCTGCATGGCGGTTGTTGGGCTTGGGAAACCTTGAAAGTAGCTTGGGCTAGAGCCATCCCGGCTGGAGAGATCAATGTACTACTCCAAGTCAGCGCAAAGAAACAGCCCGATCTACCCGGCGTCCCGTTGGCTCTTGATCTCGCCAAGACCGATGAAGCGCGCCAGCTCCTCAAAGCCGGCGCCATCAATCCAGCGGCCATCGTCCGTCTATACGTGACGACTCCCCGCATACCGAAAGACCGGCTGCAGATTCTGCGCAACGCGTTCGCTAAAACTCTCGTCGACCCGGATTTCGTCGCTGAAGCCAAAAAGGGTAACCTCGATATTAACCCGCTAACGGGGGAAGAGGTACAAAAACTCGTAGATGATCTATTCAAGCTCCCGCCGGCGACAAAGTCGAAGCTGACGAGCGTCTTGGCGGCGAAATAGCGACTTATTAAGGAGTCCAAGTAACCAAACAGCGACCGAGGGGTGAGACCTGGAGAGCGTGGGCACAGGAGCGCAAAGGTTGTTTTCAGGCCCTGCCGGCGGGCATTTCCACCTATGGAGAGGACGGGGTGGTGGCCGGCAAGGCAGAGAACCATTGACCGCGATCGGAAGGGCTCGCCTCTCGGTCGCACACTAGCGACA